>JALHFX010000007.1 GCA_022837595.1 Propionibacterium sp.
TGCCAGCCCAGCCGTCCGCCAGCCCGACCCGGTGATGGCGCGCAGATAGTGGAAAGCGGTCCAAGCAGCCAGCGCCGGACCACCCAGCACGAGCAGGGTAGCGAACCAATCGGGATGGCCAAACGCGAGCGTCGACCCTAACGCCATCAAACCCAACCAGGGAGCATTAGCCCCGAGCATTCCCGGATCGGAGAGAGTCCAGTTCGCCCAGGCCTGAGCTAAGTCAGCCGGTGCTGGCAGCAGCGCCGGGCCGGACAACATGCCGAAATGCATGAGCCGACGACTCGCGACCAAACTGCCGACCAGCATCACCAGCAGCCCGATCACCGCTGGCGCCCACAGCCGAGCCCGCTGCCTGCCACCGGCGAAATCATCGCCGGTCAACTCGTCCAGCATGCCGGAGTCGTCATCAGTGGTGAGGTCGTAGTAGCGTCGTATTCCCCAGCTTCGGTCCGGGAGTAACCCGGGGGCGAGTTCAGTGGTTGTCTCGGCTTCGTTCTTGGCTGCGGCCGCGAGCAGCGCAGGTTTCTGCCGACGCAGCTGCGCGGCGGCTTTCAGTCGCCCACTGGCCATGCTCGGCGATTTGCCGAGGAGGTAGCCGAAAGCACCCGCCACCGATTGAGCGCTGATCCGTGCGATTCGGCGTGCGGGCTTGGCCGCGTGCGCGGTAGCCACCACCATCCCCGCAGCCAGATCGACCTCTACCGGGTCGGGCGCCAGCACGCTGTCGCGCAAACCAACCCGTCCGGCCTCCACATGACGCAATGCCGCAGCGGGCCAGGTACGCACGAGCATGCCCTGACTGTTCGCGCGCCAGCCCAGGTCGACGCCATCGCGGAAAAGCGGGATGCTCGGTTCAAGCCCACCCAGCTGACGCCAGGCATCCATGGTGACCAGCAGCCCCGCAGTGGAGGCGCCGAGCACTGGGGCGGGTTCCTGCTGGTGTTGGTCGATGTCTCCGGGTTCGACGGTGTGGACCCGCATACCGGACGGCGAGATCGATTCGCCCACGGCGCTCATCTGATCGGGATGGTTGCGGCGTTTGGGACGCAGCAGTTTTGGAACCACGATCGCGGGTAGGCGACCGGCATCATCGGGAGTCGCGGCACCCACCAGGAGTTCGGTCAACGCGGTACGATTCGGCGTCGAATCGTCGTGCAGCAGCCAGATCTTGGAGGCCGCAAAACCGTCTTCGAGGGCGGCTTCGATCGCGAGTTCGACGTTCGCCCCGAAACCCTGGTCGGCCCGGCCATCGATCACCGTGTGAATAAGCCCGTCGTGGACGCCCTTGTCGAGCAGCGCTCGCGAACCATCGACCGATCCCGCGTCAACCGCGATCAGACGTCCTGGTTGATCGTTCTGCCTGGCCAGCCCCACCAGGGTTCTGCCAAGCCATTGCTCGCCGTTGTGCGCGACGAGAACCGCCAGCACGGTGCTGGCGTCAACGCTTGGGGGCGCGTCATCCGATGATTGGTGAGCCCACTCCCAGATGTCTGCTGACCGGTCCACTAGCCGAACTTTAGCGAATACAGTGCAAATCCCGGATTATTGGTGAGTCGGCACGATCACACCGCGCGCTTCTTGAGTTGACGACGTTCGCGCTCGGAAAGCCCACCCCAGATACCGAAACGTTCGTCGTTACCCAGCGCGTAGTCCAAGCACTCGGATCGTACTTGGCAGTTCTGACAGACCCGCTTCGCCTCACGCGTAGAACCGCCTTTCTCGGGGAAGAAAGCCTCCGGATCGGTCTGGGCGCACAAGGCCTGCTCCTGCCATGCGAGAACGCCGTCATCTTCATCGTTGTCGAAGCGTACTTGCAAGGGCTGCATTCCCACTCCTTCCGGTTGTCTGGCATGAGGAGACAACTCACACACATGAAATTACACCCATGTTGTTCACGGCGTGTCAAGATGACAAATCTTGTCAGAGCTGTTCGAGGGCGCGCAAACCCCTCTGGGGAGCACCGATCGGAGTGTTACTTAACTGTTCGGTTCGTCGCGGTAAGGATCACTCAGGACGCCGCGATGGCGTCCAATCCGGGGCAGGACGCTGACCTGGGATGGTCGTTGGCCGACCATCCATCTGCTCGGCTGCGGACCGGGGTGTCGCCTCCGGGCCAGGTTCGGTGGGCAGATCCTCGGGCGCAATACCGCCACGCGACCAGGTTTGGCGGGACGGTGGCTTGGGTGCAGGCTGCGGGGCCTCAATGGCTTCTGGGCCACCAGGGGTAAGCATCGGAGGGGCCGCACCGGTCGCGGCGTCTCCCGCCCGGTTCCACTGCAAACCAACCGCTTCAGGAGGATTCCAGACCGGTTGACGTCCGGGTACCTGATCCGGCTGGGCAGCCTCCGGCTGAGTTTCATCGTCCGGGGCCGGCGCGGCGATCGGCCAACGGCGTAGTCGCCAGAGCACGATGGCGGCGACCGCCTTGACCAGGGTCTCGACCAGGCCGCCCAACGCCGATAACCAGGCCCCGACACTGAACGCACCGAACAGTCCCATGATCCAGAAAAGCAAGCCAGCGCCTGTGGCCACGCTCACCACGATCGCCGCTGCTTTGACCAGCCGATCCGCGTCGGGGACCGGAGGATCCACCACCAAGCAGGTCAAAGTCAACGCTACGACCACGAAGATCCACACCAACGAAACCGAATCTGCACCCGCTTGACGCGCTGCGGTAGCGATATACGTCCCGTCACTGAGCAGCACCGCGAAATAGACGACCGCAACCGCGACGTAGAAACAGATGATCACCAACACCCCGACCGTCGCCGGGCCACGGAGTCTTCTGGCGTATTCGATCATTGACGCACCTTCAAGCTAGTTCGGGGGATATCTCGGCTGCGACTTTGTCGGCCAGTTCCTTCACCTCTTGGCTGGCCGCCAAGGAACCTACCACTACCGCCTCGTCGGTTCGCACGACGAAAAGGCCCTCGACTCCCACAACGCCCAGCACGGTGCCCGGCTCATTGTTCATCAACAGGCAGCCTGAAGTATCGATGCTCGCGACGGTCCCCACCCGCGCGTTACCGTGCTCGTCGTGTGCCAGCACTTCGTGCAGCGAAGCATAGCTGCCGACATCGGCCCACTCGATCTCCAAAGCGACCGCGACAATATGCGCATCGGTCTGGCCATGCGAAACAGGCTCCATCACGCCGTAATCCACCGAGATCTTCACCAGCGTCGGATAGATCTCAGCCAGCCGCTGCGGTTGTGTGGCGAGTTCGATGACCTTCTCATAGGTCTGGGGCATCAGCACCCGAAGCTGCTCCAGCAAAGTCGCTGCCCGCCAGACGAACATTCCGGCATTCCACCAGTAGCGTCCCGATGCGAGATAGGCCTGGGCCGTCTCCAGGCAGGGCTTCTCCTTGAACTCGGTGATCTGGCTCGCGACGCCGTACCCTTCGATGTCGGCACCACGGGCGAGATAACCGTAGCCGGTGTGTGGACTCGTCGGCACCACGCCGAAAGCCACCAGCGCCTTCGGGTCGTCGCTGGCCAGCCGGAATCCATCGTCCAGTGCCTTGGCGAAGACATCGACCGGCGTGATCAGTTGATCGGCAGTCACCACAGCAACCACCGCATCCGGATCGCGGCGGGCCAATACTGCCGCAGGCCAGGCCACTGCGTTCAGCGAATCGCGACCGGTGGGCTCGCCCAGGATGTTCTCGGCCAACAATTCGGGCAACTGCTCGGCCACGACGTCGGTGTAGGCCGCGCCGGCGCAAACTACCACATTCGCGGCGGGCACCACCGCACGAACCCGCTCAAAGGCGAGCTGCAGCAGGCTTTTCCCGTCGAACAGCGGCAGCAGCTGCTTGGGTTCCCCCTGCCTCGATAACGGCCACAGCCGCTTCCCTGATCCACCTGCCATGATGACTACGTAGCGCACAGATTCAATCTAGCGGCCTTAACCTGAATCCGCCGATGGGCCGCGTCGCGAACGGCACCTGGCGGGTGCGATGGCAAGGCGGACGAACCAGGCGCACCGGGGTGGGCGAACTGAGGACAACGCGGCCAGCGTGTACGCCAGGGGACGCGCAGCTGCGGAAAATCGGCGGATTAAGGCTTAACATAGACCAATGGTTCTGCGCGCGAACATACCCCCATCGAGCGACCCGCTCGCCGCGCTGGAGGATCGGGTCGACACGGCGGGATCCAAACCGCTGATCACCTGGTACGACCTTGACCAAGGTATCCGCACTGAGTTATCCGGACGAACATTCGCCAACTGGGTCGACAAGTCTGCAAACCTGCTGGTGTCGATCGATGTCGAAGATTGTCCACGCGTCGCGAACACGCTGTTGGTCACCGATCCCGGTCATTGGGTGGGTCTGGTCTGGACGATGGCTATCTGGCAGCTGGGCGGCCAGGTCGTGGCCGTCCCACGCGAGGAGCTTGCTGCCACGAATCTGTTGGATGCAGCCATTGTCGGACCACGAGACCGGCACCCGGTTCCCGGTGTCGAGACCATTGCCTGTTCGCTTCACCCGCTTGGGGCCGGATTTCGCGACCGGCCCAACGGAGTCACCGACTATGCAGAGGTGTTGAGCCAACCGGATGTCCATTGGCGGGTACAACCAGAAAACCCGATCTGTTTCCACGGTAACGATGTGCTGCGCTGGGATGAGCTGACGAAAGTCACGCCGAGCAGTGAACGCGTTCTCTTTTGCCCCGACCCCGACCCATGGACGACGATCCGGACGGCTTTGGTCGCTCCGATCCTGGGCGGCGGCTCAGCGGTGGTCGCGGTGGGCGGCACCAACGAGCAACTCGCCTCGCTGGCAGAACAGGAGCGCGCCATCCTGATCCAGGCGTCCTGATCTGAGTGCCCAAGACAAGAACTCTGTGAGCCGATGAGGCAATTCGGCCCAAAAAACCCGGTTCCGCTTAGCCGAGGTGGTCACTTCCGGTGACTAGGCTGGCTGCCATGACTGAGGACCGTGACCGGCAGGCCGACCTTGATTGGCTCTACGGGGGCTCGTCCGGCGCTCAGCCGCCGCCCCGGGCGCCACAGCCTCGTCCGGCTCAAGCGGCGCAGCCCCGTCCAGCCCAGGCGGCGCAGCCCCGTCCGGCCCAGGCGGCACAGCCCCGTCCGACTCACGCGGCACAGCCCCGTCCAGCCCAGGCGCCACAGCCCCGTCCGGCTCAAGCGCCCCAGTCTCGTCCGGTCCAGGCGGCTCCCCAGCAGCGCCCTGTTGACCCCGCCCCGCAATCTCGACGTAGCCAATACCCGCCTCAACAAAGCTCCGCTCGATATCCGGGCGGTAGGCCATCGCAGCAAGCAACCACGCCAGCGCGTCGACGTCGGCGCAGACGTTCACCCTTACGCCTTATTGGGATCCTGCTGCTGGCCTTCGTCATCTGGCTGGTAGCTGTACCCGTCATCGCTTTGACCCGTATGACTTCGGTCCCTCAGCTGGATCCGACCGCACAACTCGCCAAACAACCCGGAACAGCAGTGCTTCTGGTCGGCAGTGATGCCCGCGGCGATGTGGAAGGTGCCCGCGCCGACACAATGATGATCCTGTATAAACCGACGCACGGACCGTCGGTACTCATCAGCCTGCCTCGTGACTCCTATGTCGATATTCCCGGCTACGGCATGAACAAACTGAATGCGGCCTACTCCTTCGGTGGCGCCGAATTACTCGAGGAGACCGTCGAGCAGGCGACCGGCGTACAACTCGACGGCTATCTGGAGATCGGGTTCGATGGTTTCGTCGACCTTGTGGATGCGGTCGGCGGTATCGAGGTCTGCGTCGACGACGCGGTCTGGGATGAACTGTCGGGGCTCGATCTACCCGCCGGCTGCAGCAAGATCAAAGGCGAGATGGCACTGGCCTATGTACGGATGCGCTACGCGGACCCCGAAGGCGATATTGGTCGCGCGAAACGCCAGCGCGAGGTCATCGGCAAAGTCGTCAAGAAGGCCGCGACGCCGTCCACCATCCTGAATCCGATCAAGTACTGGAAGACGGCGATGGCTGTCTCGAAGATGCTTGCGAAAGGCAACCAGACCAGCATCACCACGTTCGTGCCTGCGGGCCTGGCGTTGATGAGCGTGTCGGGCGGCGACGGATTGTCTTTGGTGGTGCCGATCTCAGCCGCCGACGGCTGGTCCGACGATGGCCAGTCCGTGGTGATCTGGGACGACGCAGCGGCAGCCGAACTCTTCGGTGAGATCGCGTCCGGGCAAACCTCGGATTTGGACCGCTTCGTCGGCTGAGATCGTGCCGGGGCTGGGCAAGAGCCGCACATGATGACTTGCTGGATCACTCGGAAGAGGACCTGATGCTTGAATTGGCCCATCTGTCCCGCTCCTTCGGGCAGCTGCGAGCGGTGGACGATGTCTCGTTCACGGTGCCGTCCGGAAAGATGATCGGCTTCATCGGCGCCAACGGAGCAGGCAAAACCACCACGATGCGGATGATCATGGGGCTGCTTGCACCCGACGGCGGCACGGTGAGCTGGCAGGGCAACCCGATCACCCGCGATATCCGTTCCCGCTTCGGGTATATGCCAGAAGAACGTGGCCTCTACGCCAAACAACCGATCGGCCGTCAGCTCGTCTACCTTGCTGAGCTCAAAGGCATGAAACGCGCGGCTGCGGCGCGCGAAGCGTCCGAACTGATGACACGGTTCGGGCTGGGAGATCGGCTCAAAGACCGGCTCGAGAAGCTCAGCCTCGGCAATCAGCAACGCGTCCAAATCGCGGCCGCCGTGATGGCCGACCCGATCGGGTTGATCCTGGACGAGCCGTTCAGCGGTCTGGACCCCAAAGCCGTCGATGAAATGGCCGGCCTGCTCTCCGAACGTGCCGCCCGCGGGGTGCCGGTGCTGTTCAGCAGCCACCAGCTCGATCTGGTCGACCGGCTCTGCGACGGATTGGTCATCCTTGCTGACGGCCGGGTCGTTGCCGCGGGCTCCAGGGACGAACTCGAATCGCGCGGTCGCAACAGATACCGGTTGGTGATCGACACCGACGCCTCGTGGGTACGAGGAACACCCGGGCTGAGCGTGACGCAAATCACCGGGTGTACGGCGGTCTTCGAAATTGATTCTCCCGGCGCGGAGCACGAGCTGCTGACCGAGGCGCTACGACGCGGCCGGGTGCTCGAGTACGCGCCGGTGCGTTCGAGTCTGTCCGAGATCTACCGGGAGGTGACAGCATGAACCGCACGTCCGCCAAACAGCCCGCGAGTAGCGGTCGGCCAGCTTGGGTGATCGTCGCCATCCGTGAGATCGTCGTGAAAGTCACCGACAAGGCCTTCATCATCGGCACCTTGACCACGCTCGGCCTGATCATCGCAGGTTTCGCCGTCAGTCTTCTGGTCAGCACACGCACACAAACCATCGATGTTGCGGTCACCACCCCTGAGGCGGCAGCGCTTGCCCGATCAGTAGATCTGCTGGCAGAACAATCCGGCGCCGGCGACCGTCTGCGGGTCGTCGAGGTAGCAGACCAGACCCAAGCCCGTGCCCAAGTCGAATCCGGTGAAGCCAGCGTCTTCTTGCATCACGAGGACCACGGTTGGGTCACGACCTGGCAATCCGCGGCCGACAGCGCATTCGGTCGGCAACTGGAAGAGGTCTTGGAGACTCAAGCGATCAGCGACCTTGCCCACCAGGCCGGCATCAGCGACGAGGCACTCGCTCAACGACTCGATGTGAGCACCGAAGTCTTGGACCCGGACGCAGCAGGCGGACCGCTCGGGATGATCGCAGCGATCGTCTTCGGCGTGCTCTTCATGATCTCCTCGATGACCTATGGGATGCAGATCGCGACGTCGGTCATCGAGGAGAAACAGTCCCGGATCGTCGAAATCCTCGTTGCCGTCATTCCGGTGCGACAACTGCTGGCCGGCAAGGTGGTCGGAAACACGGTGATCGCGTTCGCCCAGCTCGTGATCATGCTCGCCGCAGGGATGATCGGGCTCTCGTTGACCGCGCTGAGCGGCTATCTGCCTGGTTTCGCGGCTGCTGCGGGCTGGTTTCTGCTCTTCTTCCTCGCGGGCTTCCTCGCACTGGCATGTATCTGGGCCGCGGCCGGCGCCTTGGGGACGCGCAGCGAAGACCTGAATCAAACGTCCACCCCGCTGATGTGGGTGCTCATGGCGACCTATTTCGCCGCCTTCGCCGCGACCGGGACTGTTCGCACCGCGCTGAGCTTCGTCCCCATCGTCTCGGCGGTGCTGATGCCCGCCCGGCTGGTCGAAGGCTCGGTCAGCTGGTGGGAGCCATTGGCAGCGCTTGCGTCCAACCTGGCCTTCGCGGTGCTGATGGTACTGCTCGGTGAACGCATCTACCGACGGGCGCTCTTGCGCACCGCCGGGCGTCTCAAGTGGCGGCAGGCGATCACGCTGCACGAGTGAGGATCGGGGACATCACGAGAAACCCGCGAGCCCGGCCCTCCGGCGAGAACCTGTTACCGCCGGCGAGGGTTACTGCTGGTCCTGCGACCTCTGCCCCCGGATCCGTTCCCCCTTGGCCAGCGACATCCGACGCAAATCCTGCTGGAACTCCTTCATCTTCGTGACCAGGCCGGGGTCGGCGGCGCCGAGGATACGGGCCGCCAGCAGGCCGGCGTTACGCGCGCCGCCGACTGCGACGGTTGCGACCGGTACTCCCGCCGGCATCTGGACGATGGACAGCAGCGAATCCATGCCGTCGAGGTATTTCAACGGCACCGGCACCCCGATCACCGGCAGCGGGGTCAAGGCGGCGAGCATGCCCGGTAGATGGGCGGCCCCGCCGGCACCCGCGATGATGCACTTCAACCCGCGCCCGTCTGCCTGCCTGCCATAGGCGACCATTTCCTCGGGCATCCGGTGCGCGGAGACCACATCGGCCTCATACGCGATGCCGAACTCCGCTAACGCTTCAGCGGCCGGGCTCATCGTCGGCCAATCCGAATCCGACCCCATCACGATTCCCACCAACGGTGCGCTCATCGTCATCCCTTCCTGATGTCACCCATGAGATAGTGCGCGGCATGCTTTGCTCGCGCCCGTACCTGGTCCAGATCGTCCCCGTAACAGTTCACATGCCCGACCTTGCGTCCCGGACGAATCTGCTTGCCGTAGAACTCCACCCGCAGCCGCGGATCCCGAGCGAAACAGTGCAGCAGCTCGCTGGGCAGGTCTTCGTTGGTTCCACCGAGCACATTGACCATCACACACCAGCGGTCCCGCATCCTGGGATCCCCCAAAGGCAGATCAAGCACCGCTCGCAGATGATTCTCGAATTGGCTGGTGTGCGCGCCATCGATCGTCCAATGACCGGTATTGTGCGGACGCATCGCCAGTTCGTTCACGACCACACTGCCATCGGCACGCTGCATCAACTCGACCGCTAAAACTCCGGTGACCTGCAGCTCATCGGCGATGTCGAGCCCGAGCTTGGTGATCTGGGTGGCCTGGTCCTCGCTGAGCCCCGGTGCCGGGGTGATGGTCTCGCGGCAAACCCCTTCGCGCTGGATTGTCTCGCTCACCGGGTAGGCAACGGCCTGACCCGATGGCGAGCGCACCACGATCACCGACAACTCGCGAACGAAGTCAATGAACTCCTCACCGATGATCTCGACTTTCTCGCCCGCGGACTCGGCAAGAGCCTCAGCGAAGGGGATTCCAGTGTCGGATGGGCTATCGAGTTTCCAAACCCCGTGGCCGTCGTAGCCGCCTCGACTGGCCTTCGCGATGATCGGGAAACCGATCTCGGCGCCGAATGCGGCCAGTTCGTCAGCATCGGCGCAGGCCCGCCACTTGGGTGCCGGAGCGTCCAGCGAGTCCGTCAGTCGTCGGCGCATCAGCAGTTTGTCCTGGGCATGTTGCAGAGCTCCGGGGCCAGGACGCACGAGTTTCCCGTCATGCACCAGGTCACGCAGGATCCAGGTGGGCACATGCTCGTGGTCGAAGGTGATGATCTGGCAGTCGGCTGCGAACGCCCTCACGGTGGCTTGATCGGTGTAATCACCGACGGTGACGTGCTTGAAGATCCGGGCCGCACCGACATCGGGGCCCTCGGCCAGTAGATGTAGTTCGATACCGAGTTTGGTGGCCGGCGCATACATCATGCGGGCCAACTGCCCGCCGCCGATGACTCCGATGGTGGTCTGACTCACCCGCTCAGACTATCGCCCGTGCGATGATTGACCCATGAGCACGCACATCGTGAGTATGGGTGGTGGCGGATTCTCGATGTCGCCCACCGGTTCACCGACGAACCTCGACAGGTACCTGGTGGAGTTGACCGGCCGAAGTGCGCCGATGGTCTGCTTCATCCCCTCGGCTTCAGCGGACGACCCAACCTACGTGCGACGGTTTTTGACCGCATACGCCTCACTCGGCGTGCGGACGATGGTGCTGACGCTCTGGCAGGACGCCGCTGCCTCGCTCGCGCGGTTACCGCAAGCAGATCTGGTGCTCGTGGGCGGCGGGTCGACGGTGAATATGCTCGCCCTGTGGCGGGCCCACGGCGTCGACCGCGTCCTGATAGAGATGATGCGGCGGGAGCGCACACTGGTGCTCGGCGGGCTTTCTGCGGGCTCGGCGTGCTGGTACGAGGGTTGCGTCACAGACTCTTTCGGCGACCTTCGGGTGCTGCCCGATGGTCTGGGGATCCTACCGGGCAGTTTCTGCCCGCATTGGGACGGCGAGCCCAAGCGGCAACCGGTTTTCACCGATGCGATCTCCTCCGGTCTGCTGCCGGGCGGCCACGCAGCCGACGACGGCGCCGCATTGCACTGGGTCGACGGCCGGCTCGACGGCGCTGTCGCCGAGCGTGCGGAGGCTGGGGTGATCCGGATCGAACCCAGCGATGAGCCCGCCGCCGGTGGCCTGGTCATCGAGCGGTTGCCTGTCGAGTTGCTCTGAGCGAGTTCCTCTGACCAGCTTGCTCTGACCGAGTTACTCTGACCGAGTTGCTCTGACCGGGTTGCACTCACCAGATTGCTCTGAGAGCTGACTCATCGAAACCATGTGCCGCAGCCCGCAGGTCTCGTCTGACCCGCTCGCGAGTGCCTCTTGAACGTCGGCGAAGATCTTCTCGTGGTCGATCTCGCCGGCAGTGTTGACCAGCCAGCGGGGTTCGCGTCCCCAAGGTTCGGTTTCTGCGTAGCGCACCACGACATCGTCGAAGGTCTGCTTGGGTAGCCCGGGCACCGCCGGACGCTGGGCGAGTCGTTCGGCGTGCAACGCGAGATCTGTGCACACCACCTCGACGAATAGCACCCCGACGTGGTGCGTGGCGGCCAAAGAAGTCCACATTTCGCGGGCGAAATGCACGTAGTTCGCGGCGTCGACGATGACGTGGCTACCCAATTCGAGGTTCGCCCGAGCCACTTGCCCGGCCACCAGATAGCTGGCCAGCCCCGTCGCGAACGACCTCTCGAACTCGGCGCTGATAAGGGACGACTCGATATCGTCCACATTGACCAAGACCGCCGGCAGACGCTCGGCCAGCCCTCTGGCAACGGTCGATTTGCCGACTCCGGGCAGCCCTGCCATCGCGATCAGCGCCACGGGTCGGAGCCTCCCAAGACTTGGGTATCTCGCCACGGGTCCACGAACAATTCGGGTCGGCTCTGGGCGGACAATTCGCTGACCGCCTGCCGCATCGCTTTGATCTGCGGCATATGGGTCAGTCTCAGCTGCTGGCCGCCAAGTGTGGTGAGCAGTAGCGTGCCTGTGCCGAATCCGAAATCGGGGAGTGCCCTCGTGCTCGCGATATTCACGACCCGGTTGAGCGGGATCTCGTGTTCTGCACGCCGGACGAGGCCGGTGCGCACGATGAGGCGCTGGGTCGTCAGCGTCACGCTCGTGGCAGATCGGCGCAAAACCGGCCGCAGCACGGTGATCGCCGACGCCAACGCTCCGAGAGCTACCACGATCTGCTGGCCAAGTGGGCGATAATCCGCGGGGATGACCGCGATACCTGCTCCGACCAGGGCGGATATCGCAAACAATGCGACGATAGGCCAGAACAGCGTCCGGGCATGCGGACGGGTCGTGGTGACCAGTTCCTCTCCCGGGTACAGCTCTAATGCCATGACCCCTATTGTCCCGCGGCCATCAACCCGCCCCCAAGCCGGTCGGCGCATTCCCGGTGAGATCTCCGGTATTCGATGGTTTGCGGTAGGTCAGCGCAGGTGGACGACGTCGCCGGCGCTGAAGGCCTTGACCCGACCACCAAGATCGACCAGCAGTTCCCCGTTGGGTCCGATGCCGACCGCCCGGCCGTAAATCGATGGGCTGTCGGGAGCCTCAGCGTCCAGATGAACGCGCACATCCCGTCCCACCGTCGCACAACCAGCGGCATATTCGCTGCTCAGATCGGCTCCGGCATCCCAGCGGATGAAAATATCGTCGAGCCTGGCCAAGATGGCCGCCGCGACCAGATCCTTGTCGGTGGGAAGACCGGCCAGCAGCAGACTGGTTGCCTGCGGAGTCGGCAGCTCGGATTCATCGAATGAGATGTTGATACCCCATCCGCAGATTGCCGCATTACCCAGGTCGGTAACCACGAGCTCCGACAGAATGCCGCAGACCTTCTTGCCGTCGATGAGGGCATCATTGGGCCATTTGAGCTGAATCCGGTCGGCCGCCCCCAGACTGCGCAACCCTTCGGTGACGGACAGCCCCACCAGCAGCGATAGCCAGCCCCAATCCAACGGTTCCCTGCGCGGACGCAAAAGCACCGATGTCGACAGTGAGGTACCCGGCGGCGATTGCCAGGCGCGATCGAATCGTCCACGTCCGGCCTGCTGGTGTTCGGTGATGAGCACCTCACCGGCCCGTCCGCCGGCCCGCGCCACCTCTGCAAGATCAGCATTCGTCGAGCCGGTGAGCGCCACCGTGCGCACCTGCCACCTGCTGGCGGGGCCGAGCAGACGGGCGATGCGTCCGGCATTTGCGGGAGGAGTTGCGGGCACGGTCTCGATTATCCCCCATCTCTGCTGACCGGTTGACCATGCTATGCATGGCCAGTCGGGCTATCTTGAGCATATGGATGCCAACACCACAGCCGGCAAGATCGCTGACCTCGGTACCCGTATGGACGAAGCCGTCCACGCTTCCGGACCCCAGGCAGTCGAGAAACAGCATGCTCGCGGCAAGATGACCGCCCGGGAACGCATCCTGGCGCTGGTCGATGAGGGCAGTTTCACCGAGATGGACGAATTCGTCCGGCATCGAAGCACAGCGTTCGGGATGGATGCCAAGCGTCCCTATGGCGACGGTGTGGTGATCGGGCTGGGCGAGATTCATGAACGCCCGGTCTGCATCTTCAGCCAGGATGTCGGGATCTTCGGTGGCTCGCTGGGTGAGGTCTACGGAGCCAAGATCGCGAAGATCCAGGACTTCGCGATCAGTATCGGCTGCCCGCTGATCGGAATCAACGAGGGCGGCGGTGCTCGCATTCAAGAAGGCGTCGTCTCCCTGAGTGCCTATGGCGACATCTTCTTGCGCAATGTGAAGGCCTCGGGCGTGATCCCACAGATCAGCTTGATCATGGGGGCAGCGGCCGGTGGTCATGTCTATTCGCCGGCGCTGACCGACTTCATCGTGATGGTTGATCAGACCAGTCAGATGTTCATCACCGGACCCGAAGTCATCCGCACCGTGACCGGCGAGGATGTCTCGATGGAGGAGTTGGGCGGTGGCCGCACCCACAACACGAAGTCAGGCAACGCGCACTATCTGGCGGTGGACGAAAACGATGCACTCGAGTACGTTCGCGAACTGATTACCTACCTGCCACAGAACAACCTTGAAGACGCACCCATCTACGAATTTGGTGAAACCGTCGATCTGGACTTCACCGACCACGATCGCACGCTGAATGCGCTGATCCCCGACAACCCGGCGCACGCCTACGACATGCGCGAGGTCATTCGTACCGTCCTCGACGAGGATGAATTCCTCGAGATCATGGAGCTTTACGCGCCGAACGTGATCTGCGGTTTCGGACGAGTGGAGGGCCGCAGTATCGGCGTGGTGGCGAACCAGCCGATGGTGCTGGCAGGCTGCCTGGACACCAAGGCATCCGAGAAAGCTGCGCGTTTCGTCCGTACCTGCGATGCCTTCAATATTCCGGTGCTGACATTCGTCGACGTGCCAGGCTTCTTGCCCGGGGTCGAGCAGGAGTACGACGGCATCATCCGCCGCGGCGCCAAGCTGATCTACGCCTATGCGGAGGCGACCGTGCCGCTGATGACCGTGATCACCCGCAAGGCCTACGGTGGCGCCTATATCGTGATGGGTTCGAAACACTTGGGGGCAGATGTCAACCTGGCGTGGCCGACCGCACAGATCGCAGTGATGGGCGCCGAGGGTGCCGTGAAAGTTCTGTACCGCAAGGAGTTGGCCACCACACCCGATCCGGAGGCGAAGGCCCGCGAACTCGTCGACGAATACAACGAGACGTTGGCCAATCCGTATGCTGCGGCCGAACGCGGGTATGTCGATCAGGTCATTTACCCGCATGAGACTCGCGCCCAGGTGATCCGGTTCCTGCGTGCGCTGCGCGCCAAACGCGAAGCGCTACCGCCGAAGAAGCATGGGAATATCCCGCTATGAGTGAGTTCAAGATCACGCGAGGTAACCCGAACGACGAAGAGCTCGCGGCCGTCACTGTCGTGCTGGCCGCCGAACTGGCTGATCCGGGGCCCGCCAAGCCGAACCAGGATCGGCCGATCGCTGGCGGCTGGAACTCGTACTGGCGCAGGGTTCGGCAGCCGTTCGTGTCCGGCCCGGAGGCCTGGCGCGGCAGTCTCTCCTAGTGCACCGTTGTTTGCTCGCCGGTGGCTGGGACTCGCACGGGCGCAGGGTTCGGCAGCCGTTCGTGTCCGGCCCGGAGGCCTGGCGCGGCAGTCTCTCCTAGTGCGCGAAGACCGTTGTCTTTGTCTGCGGGACGGCGTGGGCTCGGCAGCCGTCCGACTGTGAGCAGGGTCATAGGTTTTGCTCGTGGGTGCTGGGCCTGGACCCTGAGCGACGGACTTCTCTGCGGGATCCGGTGGCGTATGCGTCCAATCTCTCTAGGATGGGACCGTGCCGATACCTTCAGCCAGACCACAGCCGCGCCGGATCGTCCTCGGGTCGAGTTCACCGGCGAGGCTCCTGACATTGCAGCAGGCAGGCATTGAACCGCAGGTCATCGCTCCTGAAGTGGACGAGCAGCTGGTGTATTCTCCGGGCGCCCCGGAGCTCACCGCCGAGCTGGCCCGTCTCAAGGGTGAATCAGTTTTGCGCAAGCTAGCCGATTCTGGGCAGCTGGACGAGCCGCTCGTGGTCATCGCCTGCGACTCGATGCTGGAGATCGAGGGGCGGATCTATGGCAAGCCCGGCACGCGGGAGGCGGCCATCGTCCGTTGGTACCGGATGCGCGCCCGTCGGGGGCTGTTCTTCACCGGTCACTATGTGGCGATGGTCCATGGTCCTGACGATGTTCGCACCCAGATGCGGGTCGCAGAGACCGGAGTGACCTTCGCCGACCTGACCGACGCCGAGATCGCCGCCTATGCAGCCACCGGTGAACCTCAGCGTGTCGCCGGCGGATTCACCATCGACGGCTTCGGCGGCCCGTTCGTCAGTCGCATCAGCGGTGATCCCCACAACGTGGTGGGCATCTCACTGCCCTTGGTGCGCCAGATGCTGCTCGACCTGGGAGTCGCCTGGCAAACCCTCTGGGAGCTGAACAGCTGAGCCCTTCCCCTCGCTCGCCCTCTCCCCGCCCCTCCTCGCCCCTCCTCGCCCTCTCCCCGGCGCTCTCCCGGCCCCTCTTCGCCGTCTCCCAGGCACTCTTCTGGACCCGTCCTCGCCGTCTCCCCGGATTGTGTAGCTCCCGAGCCCGTCTCGGCCTCCACATCTACACAATCCGCTGCTATCCCAGCACGCTCCGCCTGCTCGCCTCCCTCACCCGCCGATCGTGTAGCTCCCGAGCCCATCTCGGCCTCCACCCCTACACAATCCGGCGCACTTAGGGCTGCACGCGCCGCAGGCACCCAGGCCCTCCACGGCCCTCTGCCTGCTTCCCTCCCTCACCCGCGGATCGTGTCTCTTTCGGGCCCGTCACGGCCTCCACATCTACACAATCCGGCGCTATCCCAGGACGCTCCGCCTGCTCGCCTCCCTCACCGGCCGATCGTGTAGCTTTCGAGCCCGTCACGGCCTCCACATCTACACGATCCGGCGCACTGAGGGCTGCACGCGCCGCACGTGCCCAGGCCTCCACGGCCCTCTGCCTGCTTCCCTCCCTCACCCGCGGATCGTGTCGCTTTCGGGCCCGTCACGGCCTCCACATCTACACAATCCGGCGCACTGAGGGCTGCACGCGCCGCACGCGCCCAGGCCTCCACGGCCCTCTGCCTGCTCGCCACCCTCACCCACCGATCGTGTAGCTTTCGAGCCCGTCTCGGCCTCCAAACCTGCACGATGACGGTCCTGGTCGACCCTGGGGGTCGGGCGATCATCGCCTCCATCGGCGGGGACGATCAGATACGAGTCGTCCCGCACTTGGACGCAGATCTGTTACGTGCCGACCCGAAGCCGTTCCTCGGGCACAGCGACAACACCAACATCTTGAACTGGACGTGGACGAGTGGCCCTGTTGGGCTCGACGGCCGCTCCACACAGGCCCACCTCGGCCTGGGCCCCGGATCGTGTAGCCATAGAGCCCGACATGGGCAGCCGCTCCACACAATGCGGCCGTGTTGCAGCTGGCGCCCGCGCTCGCGGATCGTGTAGCTATCGGACCCGTCTTGGGCTCCGGCCCTACACGATCCAGCAGTCGTTGAGGGTGATCAGGGCCTTCGCAGGCAGCGTCGGCAGGCGTGTTCTTCGTCCGTCCAGCCGAGCTGATGCCGGAGATCGGCCACCATCGCTGCGGCTCGACATGGAGCGTTGACGCACTGATGCCATCCGAACCGGAGGGTCGTTTTGCCGCGTGCGGTGTGGTAATTATCACGGTCCATGTCTCGGAAGGCATCAACGCCGTCGTGTCCCAGTCGACCATCCAGCTCGACGATCAACCCTTCGTCGTAGTAGACATCCCGGAAGTAGCCGCGGCTGCGGACCTGCCGTCGTCCGCCCGATAGCCCATGCGCTCGCTCAACGTTGCGTAGATAGGCGTATTCGAGCGGGCTGTGCACGCCTTGCTCGGCATCCGCGAGTATTTCTTTGAGCTCCGCGCGGATCGGATGCCGTGAAATCTCATCGAGTTGCTCGCGCAGCCTGCTCGCGGTCGTCTTGCGGCTGCCGACTGCGAGCATCACCCAGTGCAGGGCGCGTCCGGGTTCGGTCGCGCACAAATCGATGATGACCCGCTCGATCGGCACTCGTGGTAGCTCCCCCATCGCGCGGAACGGCGTCCGGGTCCGCGAGAAACGCCACCAGCTGTTCGGGGGCCGATAGCTCGCGCTGAAGGGCAAGAGGAAATGGATCGGCAGTTCTTCTTCAGCGATGATCGAGTCCAACCGCAAGGCAGCTTTTCCGGTGCTCGCAGCCTCCGGCCCGCCCACAAGTGCTCCCGCCCATGCCAGGCTCGACCAGGCGGGCTTCATGGCGTGCGTGAGGTAAATGCCCGAACTGAGTCTCGTCCAGTAGCCATCGGTGACGAGCTTCCGCACGGTCTTCGCAGGCATACCGAGTTGGAGTGCTTGTTCCCAGGTCACGATTCCGGCCTGGCGATCTGCCAGACCGTTGAGCGGTTCAGGAAATGCGGGGCGCGAGTGCATACCGAAAGTCTGGCCATTTGAGCCCGCCGCATATCGGACAAATCCGGTTCTGTGGATAACTCGGCGAGGTTCGTAAGACGTCAACCGAGGTTCTGGAGGCCAAACCAGATGATGGCCGCCGAGCCGGACGATGGCCAGTGAGGCCTCCTCCCGCTCCCTCCCAGTCACGGATCGTGTAGGCACAGCGCTCATGACGGGCTCGGAAGCTACACAATCCCGGAGGGATAGCAGGGGCCCCACCGGATCGTGTAGGTGCAACGCCGGTGACGGGCTCAGAAGCTACACAATCCGGGAGAGATAGCGGGGGCTGCATTGCATCGTGTAGGCACAGCACCTGTGACGGGCCCCGAAACTACACAATCCGAGAAGAGAGGACGCGGCACCCGGAAACCACGCCATCCGGGAGGAGAGGACGCGGGGCCCTGAAACTACACAATCCGGGAGAGAGCGAGGCCCATCGTGTAGGCGCAGCACCTGTGACGGGCCCCAGAGCTACACAATCCGGGAGGGAAAGAGGGATCCCGGGAGGAGAGGAGGAATGTGGGACGCAGGCGCGGGACTCGCCCCACCGGGACGCAGGCACGGGACTCGCCCGACCCGGACGAGCAGGACGATCAGGACGGGAGCTAACGCGGCAAGCCCTCCAGTACGGCATCAACCGGGTTGGCGACCGCTAGCCGGATGCGGGCCAGGTCAGAGGCGGGGATCGACTCAGGGAGTGCGTCCAGGGCGACCCAGCCGGTGTCGACAGATTCGTCGTCCCCTACGATCGGCTCGCCGCTCACCCAGCGCGCCCGCACGATGTGATCGAGATAGTAGGTGACATCGCCGTTCGAATAGTGCACCGGCCCGTGCGGCATGGTACCGACAAGCCGGTCGATCTCGATCACGACACCGGTTTCCTCCAGGCATTCCCGCTTCGCAGCCGCAGCCACTGACTCGGCCGGTTCCATGATTCCCTTGACCGGCGTCCAAGTACCGTCGTCCGAACGCCGCACCAAAAGCACCTCCTCGGGCACGTCGAGCGGCCGCAACACCACCGCAGTCACGCCCGGTAACCAGAGCGGATCATTACCGATCTTTGACCGTAAAGCCAGAACAAACTCAGGAGTAGGCATGAGATAAGTAGACTCCCGTTCATGACGATCACCAAGCTGCTGGTGGCCAACCGCGGCGAAATCGCGGTCCGTATCATCCGAGCTGCGAGGGACGCAGGCATCACCGCTGTCGCTGTCTACGCAGATTCCGATTCCGCCGCGCTCTTCGTGGAGCTGGCCGATGAGGCATTCGCGCTCAACGGGGCAACACCGGCCGAGACCTACCTCGATATCGGGAAACTACTGGCCATCGCTGAACAAAGCGGTGCCGATGCCGTACATCCCGGCTACGGTTTCCTTTCGGAAAACGCCGAATTCGCGCAGGCGGTCATCGACGCCGGCTTGATCTGGGTCGGGCCACCTCCTGCGGCCATTGAGGCTCTCGGTAACAAGGTTGAAGCGCGCTATATCGCCCAAAAGGTCGGCGCCCCGCTCGTGCCCGGCACCGCTGATCCGGTGGCGGACGCGGACGAGGTCGTCGCTTTCGCCGATGCGCATGGCCTGCCGATCGCCATCAAGGCTGCCCATGGCGGCGGAGGCCGCGGACTGAAGGTCGCCCGCGAGCGCGCCGAGATCCGCGAGATGTTCGAGTCGGCGACTCGCGAAGCGGTTACTGCTTTCGGACGCGGCGAATGCTTCGTCGAGCGTTATCTCGATTGCCCCCGCCACGTTGAGACGCAGTGTCTGGCAGACCAGCACGGGCAGGTCGTCGTGGTGTCGACCCGCGACTGCTCATTACAGCGCCGCCACCAGAAACTCGTCGAAGAAGCCCCGGCACCATTCCTGACCGACGAGCAGGTCACCCGGCTCTACGAGTCGAGCAAGGCGATCCTGAGGGAAGCCGGATACGTCGGTGCCGGCACCTGCGAGTTCTTGGTCGGCGTAGATGGCACGATCAGCTTCCTCGAGGTCAACACCCGGCTGCAAGTGGAGCACCCAATCAGCGAAGAGGTGACCGGGTGGGATCTGGTCCGCTGGCAGTTCGCGATCGCCGAAGGCGCGCACCTGCCCGAAACAGATGCCGTGGTCAGAGGGCATTCGATCGAGTTCCGGATCAATGCCGAGGATCCCGGACGCGGTTTCATGCCGGCACCGGGCACACTCACTCGCTGGCGTCCACCCTGTGGCCCCGGAGTGCGCATTGACGAGGGATACCGGCGAGGCATGACGGTACCGGGTGCCTTCGATTCATTGCTCGGCAAACTGATCGTCACGGGATCGACCCGCGATGAGGCGCTGGCCCGAGCACGCCGCGCACTCGACGAGTTCTTGATCGAGGGGATGCCCACCGTGGCACCGTTCCATCAAGCTGTTCTGCGAGATCCGGCGTTCACCGCGGTCGACGGTCACTTCGGCGTCTTCACCAACTGGATCGAAACCGCCTTCGTCAACACCATCGAACCCTATATCGGTGAACTCGGTGAACCTGATCCCCACACCCCGTCGAAGGTCGTCGTGGTCGAGGTCAATGGTCGCCGTCTCGAGGTCAAGGTGCCGGCAAATCTGGGCGGCGGCAGCGGGCCGACCAAGCCCAAGAAGCCAACCCGCCGGGCGCGCGCGATCAACCCGGTCGATCAATCGGACGCCCTAACCTCACCGATGCAGGGCACCATCGTGAAGACCGCGGTCGCCGACGGCGATACCGTCGAAGAAGGCGACCTGATCGTCGTGCTGGAAGCGATGAAGATGGAGCAGCCGATCAGTGCTCATCACGCAGGTGTCGTGCGGGATCTGGTAGCGGTCGGCACATCGTTGACCTCCGGCGAGGTTATCTGCCTGATCTCTGAGGTGTAACACCGCGCAGGTGGACCACGACCGTGCATGATGACCGATCTTCAAGGGGTTCCGCTAAGGGATCACGGCAAGGTCCTGACACCGACCCCATTTGGCCAGGGCACGCGGTGCTGCAGATACCGGTCGCTGAAATGGAAGACTGGATCGTCAACCGAACCCGGTACTACGATCCGTCATTCGTGAGTGACGACCCGGAGTTTCGTCACGCGCACATTACGGTACTCGCGCCGATGATCGAGTGGCATCTGGACGCGATCGGCGAGCTGGCCGAGAGCGTGCGGCCATTCGACTTCGAGTTGGATCGTCTGGATGTCTTCTCGGACGGCACCATCTATCTTCATGTCGATCCGGTCGTCCGCTTCAAACAGTTGACCGCCGCGGCCTGGCAGGCTCACCGGGACGTACGCCCCTTCGGAGGAGATGACCCGCTGCCCCATCTGACCCTGGACCGAATCTCGGATGCCGTGGGGTTGGAGTCCACAGCCAGGCTGCTGAACCGGTCGCTACCCATTCACGGACGAGCCGAGTCGCTGGAGCTGGTCTGGTATCGAAGCAACCAATGCCATCTCATCCGACGCTGGCCGTTGAGCGGCTGATTCAGCGTCCCGGTCGGGTCAACGAAAAAGCGCCTCGATTAAGTCAGGCCCAGCTGAGCCTGGATCATCGAGGCGCCTTCGACACCCTGTCTTCGGATAGTCAGAACCCAAACGGTCCCACTACCTGAAGTCAGGGGGACTGAGCGAGGGATTAAGCGTCGAGGTCGGACGCAACCAACGCAGCGATTGCTTCCACTGCTTCTTCGTTATCGGACTCGATCGTCACCTCGGCGCCGTTCTCGGCACCCAGGGTCATGATGAGCAGCACCGAGGAAGCGTCGACTGGGTCGCCGTCGCCGAGAGCGATGGTGATCTCTTCGTCGTATTCACCCGCAGCAGCGGCGACGGTTGCGGCAGGACGGGCGTGCAACCCGACGGAAGAACCAACAGCGACGGTCTTCTTGGCCATGGCATATCTCCTTTTGATCGGCTTATGAGACCACACTAATGGACCGGTCTCCAACTGACAGGAATCTTACGGCCTATCCCGACAAGCCGTAAGCTCGATCACGATTTTCCGTCTTTCATTCGGAGACTTCGCAGGTCAAGCCGTTAGTAGACGGCTTAGATCGGGTGGATTCCTAGGCCATCACCAGCCAGCCTTCACAAAGAACCAACCGTCACTAAGAACCAACCGTCACAAAGAGGAAGTGATGACTTTCATGTACTGGGCGCGCTCGAACTCACCGGGATCGGGGACATTCGCCGCACTCATCGAACCCTGGAGCTGCCGCACCGACTCGTAGTCGTGTTCGTCCATCCAGGTATTCAGTTCGCGTAACATCGCCGCCAGATGTCCCGGCCCCCTACTCAACAAGGCAGAGGTCGTACACGCCACATCAGCACCCACCAGCAGCGCTTTGAGCGCATCCAGACCGCTGTGGACCCCGGAGGTCGCAGCCAGCGACAGATCCGGACGTTGAGCCCGCAGTATCCCGATCCAGCGCAGCGGGAAACGCAGCTCGTCGGGTGTGGAAAGAGACAGTCGACTTTCCAGGCTCAGCGAATCCAGGTCCACCTCTGCACCGTAGAACCGGTTGAAGAGCACCAGGCCGTCGGCCCCAGCTTGTTGGGCCCGACCCGCGAACGAACTGAGTCCTGTGATGTGCTGCGAGAGCTTCACAGCCAGCGGCACCTGAATGCGTCCACTCACGGTCTCGATGATCTGCAGATAGCGCGCCTCGACATCGGCGGACGATTCGTCCGGATCGGTGTTGACCGAGAAGAGATTCAACTCGACCGCATCGGCACCGGCGTCGGCGAGCATCTGCGCGTACCTCGCCCAATCCCCCACTCTGGAACCGTTGACGCTGGCGATCACCGGGATATCAACAAGCTGCTTGGCCCGGCGCAGCCAGTCGATATGGCGGCTGGGCCCGATCTCGGAGAAATCGATCGTCGGTAGCGGTGCCGAAGCGAACTCTGCGAAATCATCGCCGGTGTCCATCAGATCGGACGCCGCCAGCTCTTCGGCCTCGGCCTCCTCCTGAAAGAGGCTCGGCAGCACGACCGCGCCTGCACCGGCCGAAGCCAGCTGTAAGAGCGACTCCTCGCGTCCGGTGAGCGGGCTGCACGAGGCGATGATCGGCGAGCCCAGCTCCAACCCCAGATATGACGTCTTCAGATCGGCCATGGTCAGTTCTCCTTCGCGCCTGGTTCGGCCTCGTCACTTGCGGCCGCGGGCTCGACGGGCAACGCCCGCTGCACACCGGCCAGCTGACTGTAGTAGCGCCATCGTTCGTCCGCATCGGCTTGCGCGAGCGCAAAGAGCCTCGCGGCGCGTTCGGGATTCGACCGTTTGAGCATCGCAAAACGTGCCTCATCGGCCATGAAGTCGGCGACTGCACCGACCGGCGCCTTCGAATCAAGATGCAGCGGTACGCCGCCGGTCTCCTCGGTCGGGCGGAAGCGGTAGAGCGGCCAGTAGCCCGTTGCTACCGCGTTCGCTTGATGGGTCATCGAGGTCTGCATATCGATGCCGTGGGCGATGCAGGTGCTGTAGGCGATCACGATGCTCGGGCCGTCCCAGGCCTCCGCCTCGAGCAGTGCGCGAACCGTCTGTTGCTGGTTCGCGCCCATCGCGATCTGGGCGACATAGACGTTGCCGTAGGCCTGCGCGATCATGCCGAGATCCTTCTTCGGGGAAGCCTTGCCCGCAGTCGCGAACTTCGCTGAGGCGCCGCGCGGTGTCGCCTTCGAAGCCTGACCACCGGTATTCGAGTAGACCTCGGTGTCGAGCACCAAGACATTGACGTTATGCCCCGATCCGAGCACATGATCCAAGCCACCCGAGCCGATGTCGTAGGCCCAGCCGTCACCGCCGACAATCCAGACACTCTTGGTGACCAGCTCGTCGGCAAGGCTGAGCAGCGTGGTCGCCTTCGCGTCCTCGATACCAGCGAGCTGACTCTTGAGCTCGGCAACCCGCTCGCGTTGGGCGGCGATACCGGTCTCATTGGACTGGTCGGCGTCCAGAATGCCGCTCACCAGGTCGGGGTCCAACTGGCTGCTCAGCTCGCCGAGCAGTCGCCTGGCCTGAGTATTCTGCATCTCCCACGCCAATCGCAGGCCCAGACCGAATTCGGCGTTGTCCTCGAAGAGCGAGTTACTCCAGGCCGGGCCACGCCCATCGGCATTGGTAGTGAAAGGGCTGGTCGGCAGGTTGCCGCCATAGATGGACGAGCAGCCGGTCGCGTTCGCCATGATCAGCCGATCGCCGAAGAGTTGGGTCAACGTGCGGATATACGGCGTCTCGCCGCAGCCGGAGCAAGCCAGCGAGAATTCGAAGAGTGGCTCGAGCTGGGCCGCACCCTTCACCTGATCGTGACGCACCTTCGAACGGTCGAGATCGGGGATGCCCAGGAAGTAGTCGAAGTTCGCACGTTCGACCTCCAAGTGCTCGCGGCGCGGTTCCAGATTGATCGACTTGTGCTTGACCTCGGTCTTCGAACGGGCTGGGCAGACATCAACACAGATCCCGCAGCCGGTGCAGTCGTCCGGGGCGACCTGGACGATCAACTGGTGGCCCTTGAGATTGCGGTCCTTGAAGACCTTCGATTGGAAGGTCTCGGGCGCGTCGGCCAATTGCTCGTCGGGAGTGACCTTGATTCGAATCGCGGAGTGCGGGCAGACGATCGCGCACTTGCCGCAGTCGATGCAGAGGCTGGGATCCCAGATCGGGATCTCCTCGGCGATGCCTCGCTTCTCGAACTTGGCGGTACCACTGGGCCAGGTGCCATCCACCGGCATCGCGCTGACCGGCAAAAGATCGCCTTCACCACGCAGCATGGTCGCGGTGACCTGCTTGACGAAATCGGGAGCGTGAGCCGGCATCGGCGGCATCCGATGCCGGGCGGCTTCGTCGGTTTCGGTGATCCTGAGCGGGGCGAGCGCGCTGATCGCACCGTCGATGGCGGCGAAGTTGCGCTCGACGACCGCACGCCCGCGACGACCATAGGTCTGCTCGGCCGAAGCCTTGATTCGTTCGATCGCATCTTCGCGTGCCACGACCCCTGACAGGTAGAAGAAGCAGGGCTGCATCACGGTATTGATGCGTTTCCCCAAGCCGGCGGCGTGTGCGACGGCCGCGGCGTCAATCACCCAAACCGACAGTTCGCGTTCGGTGATCAGCTCGCGGATCTCTTGGGGCAGCTCATCCCAGGTTTTGTCCCCGTGCGGCGAGTTGAGCAGCACTGTGGCACCTGGCTTGGCCAGGTCGAGGGTGCGCATGCTGAAGAGCAGTTCAAACTGGTGTACCGCAACGAAATCGGCTTGGTCGATGAGATAGGCCGAATTGATCGGTTTGTCACCGAAGCGCAGATGGCTGACAGTGGTGGCTCCGGACTTTCGAGAGTCGTAGACGAAGTAGCCCTGCGCATACCGACCGGGGTCGGAGCCGATGATCTTGACAGTGTTCTTGGATGCTCCCACGGTGCCGTCAGAGCCGAGGCCGAAGAAGACGGCGGTGAGTGCGTCAGATGAGGCGCGGAAGTCGGAGGGCACCGACAGCGAGAGATGCGTCACGTCGTCATTGATACCGACGGTGAACCGCTTCTTCGGCTGCTCGGCCTGCAACTCGGCGAAGACTGCGGCCGCCATCGCCGGAGTGAATTCCTTACTTGAAAGACCGTAACGTCCACCGATGATCGATGGCATTCCGGCATCGAAGTGGGTTGAGTTCTCGGCGGCTGCGATCATCACATCTGCGAAGAGCGGTTCGCCGGCAGCGCCTGGCTCCTTCGTCCTGTCCAGCACCGCGATCGACTTCGTGCTCGCCGGCAGCGCAGCCAGCAGTTCAGCGGCAGGGAACGGACGATAAAGGCGCAACGTCGCGACGCCAACCTTCTCACCGCGGGCCACCAACTCGTCGACCGCCTCGCAGGTGGTTCCCCAGGCCGAACCGAGCACGATGACCACGCGCTCGGCGTCGGGAGCGCCGTGATAGTCGACCAGCGAGTAGCTGCGTCCGGTGCGCTCGGCCAGCTCGGCGAAGACCTCGGTGACGATCTCGGGCACCGCATCGTAGAAGAGGTTGGACGCTTCGCGCGCTTGGAAGAAGACATCGGGGTTTTGTGCGGTGCCGCGAATCTTCGGGGCATCGGGGGTCAGCCCGCGCTCGCGGTGTGCCAGGACATCGTCCTCACGTATCAGCGCGCGTAGATCCGCTCGGTTCAGCAACTGAATCTTGTTCTCTTCGTGGCTCGTGCGGAAGCCGTCGAAGAAATGCAAGAAGGGCACCCGGGAGCGCAACGTGGCAGCGTGCGAGACGAGTGCGAAATCATGTGCCTCCTGGACGCTGGTCGCGCAGAGCATCGCCCAACCGGTCATGCGGCAACCCATCACGTCGGAGTGATCACCGAAGATGCTCAATGCGTGAGTCGCGATCGTACGCGCAGCCACATGAATGACCGCCGGCGTGAGCTCACCGGCGATCTTGTACATATTGGGGATCATCAACAACAGGCCTTGCGAGGCAGTGAAGGTCGTCCCGAGCGTGCCTTTGGTGACCGCCCCGTGCAGTGCGCCTGCAGCCCCGGCCTCGGATTGCATCTCGACGACCTCGGGGACCTCGCCCCAAAGGTTCGTGCGTCCAGCCGCGCTCCAGGCGTCGGATGATTCCGCCATCGCCGAGGACGGGGTGATCGGGTAGATCGCTATGACCTCACTGAGGGCATGCGCCACCCGGGCCGCTGCCTCGTTGCCGTCCATTGTTTCCCAGTTTTGTGCATCGGTCACGCCCTCCAGCTTGTCACATTCGCGATCGTCGTCATCGCCGGACCAACAGGAAACCACGACTTGACACACTCATAACAACTTAAGACAACATCAACCAACAGTGGCATTGTGTGGGTTTTCCGTGTATTGTTATTCCTAACCTGATTCCATCAACTAGCACCGAGACCGAATCAGGCCGAGTGATGGCGCTGGGCCATCACTGGCGCAACGAGCAGCGTGACTATGGAGTTGCACTTGACATGTATGCCGAAGAACGCCGGCAGATGATCTGCCAGTCGCTCGAAACCGACGGTCGGGTGACTGTCGCCGAACTGGCGCATCGCTACGACGTTGTGACCGAGACGATCCGGCGTGATCTGGATGCACTTGAGGCATCTGGCCTACTCACGCGTGTGCACGGCGGGGCGATTGCTAAGCGCGCTTCGGACCCCGAACCGGACCTAGCCACTAGACTTGGCACCAATACAGCCGCAAAGAAGCGGATCGCATTGGCCGCGTCTTCGTTCCTCCCGAAAGGACAGCTCAAGTCAGTGCTTCTTGATGCCGGGTCAACAACATTGGAACTCGTCCCCTACTTGGACGGCAAGGACGTCCAGATAGTCACCAACGCACTGGGTATCGCACAGGCTGCGCTCACGATCAGCGTGGACCGGCTGGATCTGTTGCCGGGGCGTGTGCGCGGCCGCACCCACGCGGCCGTCGGGGTCGAGACCGTGCGCGCATTATCGCGGCTGCATCCCGATGTTGCCTTCATCGGCTGCAACGGCATGAGCGAGGCCGGATTCACCACACCTGATGTGGATGAGGCCGCCGCCAAGACAGCCATGGTCACACAGGCAAGCCGACGCATCGTGCTCGCCGACTCGTCGAAAGCTGGTCTCAACCAGCTGGTCTGCTTCGCCGAACTAAGCGAAATTGACGTTCTCGTCAGCGATACCGGCCTATCTGACTCCTACGTCAGGCTTTTCGAAGACAACGGAATCGAGGTGGTGCGAGCATGATTTCAAGATTGGAATCACTCGCGCATCGGCTCGGCTCCACAATCTGGCCCGCTCTGTTGAGCTCGGCTTCAACTACACCACGATCTCGCGGGCACCAGCCCACGAAGTAGAGAGGAAACGCGATGACCGAACCGCTTATCACTCCTGAGTTGGTGAGACTTGGGGTTACCGTTACCGGAGACAAACATGCTGTCATCGCAGAGATGGCCGATGTGATTGCGTCCGCCGGACGCGCGGACCGCGAAGGGCTGCGCGAGGCTTTTGAGAAGCGCGAAGCACAGTTCGCCACCGGAATGCCCGGCGGGATTGCCATCCCCCACTGCCGCGCAGAGGCAGTGACCCAACCTGCACTCGGCCTGATCCGCCTCGCGGAACCGGTCGACTTCGGCTCCAAGGACGGGCCCGCCGACCTGATCATCGGGATCGCAGCTCCCGAGGGCACCGGGGACGCGCACATGAAGCTGCTGGCCAAGCTTTCCCGGTCGCTCGTCCGCAAGGATTTCTTGGCCACCCTCCGTTCCGCACAGACTCCCGAAGAAGCTGCCGCGGCGATCGCTGCGGTCGTCCAGCCCGACGAAGCCCCGCAGACCGCAGGTGCGGGCGCCGCAGCACCGGCCAAGGCCGAGGACAGCACACCCGCAGCCTCCGATAAGCCGGTTCTGCTCGCCATCACTTCCTGCCCGACCGGTATCGCCCACACCTACATGGCGGCCGAATCCCTCGAGGAGGCAGCCAAGGAGAAGGGCATCGAGCTGCATGTCGAAACCCAGGGATCGGGCGGTATCGTCCCGTTCACCCCGGAGGTGATCGCCAAGGCGGGCGCGATCATCATCGCCGCAGATGTCGGTATCACCGGACGCGATCGCTTCGCCGGTATGCCGGTCATCGAATCGGGCGTCAAGCGTCCGATGTCCGAAGCGGGCAAGATGCTGGACGAGGCAGTCGCGGCCGCGAACGACCCCCACGCCGTCCGCGTTGCTGCCGGTGGTGGAGCCAAGAGCGATGACGGCGCTGCTGGCGGTGCGAAGGTCGGCTGGGGTAAGCGCATCCAGCAGGCTGTGATGACCGGCGTCTCCTACATGATCCCGTTCGTTGCTGCCGGTGGTCTGCTCATCGCACTAGGTTTCGCGATCGGCGGCTACGACGTTTCTTTCGTCGCTAACGACGTGGCCCTCAACTACTCACTGTGGAATCTGCCGGATGCAGTGCCCTACTCCATCGGCGACGTCGAGACGATGACCTCGGCTTCCGGTCTCGCGCTTTATCTGGGTGCTCTTTTCTCCGCGCTGGGCAGTTGGGGTATGAGCTTCCTTGTCGCTGCGCTGTCGGGCTATGTGGCCTTCGGCCTCGCCGGACGTCCGGGTATTGCCCCTGGGTTCATCGGTGGAGCATTGTCGGTCGCCATCGGCGCCGGGTTCATCGGTGGTCTGGTCACCGGTATCCTGTCGGGCTTGCTCGCCCTATGGCTGTCATCGCTGAAACCGCCGAGGTGGTTGGCCGGCCTGATGCCGGTGGTTATCATTCCGCTGGTCGTGACCGCGGTAGTCGGGCTGCTGATGCTGCTGCTGCTCGGTCGTCCGCTCGCATCCATCATGGTCGGGCTGCAGGGTTGGCTGACCGGCATGACCGGATCATCTGCGATCTTGCTGGGTGTCATCCTCGGTCTGATGATGTGCTTCGACCTGGGCGGACCGGTCAACAAGGCTGCCTATCTCTTCGCCACCGCGGGACTCTCGCAAGGCACCGAGGCGTCCTGGATGATCATGGCCGCCGTCATGGCGTCAGGCATGGTTCCCCCGCTGGCCATGGCATTGTCGACCGCTTTGCGTCCCCGCCTGTACACCGACGCAGAGCGCGAGAACGGCACGACGGCCTGGCTGCTGGGCGCGGCATTCATCTCCGAAGGCGCTATCCCGTTCGCGGCAGCCGACCCGCTGCGGGTTATCCCGTCGATGATGACCGGTGGCGCGGTAACCGGTGCGTTGTGCATGGCGCTGGGCGTCACGTCGAAGGCTCCGCACGGTGGTCTGTTCGTCTTCTTCGCGATCGATCCGTTCTGGGGCTTCCTGGTATCGGTGATCGCCGGGACCATCGTCGGCGCCTTGGTGGTGACGGTGCTGAAGCAAATGGGCGCCAAGAAGAACACCCCTGCGGAGGTCGCTGCCTGATCTTCGCGTGAGCCCTGACCGGAAAGGGGCTCGTCCACTGGTCATCGCGACCGGCGGGCGAGCCCCTTCCTACGTCCTCCGATGCTCTCCGATGGCCTGTCCTCGCCTCTCCTCGCCTCTCCTCGCCTCTCCTCGCCTCTCCTCGGATTGTGTAGGCCTAAGGCCCGTCACGGGTCGCAGACCTACACAATGCCAGTGGACGCGGAACCTCTCGCCGGATCGTGTAGCCCCAGAGCCCGTCACGGGTCGCAGACCTACACAATGCCGGCGAGAGGAGAACCCCGTCCCAGACCGTGTAGCTCCAGAGCCCGACGAGGGCGGCAGACCTACACAACGCGGGTGGGGGCGAGGCGCCGCAGCCGCAGCCCTACACAATGCGGACGAGCGGCACACCTCCCGAGCCATCCCATCCCTCGCCTTCCCTCTCGCCGGATCGTGTAGCTCCAGAGCCCACCACGGCCCCCAGACCTACACAATGCTGGCAGGAGCAGAACCCCGTCCCAGACCGTGCAGCCCCAGAGCCCGTCACAGACCCCAGACCTACACAATGCCGGCGGACGCGGAGGCGCAACAGCCGCCAGCCCTACACAATGCGGACGAGCAGCACACCTCCCGAGCCCCCTTCCATCCCTCCTCGGATTGTGTAGCTCCAAAGCCCGACACGGGCCGCAGACCTACACGTTGCGCGTGAGCGGGGGCAGATCACGGTGCGGGTGGGCGGTACCTGCCTGTCAGTCTGCGCAGTTCCTAGACGAGGAACCGATAGAACGGGCTATCCGGATCGATGACCTCGACCTGCAAGGGCGACTCGGCCAGGCGCGCCAGCAGGGCCGGCAGCTCCGACGGGTCACCGATCTCGATGCCGACCAATGCGGGCCCGACTTCCCGGTTGCTGCGCTTGGTGTATTCGAAGAGGACGATGTCGTCGTCCGGGCCGAGCACGCGATCCAGGAAAGACCGCAGCGCGCCCGGCTCCTGCGGGAATTGCACCAAGAAGTAGTGTTTGCGGCCCTCGAAGACCAAGGAACGCTCGATGATCTCGGAATACCGCGAAACGTCGTTGTTACCGCCGGAGACGATCGCGACCACCGTCTCGCCGGGCGAAACCTGCACGACGCTGCGCAAGGACGCCGACGCCAACGCCCCTGCAGGCTCCGCGATCACGCCGTCCATCTGGTACAGATCGAGCATCTCGCTGCAGATCTGGCCTTCGGTGACCGTCCCCCAGTCGCAGCCGATCCGGTTGATGATCTCGAAGGTCTTGGTGCCGGCCTTACGCACCGCGACGCCGTCGGCGAAGGTATCGATGTGGTCAAGCTGTACCGGATGCCCAGCTTTCAGCGCGGCCTGCATGGACGCAGCGCCAAGTGGCTCCAAGCCGACCACTCTGGTCCTGGGCCAGCGCTGGTTCAGCCAGGTCAGGCAACCCGACAGCAGGCCGCCGCCGCCGACCGGCACCAGCAACACATCGGGTGCCGTGCCAAGTTGGTCCACGATTTCGGTCGCGACCGTGCCCTGACCGGCGATCGTCCGCAGATCATCGAAGGCCGGCACCTGCACCGCCCCGGTGCTACTGGAGATCGAAGCAGCCGCCGCCGCAGCCTCATCGTATGAATTGCCGACGAAGATCAACTCAACCCATTCGCCACCGAGCGACCTCATTCGGTCACGTTTCTGGCGGGGAGTGGTCGTCGGGCAGAAGATATTTCCCTTGATCCCGAGCCGCGCGCAGGCGTAAGCGACGCCCTGGCCATGGTTACCTGCGGACGCGCAAACAACCCCGGCTCGCCGCTCGGCGGGGCTCAGCGTGCTCATCAGGTAGTAGGCGCCGCGCAACTTGTAGGAGCGTACCGGCTGCAGGTCTTCGCGTTTGAGCAGTACTTGCGCACCGGTCAGCTCACTCAGCCGCTCGTTATAAACCAATTCGCTGCGCCGAGCAACGCTCGCCAGGTTACCGGCAGCCTTCTCGATATCGGATGCCGTCAAGCTCATGCCAGTTCCACCTTGTCAGGATGAGATCCGAAGCGCTGTCCGCGGTCGAGAGCATCGATGCGGGCGATCTCTTCGGCGTTGAGTTCGAAGTCGAAAACGTCGGCATTGGCTGCAATCCGGTCCGGATGCACAGACTTCGGGATCACCACGAGCCCGCGCTGCAAATGCCAACGGATGATCACCTGAGCCGGGGTACGACCGATCTGGGTAGCGATCTGAGTGATCACCGGATCATTCAACAGCGCACCTCGCCCCAACGGCGACCACGACGCGGTGACAATGCCTAATTCGCTGTGAAAGTCGACCAGATCGCGCTGGGCCAGGTACGGGTGAATCTCGATCTGGTTGAGCGCGGGCCGGTTCCCGGTGGCGTCGATGATCGTCCTCAGATGATCGGGCTGGAAGTTCGACACGCCCACTGCACGTGCACGGCCGTCAGCTTGGAACTCGGTCATCGTGCGCCAGGTCGCCACGTAGTCGGTGGTCTTCGCCATCGGCCAATGAATCAGGAAGAGGTCAACCACCTCGACCTGGAGGTCGTCCAGTGTCCGCGCGAAAGCCTCACGGGCCGCGGCCGGCTCATGGTAGGGGTTGTTGAGCTTGCTGGTGATGAAAACCTCGTCGCGCGCGAGCCCACTGTCGGCGATCGCCTTACCGACCGCGGCTTCATTGCCGTACATCTGCGCGGTATCGATATGCCGGTAGCCGGCATCGAGCGCAGCCCGCACGCTGGGATACGCGTCCGACGTCGTCACTTTGTAGGTACCGAATCCCAACTGTGGGATAAGCACTTCACCGGACATCGCGATCAACGGCGACGGTACTGCACGAGCCATCTCATACCTCCGCGGCAAGCTTAGCCAAAGCATGGGACAACGAGATATCCAAACGAACCGTAGCCAGGTCATCGGCGCGGGTCGCGCCATGGTTGATGATGACGATCGGTTTGCCCTGTTTGGCCATCTGCCGCGCGAACCTCAGCCCGGACATCACGCTCAGGCTCGACCCGGCGACCAACAGCGCGTCGGCCCCGGCACACCAAGCCGTCGCCGCGTTCACCCGGTGTTTGGGTACGACTTCACCGAAGAAGACGACATCTGGTTTGAGCACTCCACCACACCACTCGCAAACAGGTACCCGAAAGCCACGCCAATCGGCGACTTCCGCATCGGCATCGGGACGAAGTTCGGCATGCTCGAGCCTGCGCATCATCGGCAGATCCGGATTGAGTGCGGCCAGTCGGCCCTGAAGCGCGGCCCTATCGATCAGCGCCCCACATCCCAGGCAGATGACATCGGCAGAGCGTCCATGCAAGGTGATCAACCGCTGAGTTCCCGCGGCTTCATGCAGCCCGTCGACATTCTGGGTGATCACCCCACTCAGCGCGGTCGGTCGCCCGACACGCTCCCAGAACGCCAGCGCCTGGTGGCCTGCATTGGGTCGCGCCGCTGTTAGATGCGCCCAACCTTGGAAGTTGCGCGCCCAATACCGCTGCCTCGCGAGCGGGTCGCCGACGAATTCGCTGAACATCATCGGAGTGGCTCTGATCGAATCGGGTCCGCGGTAGTCGGGCACGCCCGAATCCGTTGAAATCCCTGCTCCGGTCAGCACCACGACACTGGACGCTGCCGCGAGCACTTCTCGGGCATGGTCCAGGTCGCCGGCCAAGACGGTGGTCGGCTGCCATGCGCTGGTGGCCCGGTGCATGAGTGGCCCTCGATCAGAGCGGAGCCCACTCGGGGCCGGTTTCGCCGAGCGAATCGTCCAGCTTGCGGAACAGTGGGGTCGGTTTGGCCAGTGGGATGCCGACGCCGATCGGACGAGACTCCCAGCGGGCCTGCTCCCCCGCGTAATCGCCGGTGAGGATCGGATAGCTCGGGGTACCTGGGCCCTCGTCGACCTCTAGGATCTTGGGCTGAGCCGCCCAGACGCCCTCACCGCCGAGCAGTTCGAAAACGCGCTGCGCCGAGTGCGGCAAGAACGGTGTCAAGAGCGTATTGGCGTCGGAGACGACTTGCAGCGCGACGTGCAGCACGGTGTCGCGGCGGTCAGTATCGTCCTTCAGCTTCCACGGCTCGGTCTGCGAGAGATACTGATTGGCCGAACTGACGACCCGCATCGCCTCGGTGATGGCCTGCTTGAATTTGTGCTGGCTCAGCAAGCCACCAATGACATCGAAGGCCGCCTTGCTGGCGTCCAGGAGTTCTTGGTCAACGGGCAGCAACTCGTGGCAGGGCGGGATGGCGCCGTTATTCTTTTTGGCCATCGACACCGACCGATTCACCAGATTGCCCCACTCGTTCGCCAATTCGGTGTTGTTGCGGCGGACGAACTCGTCCCAGGTGAAATCGGTGTCGCGTGCCTCGGGGCCGGCCACCGAAATATAGTAACGCAGCGAATCCGGCCCGAACTCACGCAGGAAATCTCCGACATAGATGACGTGCCCGTGCGAGGTATCGACCTTCGAGCCCTTCATCGTGAGGAACTCGGAGCTCACCACCTCGGTGGGCAGGTCGAGGGTGCCGAACCATTCGCTCGGCTCGCCGCCCCGGCTGCCCTGGCCGTTGGCGCCCAGCAGCATGGACGGCCAGATGACCGAGTGGAAGACGATATTGTCCTTGCCCATGAACATGTAGCAACGCGCGTTGTCATCGGTCCACCATTTGCGCCAGGCCTCGGGATCGCCGGTGCGCTTCGCCCATTCGATGGACGCGGAAAGATATCCGGTGACCGCGTCGAACCAGACGTAGATGCGCTTCATATCCTCGCCCTCCCAATCCTCGACGGGGATACGAACGCCCCAGTCGAGATCGCGAGTAATCGCGCGCGCCTTGAGTTCCTTGACGTAGTTGAAACTGAAATTCAAAACATTAGGACGCCAGTCTTGGCGGGTGTCGAGCCATTCCTTCAATTGATCTGCCAGCGCCGGCAAATCAAGGAAAAAGTGCTCGGTCTCGCGGAACTCGGGCGTTTCGCCGTTGATGCGGCTGTGCGGGTTGATCAGATCGATCGGATCGAGCTGGTTGCCGCAGTTGTCACACTGGTCGCCGCGAGCGAATTCGAATTTGCAGATCGGGCAGGTGCCCTCGATATAACGGTCTGGCAGGGTGCGCCCGGTGGACGGCGAGATTGCTCCCATCAGGGTCTTCTGCACGATGTAGCCGTTTCGGTGCAGGACCCGGAACATCTCCTGAACGACTTCGGCGTGGTTCGCGGTCGTGGTGCGCGTGTAGAGGTCGTAGCTGAGCCCGAGACCTTGAAGATCGTCGACGATGATGCGGTGGTATTTGTCGGCCGCCTCTTGCGGAGTGAGGTTCTCGGCCTCGGCTTTGACCTGAATAGCGGTGCCGTGTTCGTCGGAGCCGGAAACCAGCAGCACATCATGGCCCGACATTCGCATGTACCGCGCGAAAACGTCCGAGGGCACTCCGAAGCCGGAGACGTGCCCGATATGACGCGGCCCGTTAGCGTAGGGCCAGGCAGCAGTAGCAAGAATGTGAGCGCACATGGGCATCAGTCTAGGGGTTCGGCGATAGTACACCGTTCGGGGTTCATTGGTTGCCGATGCCGATGTGCGTTCACTACGGCCGGTCTAGGTTCGGCGTGAAGACCGTCCCGACTTCTCCACCAGCCTCCAAATCAGCGGAGTCAAGATCAGCTGCATCGCCAGATCGAGCTTGCCACCGGGGATCACGATGCTGTTGGCTCGCGACATGAACGACCCGTCGATCATCGAGCGAAGGTAGGGGAAGTCGATCCCCCGTGGATCGGCGAATCGAATCACCACCATCGACTCGTCCGCGGTGGGGATCCACCTAGCGATGAACGGATTCGAGGTATCCACCATCGGAACCCGCTGGAAATTGACGTGCGTATTGGCGAACTGCGGGCAAATGTAATGCACATAGTCGGGCATCCGCCGCAGAATGGTGTCGGTCACCGCCTCGGTGGAATAACCGCGCGCTGAGCGGTCCCGGTGAATCTTCTGGATCCATTCCAGGTTGATGATCGGCACGACACCGATACGCAGATCGGCGTACCGCGCGACATCCACGGTGTCGGTCTGCACTGCACCGTGTAAGCCTTCGTAGTACAGCAGATCGCTGCCCTCGGGCAGGTCACGCCAGGGAGTGAAGGTGCCCGGCGGCTGCCCATACTCTTCGGCCTCGCGATCGTCGTGGACATAGTCGCGGACCCGACCGGTGCCGGTCTCGCCATACTCGCGGAACAGTGCCTCCAACTCTGGGAAAAGATTGGCGCGCGGACCGAAGTGGCTGAACTCGTTGTCCCCCGCAGCGAGGGCTTCAGCGCCGGCTTTGCGCATCCCCGCCCTGTCATAGCGGTGGAAGGAGTCCCCACGCACGATAGCCGCGGTAACTTTCTCGCGGGCGAAGATCTGTTCAAAGGTGTCGGTAACCGTGCTGGTGCCGGCCCCGGACGAGCCGGTCACTGCCACGACCGGATGTTTTATTGACATGACGTTCTCCTCAGTTCAGGGTCGCCTGATCAGTCGACGAACAGGGTGCGGTTATGGAAAAGCGGGTGCGCATATTCCCGGTCAGCGTCCTGCTCCTCTTCGAAGTAGCGGCTGATACGGTCCACTTCACCGACGCAACCCAAGAAGAGCGGCACCCGGGTATTCAGGGATTCGGGGACGACCTCGAGCACCCGTTGGGTACCTGTCACCGCAGCGCCACCGGCCTGCTCTGCCAGGAACGCCAGGGGTGCGGCGGTATGCAACAACGGAGCCAGCCAAGTACCCGGCTTGTCAGTCTCCGGGACGAGGAAGAGCCCGCCGCTGGTCAGGACACGGTAGGCGCCGACCAGGGCGGACGCATTCCAGCGCATGACGAAGTCGCGACCTCTTGGCCCTTCAGCGCCCAGCACGCATTCTTCGACGTAGCGTTTCACCGCACCCGGCCAGTGCGGCGCGTCAGCCGGGTTGATGGCGAAGATCGGGCGGTCCAACGGTATCTTCACCTGGGGCCGGGTCAAGACGAAGTTACCGACCTCACGATCGAACGTGAAGCAGTCCACGCCGTTTCCGGTGGTCAAGGTCAAGACCGTCCGGGGCCCGTAGAGTGCTACCCCGGCAGCACACAGGTTCGTCCCCGGCTGCAGGAAGTCCTCCTCGGTGCACGGCCCGCTGGTCTCGCGTTCGAGAACCGCGAAGGCCGCGCCCACCGGCAGATTGTCGGACAGGTTCGTCATACCGTGCATCGCTTCGAAAACCAGCAGGTAGCGTCCCGAAGCAGAAACCTGCTGGATCTTGCTCGAGCCCGCCAACGAAACGCCCGCCAACTGCTCAATCGAATCGGTCTGCTTCAGTAGTGCGTTGGTCGCGAGTCGTCGCAAAGTGCGTCGTAGCTGCTCATCGCTGGGTATCTGATCGTCGGTTGACTCCATGATCAACGGTCCCCGGGCGACCATCGAGGCGGTCAGCTTGATTGCGACCGAGGTCGCGGCCAAGATCCGGGCGAGTCCGCTCTTTCCGTCGCGAACACCGATATCCAGCATGAATTGGGTCAGAGTTCTGGGTGCCATCAGGCCCTCCTGACAACAGCGCGGCGTCAGCCGACGATGCCGAGTTGTTCTCGCCAACCAGGGAAGAGCCGATCGGCATCACCCGGGAAGGATTCGAAAGCACGCGCGAACTCTTGATGGTCTTTCGCCCATTCAACCGGCTCGACACCCGCAGCCCAGCACTCGTGAGCTTGACGCAACGAACGCGCGCCAGCAGCAGGGCCATCAATGTGGCCATAGGCGCCCCCACCAGCGGTGTTGATCACATTGGCGTGACCAAGATTGGCGAAGAAACCGGGCAGGCGCAGTGCGTTCATGCCGCCAGAAACGATCGGGGTGGTCGCCCGCATCCCGTACCACTTCTGGAAGTAAGCCGGGCCCTGGTATTCCTCGCGCTCAATGATGTAGGCGATGGCTCGATCGTCGGCTGCACCCTCCATCTTGCCGTGGCCCATCGTGCCCACGTGGATACCCGATGCTCCCTGCAAGCGGGACATCTTCGCCAGCACATAGGCCGTGTAACCGCGTTTCGAACTCGGGGAGGTGACCATGCCATGACCGGCCCGATGGTAGTGCAGGAATTGCCTCGGGAAGTTACGTCGGGCAGTGGTAACCATGCCAGGGCCGCCGACGAAACCGTCTACCAGGAAGGCCACCTTATCGGCGTCCGGACCAAAGGACTCCAGAATGAACTCGCCCCGTGCGATCATCTCAGCGTGGTCGTCAGCGGTGATATTCGCACTGAACAGTTTGGCCTCACCGGTTTCGTCCATCGCCCGCTTCATCGCGTCGTAAACCAACGGGATGGTCTTTCGCAGCGGGGAGAAGACCTGGTTGCCCTGCGGCTCATCATTCTTGATGAAGTCGCCACCCAGCCAGAACTCATAGCAAGCCTGCGCGAACGGCTCGGGGCGCAGGCCCAACTTCGGCTTCACAATCGTGCCTGCGATATAGCCGCCGTCTTCCACCGGACGACCCAGAATCCGCCAAAGCTCAGCAATATTCATCGCCGGACCGTCGAACAGCTCAATGGCGCGCCGCGGAACATAGAAGTCGTACATTTTCGCGTACGCAATGTCGCCCATGCCCTGGTTATTGCCGATGGTCAGCGTCAAGAAGGAGACCAGCATCATGCGGCCATCGATGATGTTCCGGTCGAACAACTCGAGGGGATACGCAATCCGCACTTCCTCAGATGCCTCATCGACGTGATAGACCAGCGCGTCCACACCCTTGGTGAAATCGTCGGTCGTCGAGACTTCCACGTTGGTTCCGGTGGACGATTCAGCTGCGAAATGGGCAGCAGCCTCCAAATAGCCGATGCCGTCCTTGGGCTTGAGTTTGTAAGCGCAAAGAATAAACCGACCGCTATCAATCAGGTCGTCTTCGCGCAAACTGAGATCGGCATAACGGGATGACTGGTCCACAATGGCTCCTTGGGTCACTCGGGCGAGGTTTCCTCAGGCGAGGAGTGTTGCGTTCTCTTACATCAGTTCTGGTAGGTCAGCTCTGGTACATCAGCTCTCGTCTGTTAGTCGATGGTCACTTTCCGCCCTGACGCTCAACTGCAATTCAAGGCTCGGAACGCACTGGAGCGCTCCTTGGTTACCACCAACTGGTCGGCTGTACAACAAGGCAAGACTAGCTAAGAACACACTAAGTCCGCTAGTGATTGGCGGTATTAGATCACTGAGACATCTCGGAGCGTCTGGATTTTGCTCTCGTTTCGACCGCCCGTGGACGCTCCCGAGCGTCCGGACGAAGCTCACGCAACCGGCGTTCCTTGAGCAAAAAAGAGCCGCCAGCTGCCGTCCACGCGCTGCCAAAGCGAACTGCGCAACCAACTCTGGTGAGCGCCCACCGCGCGCCACCGCAGCAAGATCACGTCATCGGAAAGCTTCTTCGAGGCGACCGACTCGAAGGTGACCCGCACCGGCAGCGGCGCGATCTCGGCCAGTAACCGACTGCGCGTCCAAATGCGACCGGACGATCCGAACTCGCTGAACTGCGGGTGTAAGAGTTCACGTACGCGAGTAGGGTCGCGGCGCACCTTATCCGACAGCAGTTCTTTCTCGAAGCCGATCACCGCGTCGATATCGGGATCAAACTCGACGCCGAGCATCGGCTGGGCTGGCTCGGCTATGGTCGACGGCCGACGGGCCTGCTTCGTAGGCGGGCTTGCCGCGACGGCCTTCGATGACGTGCCATCGGCTTCGGCAGCAACCAGCGCCTGCTCGACGGCAGCCTCAGCAGCTTTCATCGGCCCGAATCCAGGACCACGATCAAATACGCTGTGATCACGATAGGCGGTCGCCGCGCCACGAGCGAGCCTGTCGGCAGCCTCGTTCATCGGATGCCCGGCGTGCCCTTTCACCCATTCGAAGCTGACGTCGCGACCGGCCAGTGCCTCGTCCAGGGCCTGCATCAGATCTTTGTTGAGTACTGGCTGACCGTCGGCCTTCTTCCAGCCCTTGCGCTTCCAACCTGGCATCCATTTGGTCACAGCATTGATCACGTACTGGCTGTCGCAGAGTATCTTCAATGATTCGTCTGCCAGGTGAGCGGTCGAGCGCAACAAATCGAGCACCGCATAGAGCTCGCCTCTGTTGTTGGTGCCTTCCGGCCAGCCGCCGCAGCGCCAACGATCGTCGTCGATATACCAGGCCCAACCCGAGGGACCAGGGTTTGACAAGGACGAACCGTCAGCAGCAGCGATGATCACGTGCGACACGCTAGCCCATCAGATCGTGGGGGCCGAAAGCCTGCGGCAAGATCTCGGCCATCGTCCGTATTCCCAGCGGGGTGAGGAGCTCCAGTTCGGCTCCCCCATGTTCCCACAGGAGTTGCCGGCAGCGTCCGCATGGCATGATCAACCGCCCCGACCCGTCGACGCAACAAAACGCTGTCAAACGTCCGCCACCTCCGGCGATCAGCTGCGAGATCAGCCCGCACTCGGCACACAAGGTGAGCCCATAGGAGGCGTTCTCGACATTGCATCCGACGACGATGCGTCCGTCCGCGGTCAGCGCGGCCGCCCCTACCCGGTAATCCGAATAGGGAGCGTAAGCGTGCCCGCTGATCTCGCGAGCAGCGCTCTGCAATTCGTCCCAGCGGCCCACTGCCCGAGCTCAGTCTTCGTCTTCGCCGACCTTCAAGACCACACTTGCCTCCGCAGTGTAAGGAAGGAAAGTGAACGACTCCTGCAGATACAGTTCGATGCTCTCAGCGTCGTGTGAGAGGTAGCCGATCGAAAGGTCCTGCCCCAGATGCAACTCGAAGTCGCCTCCGCGGGTCGTCACGAGCAGGCCACCGCTGCGCAGCCCGGGCGCCCAGATGATCTCACCGTCGAGCATCCGCGCCAGGTGATCGACGATCGGGTAACCGTGGACGGTGGTCTCTGAAACCTCGGTGTACAGATCTGCCGAGAGCAGCAGACTGTAGGGGCCGCCAACACCGGCCAGCCGCAGTTCACTGACCGCATGCGCGACCACTTCGGTGAACTCGTCGATCTCGTTCGGCGTATCGACGGGTTCGTTGCTGCTGGTCGGCACGATTCCCTCGATATCGGCCGAGGGCAGTCCATGGAAGATCGCGCGATCCTCTGCCAACGCGATCTGCTGGACGGCATCCTTGACCGGCTGCCAGTCGGAATCCTCCGAGCCCCGTTCGACGTCGTCAACGGCCTCGCGGGTGACACGGAAGGGCACGCGGAGTTCGATGACATGTTTGGCGTCGCGTTGACGCGTGATGACACCGGACGCGGCCGGGGCGATCGGACGCAGATGTCCGGTGCCCACCGCAGCCAGTTCGCTGCCGTCAGGCCCGGTGACGTCAACGACCCGGCGTCCGGCGATCCAACGCTCGTAGGTGCGGCGCGCCTCGTCCTCGATCTGTTCCCAGGCAGCCTCCGTGATCGGGGCAAGCTCACGATACAGATTGTTCACTTCGAACCACTCCTTTTTAAGCTGCCGATGCCCAGTGAGCCGTCGGCCTGTAATGAACTCGTTGAGTTAACGGTGCCGTCATCCACATCCTCGGGTGCGGCATAAGCGTCTGGATCGTCCAGCAAACCGATCGGCGGGACGAAGAAGAGACAGCCGGTGGTGGCCGTCGAGAAATCGAGGATGCGATCGTAGTTGCCCGGGGGGTTCCCCATGAACATATTGGTCAGCATCTGCTCGGTCGCGGTGACGTCGGCCGCATAGCTGATGAAGTAGGTGCCGAATTCGGCGTCACCGACGCGTCCGAACGGCAGGTTGTCTCGCACGATCTGTCGGTCGTTGCCGTCCTCATCGCTGATGTCGTTGAGCGCCACATGGCTGTTCGACGGCATCTGGTCTTCCGGCAATTCGATATCGCTGAGCTTGGTGCGCCCGATGGCCTGCTCTTGTTGTTCGACCGGCAGTGCATCCCAGGCGGTCAGATCGTGCAGGTACTTCTGGACGACCAGATAGCTCGACCCGTTGTAGAGCGGATCGTCGGCGACCAGGGCCGCGGCGATATCGTCGACCGGCGGGTCTGGGTTCTCGGTGCCGTCCACAAAACCGAGCAGATCGCGTTGGTCGAAGTAGCGGAAGCCGTGTACTTCGTCCACGACATCGACCAGTCCTTCGAAATGGCGCATCAGCTGGTGTGCCAGTTCAAAGCAGAGGTCGATTTGGGTGGCACGCAGGTGGAAGAAGAGATCGCCCGGTGTGGATACCGCAGAATGGACCGGCCCGGTGAGTGGAATGAACGGGTGCAAATTGCGTGGTTTCGGCAGATCGGCATAGGCACGATCCCAAAATCTCGAACCGATACCGACCACACAGCTGAGCCCTGCCTCGGGGATACGGAAACCAACCGACCGTTTGAGTCCGGGCACATCCGCCAGTGACTCTCGCACTTCTTGCTCGGCTCCCGGACGCACGGTCACGGTCAGGAAGATCGCTGCTGGTACCGGTACTCCTAAGATCGGCTGTGCCAATTCCTGTGGCCTCGCCTCAGACATTCATCCGCCCTTCATTGCACTGTCAGGGCTCAGTCTAGTTGGGTGGCATAGCGCTCCACCTCTGATCGGGGGAAGGCTACCCTATCGCCGCCGGCGAACTCACCTTCACAGAACCGTCGATGATCTGCTGGCGGACCGCGTCCAGTTCGCTGCCCAGTCCAGACCCGAACTCGCCGTCATGGGCAGGGACGAAAGTGGTGCCGTCGTTACGCAGCCCGGCGGTGAAGACCCCTGAGGCACCGCGGCCTTGCTGGTCGGCACGTATCAATTCAAAGATCGCCGTGCCGCGGTCCTTCACGACCGAGCCCAACTGCTGATCGCAGTAGCTTGCCTGGGTCTGGCAGCCGTTGGTGCCGGTCCAGATCACCTTGAGCCCACTGGTTTCGGCTGCCAATTGCAGAGCCCCGACTCCGGAGTCACCGGCCACCGCCATGATCACATCAGCGCCTTGACCTGCCAGTGTTTGAGCGGCCGCTCGTCCGGCGGGGGCATCTGAGTAGGGGTCACTGTCGGAACGCACGAAGGTGCCGTTCTGGGTGTCGAGATCCCAGCCGACCACCTGCACCTGAGCGTCTTTGGCCTGGTTGAAATAGGCGACGCCCTGGACGAAGCCGTCCAGGTATGCGGTGACGGTTGCGACGTTCAGGCCACCAAAGGCTCCGACCGTGCCGCTGGTTGAACGCGCCGCGGCAGCATACCCGGCGAGGAATCCGGATTCTTGTACGTTGAAGACCACCGGACGCAGATTGGTCGGTGTCGAATTCGGAATCGCATCAATCAATGCGAACTCGACTGCGGGGTTAGCTTTGGCTGCAGCTTCGGCCGCATTCGCCATGCCGGACCCTAGCGCCACGACCATCGAGCACTGTTCGTCGGCTAATGATTGCAGCATTGGGGCGTAATCCGCTGACGATTCGGCCGCAACTGAGTTCGCTTCAACACCGAGTTCGCGTTGCGCCCGGTTGAGCCCCTCGATCGCCTGCTCTGCTGGGCTGCCGGCCGATACACTGCCCGCGTCAGTGAGCAGGCAGGCCTTATAGGTGGGCCCTGCAGCGGTCTGTGTCGGCCCGATGGAACTCTTGGTGGCCGTCGCCGGAGGCTGGGCACAGCCGACAAGGGCCAGCACCAGCAGACCAGCAGCGAGCGCGGTTGGTCTTTTGATCATGGTTGGCACTCTAACCCGCAGCCGGCGGGGTGATCGAACCATCGATCAGCGCGGCGCGGACTGCTTCGACATCGGCTCTCAACTCATCGCTCGCTGAAGCGTCGAGTGGGACGATATCGACTCCGCCGTCGCGCAGCGTCCCGTAGTAGGGCGCGCTGGAGAACTCACCGCGCGCTGACTCGCCGATCGCGCTGATCACCGCAGCTTCGACGATCTTATGCACACCTGCGGCGGCGGCGCCCGGTTCTTCGACGACTTGTACAGCGGCGCCCTTCGTCCGATTGAAGTAGTCGACCCCTGCAGTGAAACCGTTGCGGTAGGGCTCAGCTGTTTGCTGCGAGAGCGCGACGGTGTCGTTCGGGGCCTGCGCTGCCGCGACGTAGCCGGCCAGGAAGGCCGCATCGGCCAGATCGAAGAGCAGCGGCTTCAGATTCGGTCGGGGTTCGGCAGGTTGGGCGTCCACAAGCAAGAACTCCACGGCCGGATGGGCTTGGGCCGCGGCCTGCAGATCGTCGGCGTGGGCTGCCCCAATCCCGACGATCACCGAACACTGCGTGTCGATTAGTGAGTTGATCGCAGACGCGTAGTCGTTTTGCTCGTCAGATTTGGCCCGACCGACCAGCAGCTTCAAGTCGGTGGCTGCCTGCAGGACTGCGTTGTACGCCTGCTGGTTCGCAGCGCCATCGCTGAATCCGGCGTCGTCGGCGACCATGCAGACCTTGGTGGCCCCGGACGCCGGAGTCTGGCTCGCGGTCGCAGAGACCGAAGGGATCGTCTGGGGCGCGCTGGCGCAACCGACGAGGGCCACTCCGACCACGAGTGAAGAGAACCAATGCAGACACCGCACAGCAGACCTCCTGATGATCGCACCGCGACCTTAGTTCAGCGATCAGCTAGCCTCAACCCATGACCGATGAGCGCACCAAGTTCTTGCTCCCTGAGGACCAGATTCCCACGCACTGGTACAACCTCACACCCGATCTGCCCATTGCTCCGCCGCCGCCGTTGAATCCTGCGACGAAAGAGCCCGTGGGACCTGCGGATCTGTCAGCGATTTTCCCCGACGCGTTGATCGAGCAGGAGGTGAGTACCGAACGCTGGATCCCGATCCCTGAAGAGGTCCGTGAAATCTACCGGCTATGGCGTCCATCACCGCTGTACCGGGCGCATCGCTTCGAGAAGGCCCTCGGCACGAAGGCCAAGATCTACTACAAATACGAAGGCGCCTCACCGGTAGGCAGCCACAAGACGAATTCGTCGGTCGCGCAGGCCTTCTTCAACAAGCAAGCCGGCATCAAGCGGCTGTGCACCGAGACCGGTGCCGGCCAGTGGGGTGCCGCCCTGGCATTCGCCTGCCAGGCGTTCGATATGACCTGTGATGTCTGGCAGGTGCGCAATAGCTACGAAACCAAGCCGTACCGGCGGATGCAGATGGAGACCTTCGGCGCGCAGGTGACACCGAGCCCCTCGGATCGCACCGAGATCGGACGCGAGCTCCAGAAGAAATTCCCCGGGACCACCGGTTCGCTGGGGATGGCGATCAGCGAGGCGATCGAGGAAGCCGCCAAGGACCCTGAGGCGAACTATTCGCTGGGTAGCGTGCTCAACCATGTGGCCCTGCACCAGACGATCATCGGTCTGGAGACGCTGGCCCAGCTCGAACTGGCGGACGAGCGGCTACCTGACCATCTCTTCGCCTGCGCGGGTGGCGGCTCAAACCTGGCCGGCCTGAGCTTCCCGTTCCTGCGCCTGAACCTCACCGAGGGCACCTCGGTACATGTGCGGGCCTGCGAGCCCGCCGCGGCACCGTCGCTGACCGAGGGCGAGTACCGTTACGACTTCGGGGATACCGCCGGGTTCACTCCGCTGTTGAAGATGTACACGCTGGGCGCGGAGTTCGTCCCGGCCTCCGTACATGCGGGCGGCCTGCGCTACCACGGCATGTCTCCGCTGGTCAGCGCCGCCTACGACCAGAAGCTCCTGGACGCGGTCGCAGTCAAACAGCGGGATGCTTTCGCTGCCGGTGTGCTCTTCGCCAATGCTGAGGGCATCATTCCCGCGTCCGAATCGAACCATGCGATCGCCGGTGCCGTCGCTCATCTGCGGGCCGCCGAAAACGATGCTGAAGGTCAGGTCGTGCTGATCGGGGTCTCTGGCAGCGGCCAGCTCGATCTGCCGGCCTACGCCGAGTATCTGTCGGGGACGATGATCGACGCCTGAGCCGATGAGTCAGCCCGGTTGGTATCCCGATCCGGCCGGCTCTGGGCAGCTGCGCCGCTGGGACGGCAGGCAGTGGACGAACGACGTCCGGCCTGCCGGGCCCGGCCCCGCAGTGCCCCCACCGGACGTACGCCCAGGCGGCCGGATTTGGCTGATCGTCGCGCTCGTCGTTGTTGCGATCGTGGCGCTGTTCGTCGTGAGCCGGCTGGGCGGGCGACAACCCGCCCCGGTGATTGAGGACTCGAACTCGTCCACACCCTCGGTGAGCGGCTGGGACGAAACCTCGGCACCCACCCCGGATCCCGGCCGCGCGGCGCCGGTGAACTGCGCCCCGTCGTTCACCGATGGGCCCGTCGGGCTGCCGACCTACGACCCGCTGAGCGTAGGGCCGCTGTCAATGCCCGCACCAGGCCTGAGCTGGGACGGCCCGCAACCTGAATACCGGATGCCATTGGGCGAGACCGGCTGGGGGTACACCCACGAGTTGCCGTATGAGAAGCCGTGGGCCTCATCGATGACGATCGGCATCTTGGCCGATCCCGATTTCACCAGCACATCCAATACCGCCCGCACGATGGCGCAGTGCATCATGACCAGCGGTTTCTATCGCAGCGTCGACGTCACGATGGACGATTACGCCGAGCAATCGATCGAGATCGACGGCGTGAGTGCCACACAGGCGGATTTCATTCTCCGGTTCGATGATCCACAGCTGGAGACGAAAGGGTCCCGGCTGCGGCTGATCGTGATCGACTCCAGCCCACAGCGCACCTGGTTCTTCTCGGCAGTCCCGGTTGAACGCGACGATCACAGCGCTGCCGTGGAAACTGTCACCGCTGGTCTGCGGGTGGCCGGCTGAGCCACGAGATGGCTGACGCGTCCAGATGGCTGACGCGTCCAGCTATCTGACGCGTCACACAGCCCAGCCGCTGCCATCAGGACTGTCGCGGTGGGCGGATCGATCGCAGTATTCAGATACCCGGCTCGGCATCATCGGCTGCCTGGGATGCCTCGGCGAGCTGGCGGCGCAGCAGGCTGTCTTGGCGGCGGGCGAAGTCGTTGCCGTCCATCGGTTCCTTGCTTGCAAGACCACCATCCGCCAAAACAGTCGGGTCCGCATCCTCGAGGCGCGTGACATCGATCCAGGCGATGCGCCGACCGTCCATCTCGGAAACGCGCATCGAGAATCGGGCCGTCTGCGGATTGTCTTCCGATGCGTCCTCGGGAGAAAGCGCGACAACTATCTCGTCGTTCAGTGCGGGAATGCGACCCAACATGCGCATCATGAATCCCGCGAGGGTGTCGTAGGGGCCCTCGGGAATCTCAAATCCGGTGCGTTCGGCGAAGTCTTCGAGCGAGATCAGTCCCTCGAAATCGGCGACCATTTCGTGTTTGATCTGGGCATCGTCCGGCACGTCGTATTCGTCGGTGATCTCGCCGATGAGCTCCTCGATCAGGTCTTCGAGGGTGACGATGCCTGCCGTGCCACCGTACTCGTCGCGCACGATCGCCAGATGCGACGATTCGCGGCGCATTTCGGTGAGCGCCCGGAGCACCTTGACGGTCTCGGGCAGGCTGAGCACCGGACGGGCGAGCTGCTTAACCGGAACCTGCCGGGAGCCCGCATCCAGCCCCATCAGATCGCGGACGTGCAGGAAACCGATCACTTGATCGGCTGATCCATCGGTTACCGGGTAGCGCGAACGCTGGTTTCCTTGCACCAGCCGGATCGCTTGGTAGACGGGGGTATCGCCGGGCATGAAGTCGACCTCGGTGCGCGGCACCATAACCTCGCGCAGGCTGCGGTCTCCGGCGTCGAAAACGTCGTCGACGATCCGGCGTTCTTCATCGCCCAGCATGTCCGCATTGGCGACCATTGAACGCAGTTCCTCTTCGGTGACAGCCTCTTTACCGGCGCCGGGGTCGCCGCCGAAGACCCGCACCATGATGTTGGTGCATTTGTCGATCAACCAGATCAGCGGGGTGGCGACCTTGGCGATCGTGCTGACCATCGGGGCGAGGGCGAGTGCGAACTCCTCCGCGCGCTGCATCGCCAACCGTTTGGCGGTCAGTTCGCTGAGCACGATCGACAGGAACGAAATGACCGCTGTCACGATGATGACGGCGAGCACACTCGACAAGCCCGGGGCCAATCCCAGGCTGGTGAACCAGGGCGCCAGGTATTTGCCAGCCAGCGAATCGCTGCCGAATGCTGATGACAAGAATCCGGCGAGCGTCACACCGATCTGCACCGACGACAGGAAACGATTCGGGTTCTCGGTGAGCGCGATGATCGCTTGGCCACGCTTGCCGTGAGTCTGTAGACGCTGAATCTGGGAATCCCGCAGCGTCACCAGCGCCATCTCGGCGGCCGAGAAAAGGAAGCCGACGAACAGCAGGACGAAGATGACCCCGATAGAAACGAGCAGGTCAGACATGATCAATCACTCCGACGATTCTACCGGGGTCCGTTAATGGGGTTCTGGTCACGCCAACCGGGCGGCGAGACCTTCGTCCAAGGCGGCCAGGAACTCTTCGGTGGTCAACCATTCCTGATCCGGGCCAACCAGCAGCGCGAGATCCTTCGTCATTTTGCCCGACTCGACCGTGCGGACGCAGACCTCCTCGAGGGTCTGGGCAAACTCGCTGACTTGGGGGGTCGCGTCCAACTTGCCGCGATGCTTCAGGCCACCGGTCCAGGCGTAGATCGACGCGATCGGGTTGGTCGAGGTGGCCTTGCCCTGCTGATGCTGCCGGTAATGCCGGGTAACCGTGCCGTGGGCGGCCTCTGCTTCGACGGTTCTGCCGTCGGGAGTCATCAGCACCGAGGTCATCAGACCCAGCGAACCAAAGCCTTGCGCAACGGTGTCGGACTGGACGTCGCCGTCATAGTTCTTGCAGGCCCAGACGTAGCCGCCTTCCCACTTCAGCGCGGAGGCGACCATGTCATCGATCAGGCGGTGTTCGTAGGTGATGCCGGCTTGCTCAAACTGTTCTTTGAACTCGGCCTCGAAGACCTCGGCGAAGATGTCCTTGAACTGGCCGTCGTAGGCCTTCAAGATGGTGTTCTTCGTCGACAGGTAGACCGGGTAGCCCCGCTGCAGTCCGTAGCTCATCGAAGCGCGGGCGAAATCGCGGATCGACTCGTTGAAGTTGTACATGCCCATCGCGACGCCGCCGGCCTCGGGCATCTTGACGACGTCGAACTCCATCGGTTCCGAGCCGTCGTCGGGAGTGAAGGTGATGGTCACCGTGCCTGCACCGGGCACCTTGAAATCTGTCGCGCGGTACTGATCGCCGAAAGCGTGCCTGCCGACCACGATGGGTTTCGTCCATCCGGGCACGAGCCTGGGGATATTGCTGATCACGATCGGTTCACGGAAGATGACCCCGCCGAGAATATTGCGGATGGTGCCGTTGGGCGAGCGCCACATCTTCTTCAACCCGAATTCGGTGACGCGGGCTTCATCGGGGGTGATGGTGGCGCATTTGACGCCGACGCCCTCACGTTTGATGGCGTTGGCGGCGTCGACAGTGATCTGATCGTCGGTGGCGTCGCGGTTCTCGATGCTCAGGTCGTAGTAGTCGAGGTTGACGTCCAGATACGGCAAGATCAGGCGCTCTTTGATGAATGCCCAGATCACGCGGGTCATTTCGTCCCCGTCGAGCTCGACGACGGTACCGGCCACCTTGATCTTGCCCATGAACGTTCCTCTTCGTTTCGGCGACTGCTGCGCTTGCGAGTGCTGGCTGCGTCCCAATCTAGCGGT
>JALHFX010000190.1 GCA_022837595.1 Propionibacterium sp.
AACGCATCGCTGCGATGCCGGATCGTGTGCGGTCGTATTTCAGCCATGAGTACGTTCGCTACGCTCAGTAATTTAGCTATTTGATTGCCGGGTTAATAGTTCCCCTGAAGCCGGTAAATGTACTCCGTCAACGCGAGGATTCGACTACGTGCAGCTGACTCGGTGTTGTCGGCGGGCACCGTGCTGAAGTACATCGAACTCTGCTGGCGGAATCCGCGCCCCCAGACCGGCATTTCGCGCGAACCGTGGGCCGCCACTTCGGTGCGCCCATCTATCGTCTGATAGACATGGTCAAACGGAAAGACACCCTTGTTACGACTCGCAAGCGTGGTGAGGTCAGGCACCTTCGCAACAAGCTGTGACGCAAAGACACCATCACCCTTGCCTGTCGAGCCATGGCAAACGGCACAGGCGCCTTCGTACTCGAACCTACCAACATCCACGATCGGCTGGGTTGCCGCGGCACCAAAGCTGATCAGCAACGCTGCGGTCGCGAACATGCTACGGACTTTCTTGGGCGCAGACATATCTCCCTCCTTATTCCGTGGTCGAAGAGACAACTTGAAACCGTTAGGAATTTTCGAAATGATGGCTCTCGCGCCATGTGAAACTGACACCTCCGCCGTGACGTCAGGAAAAGCTGTGGAGCGAGGTCTTTTCTGGGCGGATTTAATCTAGGTTAGACCAGAATTTCGCGATCAGCCGATAGTCGCAACGAAAGCGATAACCTCAAGCAGCACCGCGAGCAAAGCCTGCAAAGATCTACGCCCAACGGTGTGCATCGAGTTGAACTGGAGGGCTCAAAGGCAATGATCAGTGACGATGTTCGTGCTCGTCGTGAGGGAGCGCCGGCTTGACGACACCTTGCGTGTAATCGATGACGGCCTGGACCGGATCGGTCTCACCCGTAACGATGAGTTCGATGCCACGTTGTGCCATACGGACACGGAACCCCTCCCCTGCCCCACCTGTAATCAGCGCGGCTACCCCATCGATCGGGTGAAGACTTCCCCTGAACTCGTGAAACGACATTTCCTTGCCCAAGTCCAAGCGGTCGACCTCGCGCGGAGAGCAAGGACAGCTGATATCAAAGATCAGGAAGCGACGCGTCTTGCCCGCATGGGCAGTGACCGTGCGAAAATTCTGGCTCGTAACCGCGATCTTCATTTTTGTGCGCTCTTCAAAGACTATTCTTGGCCAATAAAAGATAGGTGAGAGTGTGTCGTCAAGCTGCAGCGCCATCGTCCTCGCCGATCAAAACCAGGCTATCGCTCAACCACTTGTGCGGGGGAATTTCGAGGTTGGTCGGCGCAGGTTGGCTCAGGAATACTCGCCCCGCCAGATCGAAGATCGAACCGTGGCAAGGGCACAGGAAACCGCCTGGCCAGTCCTCTCCGATCCCACTGGTAGCACCCGGCGCAAACTTCTCGGACGGCGAACATCCCAAGTGCGTACAAATGCCGATTACGACGAGGAATTCCGGGTTGATCGACCTGTGACGGTTCGCCGCGTAATCGGGCTGTTGAGGTTCGGCCGACGCAGGATCGGCTAAACGCGACTCGTGGCCTTCAAGGGCTGCAAGCATCTCGGGAGTCCGACGCAACAGCCATACCGGCTTCCCTCGCCACTCGACTGTGATCATTTCACCGGGCGCCAGTTTGCTGACATCCGCCTCTACGGGCGCACCCGCCGCGCGAGCCCGGTCGGACGGCGTCAAGCTAGCGACGAAAGGAACGGCGGTGGCCGCAGCGGCGACTGCACTGACACCGGAAGTTGCGATCAGGAGTCGGCGGCGCTCTTTCAGGGTATCGGACATGATGTGCTCTCTCGTTGGACACGGATCCGTCGAGACGACGGAAAAAAGGGGCGGGGCTTCGACACTTCGCAGGGACCGAATCAGTAGGGGGAGTGGCCGCAAGAGGGATACGGCCTGCCTGATTGTCCCGAAAACCCCGCCTCCT
>JALHFX010000076.1 GCA_022837595.1 Propionibacterium sp.
AGCCTTCAATTCGCGTTGTCGTGACAGCGAAATGTGCTGGAAGTCGCAACCGCCACAGCGTCCGGCCACCGGGCATGGCGGTGTAACCCGGTCAGGGCTCGCAGTAATGACCTCGCTGACCTCTCCCCACCACATGCGTGGCTTGGAGTCATCTGTGATGCGTACCCGCACGTGCTCGCCAGGAATACCATGCCGGACGAAAACCACCCGCCCATCGAGACGAGCGACGCAATGGCCGCCGTGGGCTATCGGGCCCAGTTCGATGGACGGGTGGTTCGTCATGATGTCTCCTCCGGATCTGCGCGTTCACCTTACGATGCCACGCACCAGATCCGAAGAAGGTGAATCGATTAGGTGATGATGTCGTACAAGCCGATGGCACCCAGCGCGAAGATCGCGATACCCGAGACGATCAGGTAGACGGTGAACAGGCGGCCGTCCTTGATGCGGTTATCGGTCTGAGTGTACGAGAGGTAGACCGTCGCGACGGCGACCACCATCAAATAGATAGCGTTCAGGGTGCCGCCGAGGATCACCAACGCCAGCGGCGAGCTCACCACAGTCGCGAGCAGACCCCAGCAGACCGGCATGATGATCATCAGGACCCGCATCACCAGGTTGCGGCGCTTGGCGTCCAACCAGTCGTAGGCACCGAAGACCGACAACGATGCAGCGGTCTGACGAGCAAGGCCGGGCACATTGGCCAGAATCGTCTTGTACAGCGCGATCGCTGCGAAGCCCAGGAAGATCGGCCCGACCCAGGCACCGATGGTATCGGTGAAAATACGCGAGATCGTCTCGATCAACTCGTTGCCCCTGACCACCAGGCCCTGCTTGTGCAGCACCGTGGCGCCGAGCATGTAGAACGACGCAGTGGACAGCGTGTAGATCACCCAGGCGACCCAGGCGTCCTTCTTCATGACCGAGATCCAGCCGCGGGCACGAGCAACCCAGGCTTCGGAACCATCGTTGGGGCCCGTCCAGGCCGCGTAGCCCTTCTCGACGCACCAGAAGGTGTAGCCCGAAATCTCGCCCGCGCCGACGCCGGTCAGACCGAACATCGACAACGCTATGCCCATTGAGCCGGCCGCGATGCGGAACCGCATACCATCCGCGAGTTCTGCGCCCGTCCAGGCGAACTCGGTGAACTGGATACCGAAGACCATGAGCACGATCAGCACGGTGACCAGAACCACTAGCCAGGTCGAGATGTTCTCGATCAACTCATAACGGTTTGCCTGGTGAATGATGATCGCGATGATCAGCAGGATCCACACCCAGATGCCGATGGACAGTGCTGACAGGGGCGCACCGCCGATCGGAATCAGCATCGACATCGCGACGGCGGCTGATCCAATCACGCCACCCTGACTCGCCATGAATTGTAAGAACATCAGCAGCACGATGTAGGACGCCCAGCTGCGTCCGAAGATCTTGGGGGGTACTGCGTCGTAGCCGAAGATGCCGGGCTTGCCGGTCGAGATCGACCAGCGGGCGAGTTCGATTTGCACGGCCACCTTCACGAAGGTGGACACGAAGACCAGCCAGAGAAGCATCATGCCGACTTCGGCACCTAGCGTCGTGGCAGTGATCAGCTCCCCCGAGCCCACAACGGCCGCTGAGGTGATCATGCCGGGTCCGAGGAATCTCAGGCTTGGTCCCCAGCCTTTCGGCGGGTCCAGGATCTTCGACGGGTCAAGTATGTACGGATCACTGTGAATGACCTCCAGCTCAGGTAAGTCTGGATGCCGGTGTTCTGGTGCCGTCTCGGTTGGATCGCGATCACCTTCTCGGATGCGCAGCTAGAGTCATCGGCTCCACCGTGGAGGCCGACGTGTCGTCACGATCGCGATCGGACTGCACTGTTTTATCATGACAAGCGGCCAATTGCGCGAGCCACGAGACAGCTGATTTCGAGAGCGCCGAAGCGGCCACTCTCACTAGGGCCGATACCCCGTTCTAAAGGCATGGCGACAAAAAGGCCCGCCCCGGAATGGAGCGAGCCCCTGGCCAAGAAACGATCAGCCTTTGGCAGGAGGCTGGTTCTTTCCTGCGAGCGAACTCGGCATCGTCATCGCGATCAGATCCCCGGGGACCCTAGGTTGCGGGTCTCGGCGCACCACTGTATTGCTGAAGAACTCGTATACCAGCTCGGAGACACCGTCGACACCGGACGCCCGGCCCGCCTCTCCCATCACGACCCCGCGCAGCATCCAGCGCGGGCCCTCAACGAACCAGGTGCGCGAGATGTGCACAACCTTGTTGCCTTTCGGGTCGGTCATCGGGAGGATACGACGCACCTCGGTGCCGAAAGGACCTTCGGCCAGTGAGACCCGACCGCCTGCCTTCTGAGTTGCGGCGATCATCTCATTGCGAATGTCAGGGACCAGCTGTGTCTGCGCCGGGGCAGCAAAAAGCGCGATCTCGATCGCCGAAGCACCTGCCATTACCTTTTTCGTGCGCTGGTCAACCTGCAGTTGCATCTGCATGCCCTCGAAGGGGGTCAAGATCACAGAACCAAAGTCGAGGCGCTCAATGTCGTCCGCGTCCAAATCAACTTCACTGATATCGAAGGGACCATCCTCACGCCAATCGCGGCTCTGGTCCAAAGCCACCCACTCGTCGATCTCAGCGTCCGCTCCGTCCTCGTCCTCGATCAGCGCGTCCTGAGTCTCGAGTTCGTCGAGGCCTTCCTGGTCGACCGTTGATTCACTATCGAGCTGTTCGTCGTTCTTTTTTCTGCGACCAAAGATCACGTTCATGCCCCTTCTTGAAAATCGGCATCAAGCCTAGCCCTGGATCCGGTTGTGGACACCGAATCAGAATCGTCCAGCCACGCACTGATACCCCCAGTCGAGCCGTGCCCACCGGTACCACGCTCACTCGAAGGTAACTCGTCGACGGGCTTGAAGCGCGCCCGCTCGACCTGTTGGATAACCAGCTGCGCGACCAGGTCTCCCCTGCGCAGTTCAATCGGCGCGTGCAGATCGGTGTTGAGTAGACAGACCTTGATCTCACCGCGGTAACCCGCGTCGATGGTGCCCGGAGCGTTGACGATCGTGAGGCCGCTGCGAGCAGCCAGACCGGAGCGCGGATGCACGAAGCCCGCATAGCCATCAGGTAACGCAATCGCGACCCCGGTCGGCGCCAGGACGCGTTCACCCGGTTCGATCACCAGGTCGATTGCAGTGCAAAGATCGGCACCCGCGTCACCCGGGCGCGCGTAGGAAGGCATCGGTAGCCCGCCGTCGATCATCCGGATCGGGATTACCAGCTCAGATCTGCTCACGCGTGCAAGAGTAGTTCACCGCCCACAGCGGAGCCTCCTCCGAGGATTCGCGTCTACCTAGGATTGTGGTTCAGCATTGCCCTAGGATTGCAGGCGTGAGCGAAGTAGCGAGTGAGACCAGCCCACTGTCGGGCATCGAGTACAAGATCGTCGCGGGCGCCCTAGGTGCTATCGCAACGTTCGCCGTCCAGAAGCTCATCCAGAAGAGCTGGAAGAGGATCACCGGCCAAGAGCCCCCGGACCCGGACGATCCGCAAGCTTCGACCATGGCCGCGGTGGCCTGGGTTGCTGCGAGCGCTGTGGGCGTCTCTGTCGTCCAGGTCGTGATCCGACGGTTCGCCGCACGACGATTCGAGCAGTGATCGGCCAGCAACGCCCTGAACATGAACCCACGTTGCTCGGTTGGTCCGCCTCGACAGGCAGACCAGCCGAGCAACTTCGCTCACTGTCTTCTGCTATCGCTCAAAATGGCTCGCGGACATACTGACCGCGTTGCCATAACGTCGCGATCAGACGCAGTCGACGCAGTAGCTGAGCCCGCCCTTGGTTTCAGCCAACTGGCTGCGGTGTTTTACCAAGAAACAGGACGCGCAGGTGAACTCGTCGGCTTGACGTGGCAGTACGCGGACGGTCAACTCTTCGTGGGACAGGTCAGCGCCCGGCAGTTCGAACGCTTCAGCCGCCTCCACCTCGTCCTCGTCCACTTGACCGGACTGCTTGTCGTTGCGGCGGCTCTTGAGTTCTTCGAGCGAATCCTCGCTCATCTCCTCATCGGACTTACGAGGAGCGTCGTAGTCAGTAGCCATGGTGCCCTTCCGAATGTGATGCACTTCACTTGCTATGCACGGCCACCCATGTGGCTGTCGATGCATGTTGTACCATACCCGCGCAAAAACACGAAGCTAACCGTGATCCCTCACGACCAAGGCGGCGCGGCAGACAGACGATCATTAGGCTTGAGGGGTAGGTTTGCGTGGCAAGGATAGGGCGCTTCTGCGCGTCCAACAAGCAACTCGATACCAGGGAGACCCGCGAATGGAAAGCGCACTGACGCCGCGCGAGATTCAAGCCCGGATTCGGTCCGGAGAATCCGTCGACAGTGTTGCGCAGGCTGCGGGTGTTCCGGTCGAGAGGATCGACGTTTACGCTGGTCCTGTTCTCGCGGAGCGCGAGCACATCACGACGCTCGCGCGTACCTCCCAAGTCCGCAAGGCTCGTGAATCAGGTGCACACAGATTCCTCGGCGACGTCGTTACGGAGGCACTGGAGCCTGGCGGCATCACCCCCGATCAGATCCGCTGGGATTCGTGGCGCGATGAGAACCGCCGTTGGACGATAGCCGTTAGTTGGCCATCGGCTGACGCCGAGCAGCACGCTGAGTTCGATTTCGACCCGCGCGCACGGTACTCGACCGCGAAGGACGCTGCCGCCAAGGAACTCATCGGTGAACGTCCAGCGCCAACCAGGCGTCCGGGGATCCCCAACCCCGATGCCGAGCCGACCCTCGATCTGCACGACGAACTGGCGATCGTACGCGTCGTTCAGGAGAATGTGGTGCCTCCTGCGGTCTTGCCCGACGTCCCGGCGGCGCGAATCATCAGGCTTCCCGGGCATGGTCAGGGTTCAAATGGCGACGACGGACCCGACGACTATTCGGACGCTGAACTCGAGCAGGTCGATGGGGTCTACGACATCGTCCCTAATCCGCGCTCCGACATGGACGTGCTCTACGACATGCTTTCAGGCTTCAACGAAGACTCGGTGCGAATCTACACCGGGCTCACCCAACCGGTCAGCACCCCGTCTGATCCCGAACCCGTGAAAGAGCCCGAGCCGCGGCGCCGCCCCTCCGCCAAGACTGTGCCTAGCGATCCACGGTCGCGGCGCCGCGCCCGTCAGCAACCGGCTCCTGCTGTGGCCGAGCCGGTCAACGTTGCGGTCGCGGACGACCAAACAGCCGATCCGCAAGAGGCAGCCGCCGCTGTCGCCCAAGAAACCGCACCAGCAGCCGAGCAAGAGTCGGCATCGTCCGATTCGAAGACGACAACCGCCGAACCGGTCGCAGCCAGCAATTCCTCCAAAGCTGCGCCACGATCTTCTGCACCACGCCCCTCTACACCACGGCCCTCTGCGCCACGGTCCTCTGTTCGGACCGAGGCAACCGCTGACACGTCTGACAAAACGGTTCAGGACGCCTTGCTGACCGATCCAAAGTCACCCGCGCCAGCACCGAAACCGCGCAAGCGTCGCAAGCGTGCCGAGGTGCCTACCTGGGACGAGATCATGTTCGGGGCGCCACCGCCCTCCGATCCGTCGAATCCGGCACTCGCATTTCTTCGGGGGTCAACGAGCCGTGCTGACCGACCAACGTCAGTTCGCCCGGCCGGGTGAGCGTCATGATGGCCCAATCGTCGAGCGCGGCAACCAGGACGTCCCCGATACGATCGCGGACGCGCAGATCAACGGTGCCGAACCAGCCCTCCTCAATGGCTTGGTCCCTGGTTCGCACGATCGCCCGTTCCCCGAACCAGCGCTGCCAGCGCGTGGCCACCTCTTGGGGGCGTTCGGTGTAAAGCTGACGCAGTCGGCCCTCGCCGCCGATCAGATCTAGCTCTTTAGCCAGAATCGGGGTGTCCTCGATGATCACCTGATGGTTGCTCGGAACATCAACCATGCCGTGGTCACCGGTGACGAGCAGGCAGGTCTGAGGATCGAGTGCGCTGCGCAACTGCTCAATCCAGGCATCGATTTCATCGAGAGTCTGGCTCCACTCCGCGGACCCGCAGCCGAGGCTGTGACCGGCATGATCCAGTCGACGCTCGTATGCGTAAACCAGCGACCGTTGTCCCGACTGTGAGGCGGCCACGATCTGCTTGATGCGATAGTCAGCATCGGCTTCGTCATCGAGTCCGAAGAACTGAGAGCCACGCAAAGCCGCCTGGGTGAGGCCAGAGCGTTCGAACTTTGCAAGTGAAACGGTGCTGACTGCTATCTGAGGATCGTGTCCGAGCCGTTCCAGCCAGGTGGGCTCAGGCTGAAAAGACACCGGATCGATCCGATCGTCCCAAGTCAGGGCGTTCAGGATGAACTCATCCTGGGCACGGAATGCATAGCCCACGATGCCATGGCGTCCCGGAACTAGACCGGTGCCGATCGTGCTCAGCGAGGTGGCTGTGGTGGAAGGCACCGCGCTGGTCAATCCGATGGCATCGTCGAGCAGAGTCCCCAGGTAGGGGGCGCGGAAGCGTTGCGCTGCCAGCAATTCATGGCCGAGCCCGTCCACCATCACCAACACATAGCGATCCGCTTGCGGTATGCCCAGCACGTCGCGGCAGCCGTGCACCGCTTGGGGCGAGTCTGCCAAGAGATGCGCCGCAACAGCAGGAAGCACCTCTGCCAGCGTCGATTTGCCGTAATCAGGTAGCTGAATGCGACCCACTGTTAGTGCACCCGCTGCTGCAGTGATGTGCCGAACTCCACCAGGAGTCGTACGCTGTCGGCGCCATCCGATACCGGGCTCATCCGGATTACCATGTCCTCGGCGACCGCCGAACCCTGGAAGCCGTGATCGGCTGTGCACGTTGGATCGCCACAGTTCGCCGGTTCCAGATCAATTCGGCGCATTGTGCTCCAGCTGAGTGTCAACCAGGTCTCGACGATCTCCGCTGCAGCACTGCCGAAACTCTCCGGCTTCGACACCACCCGGGTGAGCGCAACCGCGCCCAGCAACCGCAGCGGCACCGACTCGGTCGAGCTGATCGCGGTGTTGCCCGCCGGATCGTCCCCGTGTTCGTCGGTATGACTGACGATCAACCGGGTTGCCGTGAGCACCAGCACCGAGAGATGACGTCCGATGCCCTCTGGCGCAAACGTCGCCTCATGGTGGACCAGGAAGGCGTCCACGGTCTCCTCGCCCACTGCCAGTGCGACCGAGTCCGTGACCAGCTGCGGGAAGAAACCGCAGTCACTAATCTGGGTCAGCAGGGATACCGGTAGCTGTCCGGGGGTTGTCTTCGCTTCTTGCCTCACCCCATCATCTTGCCACTAGAGCATCATAACTGCGCTCGCGGTCCCACCTAACGCGAGGCGATAGCTACTCTGGTGCCCATGGAGTCGCAACAGTTCGTCGGTACCCGAATCGACGACTTCATCACCAACCGCATGGTCCGCTTCCTACGCAAGCGCGGATGGCGAGAGGTGATCATCCCGTTCACCGGCTATGGCAGCGCCGACCATGTGCGCGTGCTGGGCCGACTCGTGCTGCGTCCGGTGAAAGCCCGCAGCTACATCGGAATGTATGCGGAAGCATTCCTGCACCGACGCGGATGGCGCAACTTCATTTCCGCTCCGGTCCCACGGCGACCGGTGACCGTGCAGGTGGGCGATGAAGAGCTCGAGCTGGTAACCGACCGTCGTGGCTACATCGACGTCACCGTGAAGGCTTCGGCGCTGACCCACGACTGGCAAGGGATCGTGCTCAGCACTGAAGAGGCACCCGGAACCGTGGCGCCGGTGCGAGTCGTGGACGCTGATGAGCAATTCGGGTTGATCAGCGATATCGACGACACCATCTTGTCGACCTGGCTGCCCCGCGCAATGCTGGCGGCTTGGAATTCGTTCGTGCTGACCGAAGGCAATCGACAGGCCGTTCCGGGCATGGCCAGGATGTATCAGAAGCTGCTCACCGCACATCCGGGCGCACCGATCGTCTATGTGTCTACCGGATCGTGGAATACGCTGCCGTTCCTCATGCGGTTCATGAAACGGCATGGCTTCCCCGAAGGGCCGATGCTGCTGACCGACTTCGGCCCTACCCAAACCGGCTGGTTCCGCAGTGGGGCCGAACATAAGCGGCGCGCACTGGCAGAACTCGCCCGCGACTTCCCGAAGATCAAGTGGGTCTTGATCGGCGACAACGGCCAGCACGATCCGGTGCTCTATCGCGAATTCGCGGAGCTGCGCCCTGGCCATGCGCGGTTGATCGCGATCAGAGAGCTCTCCCCAACCGAACAAATCCTCGCTCACGGCACCACTGCGGTACTTCGAGACTCCGCAGACCTGCGATGGGAACCTGCAGTAGTTACCGAAGTCTTCGGAGCAGACGGAGACGATCTCGCGCCACAAGTGTTACACGCGCTCGAATCGAGTGACTCCGACTAGGCTTTCGCTCCATGGCGACCAAGACTCCGGCTGATCTCGAAGAGTTCGAAGAACGCATCATCGATATCGATGTCTCAACCGAGATGGAGACCAGTTATCTCGAATATGCCTATTCGGTTATTTACTCCAGAGCTCTGCCGGATGCCCGTGATGGATTGAAACCCGTTCAACGGCGCATTCTCTACACCATGTATGACATGGGGCTTCGTCCGGACAAACCACATGTCAAGTGCGCCCGGGTTGTCGGCCAAGTCATGGGCTTGCTGCATCCACACGGCGACGGAGCAATCTACGACGCACTGGTGCGGCTCGGCCAGGATTGGTCGATGCGGCTGCCGACCATCGATGGTCACGGCAATTTCGGTTCGTTGGACGCGGGCCCTGCTGCCTACCGGTATACCGAATGCCGACTCGCTCCGGCCGCACTCGCGATGGTCGCCGGGATCGATTCCGATACTGTCGATTTCCGCCCGAATTACGACGGGAAAGAGCTGGAGCCCGCCGTCCTTCCTGCCGCCTTCCCAAATCTGCTCGTCAACGGCACCTCGGGGATCGCAGTCGGGATGGCCACCAACCTGGCACCGCACAACCTGATCGAGGTAGTCGGGGCCCTCAAACACCTGCTCGCACATCCAGACGCCGATCTGGAATCGCTGATGCGTTTTGTTCCCGGCCCGGACTTCCCGACCGGCGGGACGATCATCGGCCTCAACGGTGTCAAGGACGCCTACGAGACCGGTCGCGGGTCGTTCAAACTGCGGGCCGCCTGTCGGATCGAACAGGTCAGCCCCCGCCGCAAAGGCATCGTCGTCACCGCGCTGCCTTACGGGGTGGGTCCGGAAAAGATCATGGAGCAGATCAAAGACCTGGTCACCCGTAAGAAGCTCTCCGGCATCGCCGACGTCAAGGATCTCACCGACCTGAAACACGGTACCCGGCTGGTGATAGAGGTCAAAAACAGCATCAATCCCGATGCAATGCTTGTTCAGCTGTTCAAGCTGACCAAACTCGAAGACACGTTCGCGATCAACGCGGTGGCCCTCGTCGACGGACAGCCCCGCACCTTGGCACTGATCGAGATGCTGCAGGTCTACCTCGACCACCGCATCGAGGTCATTCTGCGTCGCACCCGCCATGAACTCCAGAACGCCACCGACAGGCTGCACCTCGTCGAGGGCTTGCTACTGGCATTGCTCGATATCGATGACGTCATCGCGATCATTCGCGGTTCGGACGATGTCGCTCAGGCCCGCGTCCGACTCATGGAAGCATTCGACCTGACCGAGGTGCAGACCAATTACATTCTCGATTTGCAGTTGCGCCGGTTGACCAAGCTGAGCCGCATCGAGCTCGAATCCGAACGCGACGAGTTGAACGCTGAAATCACCCGGCTCAATGAGATCTTGAACAACGAATCCGTGCTCCATGCTTTGGTCACCGAGGAGCTCGATGATGTCGTGAAGAAGTTCGGGACGCCCCGCCGCACGGTGCTGCTCGCCGACTCCGGGGCTGCGGCGAGCACATCTGCTGCAGGACCATTGGAAATCCCTGACGATCCATGCTGGGTGATGCTGAGTTCGGCCGGGCTGGTCGCCCGCATGGATCTGGATGGGCAGCCGGGCGGCGCGCACGGGCCGCGAACCCGCCATGATGCGGTTATCTCGGCGATCCGGGCAACAGCTCATGCCGAGTACGGCGTGCTCACGTCAAACGGTCGCTTGATCAAGGCGAAGGCCATCGAACTACCATCGATGCCAGCGACGGCCACCTTCCCGAATCTGCAAGGCGGCACTCGGATCTCCGATCTGATCCAACTTGACAAGGACGAACGCGTTCTCGGCCTGACATCGCTGAGCGATACCTCGCTCGGGCTGGCGTTGGGCACCCGGTCCGGCGTGGTGAAGCGAGTTAACCCGGAGGTGCTTGCGAGCAAGGACGACTGGAGCGTCATCAACCTGGCCAAGGGCGACGAGGTCGTCGGCGCCGTCGAGCTGCGGAGCACCGAAGAGGAGTTGGTCTTCATCACCTCGGATGCGCGATTGCTGCATTTTGCAGCATCCGTCGTGCGTCCACAAGGCCGGGCAGGTTCGGGTATGGCTGGCATCAAACTAGGCCGTGACGCTCAGGTCATTTGGTTCGGGGCGACGCGCCCAGACGATGCGGTCGTGGTGACGGTTTCGGGTAGTTCGTCGTCGTTACCGGGGACCGAGGCCGGAAAGGCGAAAGTTACGCCGTTCGCGGAATATCCAGCCAAGGGTCGTGCAACCGGTGGCGTGCTGTGCCACCGCTTCTTGAAAGGTGAAGACACACTCTTGCTGGGCTGGGCCGGTCCGGCACCTGCGATCGCCGCTGCGGACTCGGGCGCTCCGGTCAAGCTACCGCCCACCAGCGAACGCCGTGACGGTTCAGGCGAACCCGTCGCGCAACCGATCGCGGCGATAGCGAGTCGAGTTCTGGGGTCGTGAACCCATCTTCGTCGATGGCTTATTCAGATATTGCGCGGACAGTGCGTGGCCTGCTCCACCCGAACCCATCCGCGCCGTCTACACTTGCCAAGTGCCGTTCAATGATCTTCTCGCCGCGAATGCCGCTTACGCCGCAACCATCGGGCACCGCCAATTGGAAAGACAGGCGCGGGCGGGAGTCTGCATCCTGACCTGCATGGATTGTCGGATCGATCCGTTGCCGATGGTCGGTTTGGAGTTCGGAGACGCGAAGGTCCTGCGTACTCCCGGGGGTCACCTGGGCCCGCAGTCGCTGGTCGGCTGCGTGTTGGCGGTGCATCTGCTGGGAGTGAACCGGATCATGGTGGTCTCCCACACCAAATGCGCAGCCTCCGGGACGGAAGCTCGTCTGCGCGAGGCCATCTCGGCCTCGAGTGGGGTCGCCGCTATCGACATGGTTTTTGGCGCGGACTCCGACAGGCTGGGGCACCTGACCGCAGATGTCGCAGCCTTACGAGCTCACGAGCTGGTCGGTGACTTCGCCGAGATTGCCGGTTTCGACTACGACGTGGACACCGGCCGGCTCACCCAGCTGTGCTGAGCTTGGCGACGATCGAATCGAGCAACCCTTCAGCGGTCTCGGCCTTCGTGCCGGCTACGGTCGAAATGAGTTCTCCTCCGGCGGCCAAGATGTACAGCGTGTTCTCCGCAGTTTCGAAGCCTTCCGACCAACCCACCGCGTTCACGGCGAGCAGGTCGACGCCCTTACGAGCGAGCTTCTGACGGCCCAGCTCGATTAGGGACTGCTGGTCGTCTGCGGTCTCGGCCGCGAAACCGACGATCACCTGCCCCGGGCGGCGATCGCGTGCCAAGCCAGCGAGGATATCGGGGTTCTCGATCAGTTCAAGCATCAGATGCTCACCGCCGACGTCTTCCTTACGCATCTTGGTGGCGCGCACCTCGGCGACCCGGTAGTCCGAGACAGCGGCCGCCATCACCACGACGTCGGCTGTGCCGGCTTCGCGATCTGCGACGACCTTCAACTCGTTGGCCGAAGTCACAGTCACGATCTGGACATTCTCGCGAGCACGGACGTCGGCCAGAATCGACTCTTCGATGTTGGCAGCGAGCAGCACGACGTCAGCCCCGCGACCTGCGGCGGCGGCGGCCACCGCCACGCCTTGGCGTCCGCTCGAACGATTACCGATGAACCGCACGGGGTCGATCGGTTCACGAGTGCCGCCGGCACTGACGACCAGCCTCACACCGCGCAAATCATCTTCGACACCACGACGCCGAAGCATCTCCAGCGCCCGCGCCACGATCTGGTCGGGTTCGCTCATTCTGCCCGGTCCCGAATCCGTACCAGTCAGACGCCCGTCGTCGGGCCCGATGAATTCGACTCCGCGCGACAGCAAGACGGCCGCATTGGCTTGGGTCGCGGGATGCTGCCACATCTGAGTATGCATGGCCGGTGCCACCAGGATCGGCGCCTGCGTGGCCAGCAAGGTGGTGCCCAGAAGATTGTCCGCGATGCCCGCAGCCATCCGCGCCAGCGTGTTCGCCGTTGCCGGAGCGACGATGACGAGATCGGCTTCTTGCCCCAGTGCGACGTGGCGCACCTCAGCCACGTTTTCGTGTACCGATGTGGTTACCGGCTGGCGACTGATGGCCTCCCACGTCGGCTTGCCGACGAACTGTAATGCGTCGTCGGTGGGCACCACGTGCACGTCATGGCCTTCCTCGACGAGCCGCCGTGCGATCATGACCGCCTTATAGGCGGCGATACCGCCAGATACTCCCAGCACGATGTTCATAGCATCTATCTTCCCAGCTACGGCTACACTGCTCAGGCATGTGCACGGTCATCGTCCAGGTACCCCAGCAGGCCGAACAGGTTACCCGACTGTTGGCGGTGCGTGATGAAGATCCGGGACGCCCGTGGGATCCGCCCGGTATGTGGTGGCCGCAAAGCCACGCAGGCGTGCTTGGGGTCAGAGATCGCCGCGCCAATGGTGCATGGCTGGCCGCCGATTCGGCATCCGGACGACTGGCTGTCGTCGTGAACCGCAATCTGCTGACCGCCCCCGATGGATCCCTCGATTCACGGGGCGGAATCGTGTTGCGATCTATCGAAGGAAAGCCGGTACCCGAGCAGCCGCACACCGCCGGTTTCAATCTGATCGAGGTGGCGGGCGCACAAACCCGAGTGACGACCTGGGACGGCGACCGGCTTGTTCGCCAGAAGCTCGAGCCAGGCGTCCACATGATCGCCCACGACGATGTGGATGATCCCCGAACAGCACGGATCGCGCGTTGGCTTCCGGAGTTCCGTGCAGCCGCCGAGGGACAAGACTTCCAAGCAGGATTCGATGAATGGAGTCGTGAGTGGCTTGCTGTTCTGGCAACCAGTTCGCAACTGGGCCCCTATGATGATCGAGCGATCATCCGGGACAACCACCCGCACGGGTATCCTACCTTGTCACTACTGGTTTGCGTGGCAGAGATCAGTCATCATGCGGTAGGTCTGAGGGCTGCTGTTTTGACCGAACCAGGGGTATGGGACGACCCTGATCCAGTGCCGTTTTGAGGGCTGACCCAGGCCTGACAGGTAATATCGTGCGGGACCCCGACAAAGGAACTACATGACTCAACCGACGAACAACGAATCAATCAGCGTGCAGCCCACACCGCAGAAGCCTTCTCCAGATGGCTATCTGGATGAGCCGGGAAGTGTCCGCGCCTGGCTGATCCGGCTGGTCAAGGGCATTCTGGTGGGCATCGGTTTCATCTTGCCCGGGCTTTCTGGCGGCGTACTGGCCGTAATCTTCCGGGTCTACGACCCGATCATTCGATTCTTGGCGAGGCCGTTCCATCGCTTCGGCAAGAATGTGCTGTATTTTATTCCGCTCGGTATTGGCGGCGTTATCGGTATCGTGCTCTTTTCGGTGGTGGTTGACGCCGCCTTCGGACGGTTCGCCGCGCAGTTCATCTGTCTTTTCATCGGCTTCGTCGTCGGAACCTTCCCGTCTCTCTTCCGGCAGGCAGGCCGACAGGGACGCACCACCAAACACTGGATTATCATGGCCGCGGCAGCCATCGTGATCTTTGCGATCATGCTGGTCGGCGGCCAATCGATGATTGATGTCACACCCAACTGGGCTGTTTGGCTCGGCTCGGGTGCACTGATCGGCCTGGGTGTCATCGTCCCCGGTATGAGCCCCTCGAACTTCCTGATCTACTTTGGGCTCTACGACAAGATGGCTGCCGGCATCAAGGACTTCGACTTCGGAGTCATCATCCCGCTGGCTTTAGGCCTGCTGATCTGCGTCCTCGTCTTCGCGAAAGCCGCTGCCTGGGCGTTCGACAACTACTACGCAGGGATGTACCACTTCATTCTGGGCATGGTGATCGGTTCGTCGCTCGCCATCTTCCCCACTGTCGTTTTCCCCTCGTTCAGTGCCGCTGGGCTCGCCGAGGCGAATCTCAGCTTTGCCTCTGCTCTGATCTTCGCGGCAGTGCTGTTCATCGTCGGTACGATCGCATCCTGGATGTTCAGCAAGGTTGAGGACAAGGTCGCGCTACAACGCGAGGCGATCGACGAGGCTGCTGCTAGCTGAACAAAACGCCAAGAGCCCGTCACTAAAGAGTAGATCTGCGGATATGAGCTTGTCATCCGCAGATCTACTCTTTTCCAATTAACCGATGAAGTTCGTGATTCGAAGAGAATTGACGCATTAGAAGCCCCGTGCCGAGCGCCGCTGCGCACTCCATATTTGGACGCCCGGCACGAGACAAAGTCATCCGTTGGAGCTGGCGTGGAAGTAGCTGCCACAGCGAGCACCGCCGCCGACGACGTGGGGGGTCACGTACGGCGACGGTGCGTCAGCTGCGCTCCTGGGGGATTGAGCAACGGAATGACTAGCACTATTAGTTTCGACTACATAGACGATAATCGTCAAGTTCATCGGCCGATCTCTCCGAAGTTGTGCCCCAAAGTTTGACTTTTCACGCGGGAAATGGACAAAACAAAAACCAGCTGGAGCTTTGGTCGCAATCCCCTCTTTTACGCCTGTCTAAACGTCCTAACCCAAACGGCCAGGTAGCTATGACCTTTCGTCCAAGTAGCGAATTGACTAGACGATCACCACTGCTTCTTAATCACCGACTTAAAGGGTAAATATGGGCTCCAGAGGACGATCGCGGGATCACGGGGCAAGCACGCTTCTGACCAAGCTACTGTGAACAGGCATCTTCAAGGCCGATCCGCTACCCTTGAATGTGCATCGAGTGGACGATGGGTCGCGGCGCTCGGCTGAGCCACCGATAGTCGACGGTCTAGCCAGGTGTGACCCGCTCAGCAATGCTCGTCTGGCATTGCGGCTCGTCTGCTCGATGAGGCAGTGGTTTCAGGGGCGTTAGCTCAGCAGGTTAGAGCAGAGGACTCATAATCCTTGGGTCGCGGGTTCGAGCCCCGCACGCCCTACTAAGGTCCGCGGCGGTATGGCCGCGATCCGGGCCATATTCGGCGAGCCGGACGATTGCAGTAGACTACGTGCAAAACACGGGAGCCCGGTGCACCGGGCTGAGAGGAAGGCACGCAGCCTTCGACCGTCGAACCTGATCTGGATCATGCCAGCGCAGGGAGACCTCTTCC
>JALHFX010000191.1 GCA_022837595.1 Propionibacterium sp.
TCCTGACAGCGGCGCCGAGGCTGACCGGATTGCAGAGATCTTGCGTGAGGCGCATCTGCGCGGCGGGGCCGAATGGCAGCAGCTGGCAGTCATCTGCCCGGCCGGTGCTGATGCGGTATCGGCGCTTGCCGGTCGGCTGTCAGCGGCTGGGATTCCGGTTCAGATCGCGGGTGACGAGCTGGCTTTGGGCAACGAGCCACCGGTGCGTCAGTTGCTGGCGGTCCTCCAGTCGGCGGCACTATTGGCCGACACCGGCCAATTGCAGCCGACCACAGCTGAACGTCTGCTGCGAACTCCGCTGGGGGGTTTGGATGCGCTCGGTCTTCGCCGACTGGCTCGCCAGCTGCGTGTTCGGGCTTCGCTCGCCCATCCGGATGCTCTCCTGCCAGCCTCTGGGTCCCTGATAGCCGAAGAGTTGGTCGCCCCCGAACTGGTCGACGACGACCAGAGAGCCGATTCGACTGAGTTGGCTGCTCTGATCAGCATGCGCAGGCTGTTGGCGGAGCTGGCCGGGTTGATCCAGGAAGATGCCGATATACCTGCGCTGCTGTGGAAGGCTTGGTCAGCCACCTCATGGCCGCGACGGTTGCAGGCCGAGGCAGTGCGCGGTACCGAGAGCTCGGTACGGGCACATCGAGATCTGGATGCCGTCGTCGCACTCTTCGACCTTGCCGGCAGGCAAACCGGCCAGCACCTGCTCGCCGAAGTCCAGGCCCAGCAGATCGCTGCGGACACCGCACGCGAATCAGACCCGCGTCGCGACAGTGTCGCTATCGTCACCCCCTACCGTGCGAAGGGCAGACAGTGGGATCTGGTCGTCCTCACGGGGCTTCAAGAAGGACGCTGGCCACGCATCAACGAGCCAGGTGGGTTATTGCGTGCAGACCTGCTTGGGCCGGACGGGTTCCAGCCGCCCGAAACCCCCGCTGAGCGGATGGCCGCCGAACGCCGCTCATTCCTACTCGCCGCCAGTCGCGCACGGAAACGGCTGGTCGCGGTGGCGATCGCCGACCCAGGCGGCGAGATCGAGGAACCGTCACGATTCATCAGCGAACTCGGCGTCGACGTCGTGGAGCGTCGTCCCGAGTCGTTGCCCACCACTCTCGAGGGTCTCATCGCTCTGCTGCGCAGGAGGGCAACCGATAGCTCCCTCAGCCCGGCGCTGCGTCAGGCTGCGGCCACCGAATTGGCTTGGCTGGCCGACCAACGCGACGACCGTGGACGAGCTTTGGCACCCGGCGCAGACCCTCACCAGTGGTGGGGATTGCGTGGGATCACTGACACCGGACGGGGTCCCTCTGTTGATAAGGAGCCGATCAGACTGAGCGGTAGCAAGGTGGAGGCCATTTTGGCTTGTCCGAGGAAGTGGTTCCTCGAAGGTCCTGCGAAAGGCAGCGCACCCAAGACCGTCGCCATGGTCCTCGGCACTTTGGTGCATGAACTGGTCGCTGAATCGGCGCTGACCCGAACCCCGGCTGAGACATATTCGCAGCGGTTGGCTGAGATCTGGTCGCAGCTGCCATATGAGGCGGCTTGGTACGCACAGGCTCAGTATGAGCAGGCGGTCGAGGCGTTACGCAACTACGACATCTGGGCATCAAGCAGCGACCACGCCGCGTTGGTGGGAGTGGAGCTTCCGTTTCAGCTAAATCTGGAGCTTGCGGGCCGCACGGTGGTGGTTGACGGCACCGTCGACCGTTTGGAAGTGGATAGCTTGAACCGCCTGCGGGTAATCGATTTCAAAACCGGCAACCAAGCGCGGTCGGACGCCGAGGTTCTTGAGATGGACCAGCTGGGGATCTACCAGCTCGCAGTGCGCGAAGGCGCCTTCGATGAGGCGACCGGTGGTGTCCGTGAGCTAGGGGGTGCCCAGGTCGTCTACCTCAAGGTCCCGAGGCGAGATGGGCCGGCAATGCGCAGTCAGCCTCCACTAGAACCATCCGGGCCCACTTGGGTCCACGAACACCTGACCCGGGCGGCCGAGATCATCGCGACCCAGGACTACTATGCGAACGTGCAGCCGGGTTGCCGCTCCTGCGAGTTTCGACTCGGCTGTCCGGCACAGTCGGCCGGAGGTGAACAATAATGAGCGCCCATCTGACCACTCCCGATCAACTGAGCAGCTTGCTGCAGATCCCGTTCAGCGATGAGCAGCTGATGGCGATCACCGCTCCGCTGGCTCCCGGGGTCATCATCGCCGGTGCCGGCACCGGGAAGACGACTGTGATGGCGGCCCGAGTGGTCTGGCTCGTGGCAACCGGACAGGTGCGTCCCGACCAAGTGCTCGGGTTGACCTTCACACGCAAGGCTGCTCTCGAACTTTCGCAGCGGGTCGACGAAGCATTGACTAAGGCCGACCTGGCCGGTGCAGCGCACGTCGCCGATGAAGGGCGCCAGCTGATCACCACCTATGACTCGTTCATCGGCAGGCTGGTGGCCGACCACGGACTTCGGATCGGTATCGACACCGATCAGATACTGATCACCGGGGCAACTCGCGGCAAGCTACCAGGGCTCTCTAGATGGACGCCAACAACGCTGGCCGGCTCGGTACTGAAGCTCGATGCTGAACTACGCAGTCACCTGGTGGCGCCGGCCGCGGTGCTGGCCGAGGACGCAGCATTCGCGCGTGAGTTGGATGCAATCGAGGGAGCTGTCACCGCGGTCGTGCGGGACTCTCTGCAGATAGTGGCGGCACGCGCCGAGTTGCTCGGTCTCGTCGACGACTACCGCCGACTCAAGCACGAACGCGGTTTCACCGAGTTCGCCGACCAGATGGCTCAGGCGGTGCGGCTGCTCGATGCCTCGGACGAGGTAACCAGCCAGTTGCGGGAACGATTCGCCGTGGTGCTGCTCGACGAATACCAAGACACGTCGTACGCCCAAGCTCATCTACTGCGGCGCATCTTCTCCGGGCCGGATCCCGAACGTGGCCGCGGTTTCCCGGTCACTGCGGTCGGCGACCCCTTCCAGGCGATCTACGGGTGGCGAGGTGCCGCGCCCAGCAATATCCTGCAATTCATCACCGACTTCCCGCAACGCGACGGTGAACCGGCCAGTCACTTCACTCTCGGCATCAATCGGCGCAGCAAACCGGCAATTCTTGACGCTGCGAACAGGCTCGCCGCGCCACTGCGGGCCAATCAGCGGCTGCTCGGAGAAGGCATCGCCGCCTCTGGACGGCTGCTGCGTGCTCCGGCGCAGCTGACGGGAGGCATGGTTCGCGCGGCCAGCTTCGACACCTGGCCGCAAGAAGTCGAATGGCTGGCCGACCAGGTGGTCGCTGCCCGGCGCACCGGACAGGCCACGAGCTGGTCTCAGATCGCCGTGCTCACCCGGACGAATGCTCCCATTGGGTCGATCTTCAGTGCACTGGCGGAACGAGATGTTCCGGTGGAAATCGTCGGTTTGGGTGGGTTGCTTGAAGTCCCCGAGATAGCCGACGTGGTCGCGACGCTGCGATTGATCGACGACGTGACCGCGAATCCCGATCTCGTCCGGTTGCTGAGCGGACCGAGATGGCGGATCGGGCCAGGTGATCTAGCTCTGCTCGGCGTTAGGGCGTCTGAGCTCCTGCGTGCATCACAACCCCGAGCCGGAAGTGATCAAAGCGATCTGGCATCGCGGATCGGCGAAGAATTCGAACCGGCTGCCCAGCTTTGCCTGATGGACGCGGTCGAGGATCTTGGAGCCACACCGCTATCTCCCGAAGCCAGGCAGCGCCTGGGCGCCTTCGCCGCAGAGCTGCGGGAGTTACGCACACACGTTGATGAACCCTTGCTCGAACTCGTACACACAGTGATTCAGGCCAGCGGCATCGCGCTGGAACTGAGCAGTGATGTCGACCTCTTCGCAGCTGGCCGTCGCCGTCAACTCGAACGGTTCGCCGACGCGGTGGGGGAGTACGTCGACATCGACGGAGATGGCAGGCTCAGTGGTCTGCTGGCTTGGTTCGATGCGGAAAGCAAGGAGGGGCAAGGCCTCGACCGGGCTGTACCGAGCACCGACGACTCAGTCAAGTTGCTGACCGTGCACCGATCAAAGGGGCTGGAATGGGATCTGGTCTTCCTCCCCGGGCTGGTCGCCAAAACCTTCCCGAGTACCCAATCTCCCGATAACTGGACCACGCAAGCCGCGGTC
>JALHFX010000192.1 GCA_022837595.1 Propionibacterium sp.
CTTTGGGTACCACAAAACTGGATATGGGGCATTGGCGCAGCTGGTAGCGCGTCTCGTTCGCAATGAGAAGGTCAGGGGTTCGAATCCCCTATGCTCCACAACGAGGAAGGGCGAGTGAAATGAAAGCAGGCTTTCATTTCCGAGCCCAACGAAGTTGCGAGAGGGCGTAGCCCGAACACAGACGATCGAGCCGAGCGGTAAGAACGTTCGAGCTCTTGACCGAGGCGATCGAAGACCGACAACACCTTGCGCTACTCGTGCAAGAGTTGGGCGCCGCACGAGCGTGTCGAGACCTGATACGAGCCAGGTTCGTCCACCCGGAGAGGGAAGCCCGAGGGCTACGTGCGCTCACGTCCGCAGAAGCCACAACGCTGACCGGCACGAGCCGGGCCATTCTCGACAATCTGCTCGGCGAACACCGTCAAGGCAGCACTCAACACCATGCAGCAGGTCGCATCGAGTCGGAGGCTCCACCGCCCGACGCTCTCGCCGTTGACGCGTCGTATCAACGATCCTCCGGGCCGCTTCGCGGCTGGTGCCGATCGCCTTGCCTTCGCCCACACCGTGCTCCGGTGCACCCTGAACCGGCACGCCGGGCGTTCGCCGACAGTAGAATCACGGTTCGTGACTGAGCACCCGGAATCTCGGCTCGCTGCAGCAGTACACCACCTGCAGCCGGGATATTTTGCGCTCGTCATGGCCACCGGCATTATCTCTCTCGGGTTTCACCTGCGGGGGTTCGATACTGTCTCGATGGTGCTGCTCGTCATCACGGCGGCCGCCTACGCGGTTCTGGTGGTGATGCTCGTCTGGCGACTGATCCGCTACCCGCGCGCCGTGCTGACCGACCTCGCCAGCCCCCACAACGGCTTCGCGTTCTTCACGTTCGTCGCCGGTACCAACGTGCTCGGCGCAAGACTGGCCGCTGAGGGAATCGGTACCCTGCCAGCGGTGTTGCTGGGTGTGTCCTTCGCCGCGTGGCTTTTCCTCGGCTACGCCATCCCCGCACTGGTGGTCGGAAAGCACCCCGGGGACGACCTCCTACGAGGCCTGAATGGCACCTGGTTCGTCTGGCCGGTTGCCAGCCAGTCCGTCGCCGTCATGGCGGCAGGCCTGCAGCAAACTGCGGGCGGCATGGCTGATGCCTTGTCCATCCTCGCGATTCTCTCCTGGGGCATAGGGATCATGCTCTACGGGATCATCGGGACGGCCCTCGTCATCCGGATACTGACCCGAGGCATCCCACCGGAGCAGTGGGGGCCGCCGTACTGGGTGATGATGGGTGCCGGTGCTATCTCGGTTTTGGCTGGGTCGCGAATCGTGGAGATGGATGCGACGCCGATGGTCGAAGTCATGCGGGCGCCTGTGGCTGCAGCCGCGGTCGTCTTCTGGGCGTTCTGCACGTGGCTCATCCCCGCGCTGTTCGGCATCGGATACTGGCGCCACTTCATGTGCGGAGTGCCCCTGCGATACGAGCCCGGCTTCTGGAGCATGATCTTCCCGCTGGCCGACGAGTTACCGCTTGTCGGCTGGATTGGCGGCCACTTCCTGTGGGTAGCGCTGACGGCTTGGTTGATCGTGTTCGTGGCCATGGGGGTCGACCTGTTCCGGGCCGCACGTTCCCCGCGCACTCAGGACGTGACGTCCACGCCCAAGTGACGGACGCTCCTCCTACCCGAGTTCAGCAACGTTAGTGCGCTGGATGGGTTGATGATGTGGCGCCGGAGCGGGTTCGATCGGGTGTTGCTCGGTGTGGGATGGCGGAGCGCGAAGCGGAACGTTCGTGAACGTTCCGCTCGTGTTCTGCACAGATTTGCTGCATGTGTGCAGATGATCCCGGCCGTAAGGACGCCCCGACGATGAATCGCACCGGGGCAAACCCGGCCAACACCCGTCAGTGGTCCCCAGATGCCTGTTCGCGGACGCGATTGAGCCTGCAAAGCGATCTGGGGACCAGTCACGGGTGTTGGCGTGCGAGCAGCCCTGTTTCTTGCTGACTACCGCAGGTGCCTTGTGGAGCCGTGATCCGCTGCTGGCGATACTTCCGTGTTCTTCCTTTGTCTAAGCCTGGATCCGCCGATTTCCCGCTGCTGCGCGTCTCCTGGTGTGCACGCCGGCTGCGTTGTCCTCAGTCAGCGCACCCCGGTGCGTTTCCTTCGTCCGCGTTGCCATCGCCCCGCCAGGTGCCGCTCGCGACGCGGCCCATCGGCGGATCCAGGCTAAGTGCTTTCCAGACCCCGGATGCAACCATGTTGATTGCGCTGAAGCCGACTGCGGCGCTTGCGTCGGGGGCAAAGCGCCATAACCAAGGAAACGGGGTGCTGCTGACATGGCGTATCCCGAAGACGAGAGCGAATGGAAGCAGCACATGGATCCGATTCAGGCGGGCCAACCGGCTCGCCGAGAACTTGTCGAATGACGCCATCGGCGAGGTCCTCAATCATTGGAGTGGCGACCAAGAAATCTCCGGCGTTTACCATCAAGGCTATGCCTATGCCTGGCTCCGGGATAAGAACAAACACAGTCGTATGAGTCGGGACTTTGCCGACGTGTACGAATATGTCTTCGTTATTCCACTTCTTGTGAATCCACCCCAATCCGTAGTCACCTTCAGAACCGAGCGGACCAGCGACGGCAGGGGACCCATCACTGGGGACCGTGTTGGTGAGAATGGTCTGGACCGAATTAGGTGAGAGAATCCGAACTCCGTCGAGTTCTCCTTCGCCGAGTAGCATCCGTAGAATCCGTCCTGCGTCTGCGGCGCTGGAACACGTAGCTCCCGAGTCGGCCTGTATCCATGACTTCGATCCGTAGACAGTCGGTTCGCCCGGAACGAAGTGTCCGAACATGCCAATATGGCCTTGCGCTATCTCCGCATCACGACCGCGCCCGACGATGAAGGAGTGCCGAAGGTTCAGTGGATCGAAGACCTGTTCGGTGAGCCACTGCCCGTACGGAATGCCGGTTGCCGCTTCGATTATCAGAGTGAGGAGGTTGTAGTTCTCATTCGAGTAGCGGAACTTTCTATCCCGGGCGAAGCATAAGCGGCGAGGAGTTGAGTCGGTCGTCAGACCACTGCGGTGATGGGCTAAGTCCTCAACAGTTACGTCATCGGGAATGTTCGCATTTGGTAGCCATTTCTTAACGGGATCATTCAGCGAAAGAGCATTTGCCTCGACGCATTGCATCAAAGTAATAGCGGTAATGGATTTACTCGTTGAGCCAAGGACTACGGTTGAATCGACTGTCAAGTCTCCGAATGAAAATGAGTCGATCACGCCGAAGCGATCCACAATCTCAATAGCACCACCGGGCATACCGGCCCCAGCGAACCCGCACTCAAGTAAAGTGTGAAGGTCGCCGTCATCGTTGCCATCAACGCTCCTAACTCATTGAATTGGACGATACTTGACCCGCGACAGGCTGTGGGGACGCGACGGTAGAACTCCACGATCGACGGCCTATACCGCTCTTCCCAGGCCGTCAGGAGTAGCAGCCAGCCGGTCCGCAGGTTGAACCCGTCGATCTGGAGGACGTCATGGAGCTCACCCTTCAGCGGGATGCGGGGGCATAGTTCCCAACACCACTGGATGGCGCGATGGAACGAACGACTCGAGGAGGTGCCATCCACGTCGGTCTGGGAGTCCTTGCCGAGCAGCGACTGAAGGAACCTCTGCAGTGTGAATAGCCGGGACCTGTCGGGGCGATTTCACGCCGAGGAGGCCCCACACGCCGGACACTTCCAACGCTGAATCCCAGCAGCGTTACGGCCGTTCTTTACCAGCTTTACACCGCATACCACACAAACCGCGAGAAGGACAAGGAGTATCTGTCACAACTAATCGTCGCGGACATTAACCACACCGACCTTCCCGCGCAATCCCGCCGCCAAACCGCGATCCCATCTGGCCTATAGGCTAGATGATGTGCATACTATTCCCATCCGGCATTAGTCGGGACTTGGGAAACCGGCGCGCAATGAGGCAGCGGAAGACCGAGAGCGGTTCGGCGGGGGACTTGATACAGGAAGGCAATGTTCCTGCGCCGGGGAAGGCAATGTTCCTGCGCCGGGGGAGACGCAAAGGAGCAGTCGCGATGATCGTGCCACGGCACTACGAGAATCTTCAGGTCCTGAACGAGAACACGATGCCGAGGCGCTCGTACTACGTTCCCGCATCTCGCCCGATGGGGCCGCTCGTGCGGGACCGCGAAGCCTCGGATCGGTTCCAACTCCTCAACGGCACGTGGCAGTTCCGCTACTTCGAGAGCCCCTACGACGTCCCCGAGAGCCTGATCGACGGCGTCCTTCCCGAGGCGATCGACATCCCGGTGCCGAGCGTGTGGCAGAATCTGGGCTTCGATTCGTACCAGTACACCAATATCCGCTACCCGATCCCGCTCGACCCGCCATTCGTGCCGCAGGAGAACCCATGCGGCGCCTACGTGCGCGAGTTCGAGTACCACGAGGACCCGGCGGCGCCGCGCGTGCACCTGAACTTTGAGGGCGCGGACTCCTGCCACGCGAATTCGATATCACCGAGCATCTCGTGGAAGGCACGAACCGGCTCGCCGTGCTCGTGCTCAAGTGGTGCGACGGCACCTACCTCGAGGATCAGGACAAGTTCCGGATGAGCGGCATCTTCCGGGACGTCTATCTGCTGAAGCGGCCCGAATCGGTGGTGTTCGACTACTTCACCACCACCGAGCTCCGCGGAGGCCACGCCACGGTGCGCGTGCGCGCCAACTACCTGGGTGCACCTGTCGCAACGCGGATCACGATCTCGGATGCGGCCGGGACCGAGGTGGCCTTCGCACAACTTGAGCCCGCCGAGGACGACGCCGATTACCCCTACCGCGCCGAACTCTCGATCGGTGATCCGCACCTCTGGACGGCCGAGGATCCCTACCTCTATACGATGCGGCTCGAGACCGAGCGCGAGGTGATTACGGACCGGGTGGGCCTGCGGGAGATCCGTGCGGACGGCGTCGTCGTGAAGGTCAACGAACAACCGATCAAGTTGCGCGGCATCAACCGCCACGATTCCGATCCCGTCACGGGTCCGGTGATCGGCCTCGAGCAATTGCTCACGGACCTGCGCATGATGAAGCAGCACAACTTCAACGCGATCCGCAGTAGCCACTACCCGAACTCCCCGTACTTCTACCAGTTGTGCGACGAGCTCGGCTTCTACGTGATGGCCGAGGCGGACAACGAGAGTCACGGCACCCAGTCGCAGTACCTGGCCGATTCCACGTTCGAGAATCAGGTGCGCCACTGGAACGAGCCGATCGCGGACAACCCCGATTTCTTGCCCGCCACCCTCGATCGCACGCAGGCCTGCGTGCAGGTGCAGAAGAACCGGCCCTCGGTGGTGTTCTGGTCTCCGGGCAATGAGTGCTCGTACGGCATCACCTTCGAGGACTCGCTGCGGTGGATGAAGGAGTTCGATCCCGGGCGCCTCACGGTCTACGAGAGCTCGTTCTACGACGACGGCAAGCGGGACTACGACTACACGCACATCGATATTTACAGCCGCATGTACCCGGCGCTCACCGAGGTGTGGGAGTACCTCGGCAAGAACCCGGACAAGCCGTTTATGCTGCTCGAGTACTGCCACGCGATGGGCAACGGGCCGGGCGACTTCGAGGACTACCTCGAGGTGATCGACGCCGAGCCGGCGATGTGCGGCGGCTTCGTGTGGGAGTGGTGCGATCACGGCATCTACAAGGGCGACGCCGAGGAGGTCGACCGATCTACTACTACGGCGGCGATCACGGCGAGGACGTGCATGATGGCAACTTCTGCCTCGATGGCCTCGTGTACCCGGACCGGCGCCCGCACACGGGCCTCTTCGAGTTCGCGAACGTGCACCGTCCTGTGCGCGTAGTGGGCTTCGACCAGGCGACGGGTGTACTCGAGCTACGGAACAGGCTCGACTTCACCGACTTGGCTGGGCTCGTGGACGTTGCCTACGAGGTGACGTGCGACGGCGAGGTCGTGGCGAACGGCGCCATTGCGGAGCTTCCTTCGATCGCACCCGGCGAGACCGGCACGGTGACGATTGACGCGGCTGCGCCCGAGGCTGGCAAGTGCTTCCTCAAGGTCACCTATTCCCTGCGCGAGGCGAACGCGCTCGTTCCGGCCGGGCACGTGCTCGGCTTCGACGAGGTCCCGCTTGAGAACGCGGACGGGCGCAACCAGCGTGCAGCCGAGCTGCTCGCGGCGGAGGCCGCGGGAGCAGCACCCGAGGTGAGCGCCACGGATCGCTATCTCACAATCACGGGGGAGGCCTTCGAGTACGTGCTCGATCGCACCACCGGCCTATTCTCGTCCATGAAGTTCGCGGGTGAGGACGTGCTGACGCGACCGATGGAGCTGAACATCTGGCGCGCCCCCACCGATAACGACATGTACCTGAAGTTGAAGTGGATCGCCGCGCGCTACCACCGGGCGAAGGCTCGTGCCTACAGCACGGAGTTCTCCCAGGGGGACGGCAGCGTGACGATCACGGCCAGCATGTCGCTGGTGGCACCCGTCGTGCAGCCGATGGCCCGGATTGAGACGGTGTGGCGGATCGAGAGCTCGGGTGCCGTGCACGTGACGATGGACGTGCGGCGTGCCCCGGAGTTCCCCGAGCTGCCGCGGTTCGGCCTGCGCCTCTTCGTGGATTCGGGCATGGACCGGGTCACCTACGCCGGGCTTGGTCCGTTTGAAAGCTACGCCGATAAGCACCGGGCCAGCTCGTACGGCCGTTTTTCTGCCACGGTGGCCGAGCTTCACGAGGACTACATCCGGCCGCAGGAGAACGGAAGCCACTGCGGCTGCGACTTCGTGGAACTCGCTGGCGGCAACCGCACGATCACCGCGGTGAGCGGGACGAGCTTCAGCTTCAACGCCTCGCAGTACACGCAGGAGGAGCTCGCGGCCAAGGCGCACAACGTAGAACTCGTCCCCTCAGGAGACACCGTGTGGTGCCTCGACTATGCACAAAACGGCATCGGCTCGAACAGCTGCGGCCCCGAGGTGCTCCCCAAGTATCGGCTCGACGCC
>JALHFX010000193.1 GCA_022837595.1 Propionibacterium sp.
GCGCCTGACACGCGAGCCATCGGGTTCGAACGCCGAGCCGAACGGATCGAGCGTGCTCGCCGTAATATCGCGCGGATGGCACCTGGCCGAGTCGAGATCGTGATCGGTGATGCCGCCGAGAAGCTCGTGGGGCTCGCCTCACCCGATGCCGTCTTCATCGGCGGCGGGGTCACCGACGGCGTGCTGGATGGCTGCTGGGAGGCGCTGCTGCCGGGCGGACGAATCGTCGCGCACGGGGTCACCCTGGACACCGAGGCACTGTTGATCGAGCGATACCGCACCCATGGCGGCTCGCTGACCCGGCTGCTCATCGAGAACGCTGAGCCGCTGGGGCGATTTCTCAGCTGGACGCCCGCTCGCGCAGTCACTCAGTGGGCCTGTCGGAAGAATTGAGGGCGGCCAGCATCTCTGCCGTTGTCCGCGGGCGCACCGCTAGACCGAGTCCGACAGCCAATTCGAGTTGCCACGGCTGACGTAAGTGAGCTCGTCTCACTAAATCGGTATCGGCCAGCACCTCGAGGATCGGGCCCTGCTCAACCTGCCCACCGGCGACCACTGCTACTTCGTCCGCCCATGACAACGCAAAGTCGACGTCGTGAGTGGCCAACAGAATGGTGGTGCCCTGTCCTGTGAGGCGCTCAAGTGCCGCACGGGTCTCTTCGACACCTGAGGGGTCGAGGCCTGCTGTCGGTTCGTCGAGTAGTAGGACATCCGGACGCATCGCGACCGCTCCAGCGATCGTGACGCGCTTGCGCTCACCATATGACAACTGGTGCGTGGGACGTTCAGCCAGGTGCGTGATGCCCAACAGCTCCAAAGCCTCATGTACCCGCTGTAAGACCTCTTGCTCGCTCAAGCCGAGGTTCAGCGGCCCGAAGGCGACATCCTGGGTGACATCGGCCGAGAAGAGTTGATCGTCCGGGTCTTGTAAGACCAGTTGGACGCGCCGCCGATGCTCGCGCAGCCCCTTCTTATCGCGTTTGAGCGCTATCCCGTCGAGTACGATCTCGCCCGCGTCCACCTTGTGGGCTCCGGAAAGACAGCGCATGAGGGTGGTCTTGCCGGAGCCATTGGCCCCGAGCAGAGCCAGCCGTGTTCCCCTGCCGAGTGCGCAGGTCGCCTGCATCAGGACCGGTTTGGATCCGGGATACGAAGCGGTGATCTGGTCTGCGAGCAAAATCATGAGAGCACTTTCCACAAGAACGTCAGCAGCCAGATCCCGCCGAGGACGGCGCCGGTCGCTGCGAGGAACCTGGGTGAGGACGGCATCCGACGCGGCAGCGTAATCAAATCACCTTCGATACCGCGAGCGGCCAGCCCATCGGTGAGCCGCACCGCCCGATCCCACGAACGGATCAACAAAGTGCCCATGGTGTTGGCTGCTGTATTCATCCTCCGCTTGAATGAGTGTCGTCCCAACGGTGCGTCCCCGAGTCGGGCGACCTGTGCCGCGTGCATGGCCACCACCGTGTCGAGCAACACAAAGAGCAGCCGGTAGATCAGTGAGGCCACCTCGACCAGTGGTCCGGGCACACCCCGCTGGCGCACCCACCCGAGCAGGTCGACCATCGGCGTGGTGGTAGCGATGAGCAGAACCGCCAAGGTACCCGCTGATGATCGAGCGAAGAGCTGAAGGCCATTGAGCGCTGAGGCTGTGGTGATCAAGAGCGGACCGATGGTGAACCAGGCGTTCGATGGCGGCGATCCCACGCTGATGGCCACCGAGATCGACCCGATCAGAATAAAAAGAAGTGGTCCCGCGAACGCTATGGCCAGCGTCCGCAAGGGAATGCGAGCCGGCCCCAAAGTGGCTGCGACTGCAGCCACTGCAACCAGCGGCGCCGTGGGCCAGGCAGGACCAATCAGAGCCGTGAGGACCAGCCCC
>JALHFX010000194.1 GCA_022837595.1 Propionibacterium sp.
GCGCCTGACACGCGAGCCATCGGGTTCGAACGCCGAGCCGAACGGATCGAGCGTGCTCGCCGTAATATCGCGCGGATGGCACCTGGCCGAGTCGAGATCATGATCGGTGATGCCGCCGAGAAGCTCGTGGGGATCGCCTCACCCGATGCCGTCTTCATCGGCGGCGGGGTCACCGACGGCGTGCTGGATGGCTGCTGGGAGGCGCTGCGGCCGGGCGGACGAATCGTCGCGCACAGCGTCACCCTGGACACCGAGGCCCTCTTGATTGAGCGATACCGCCCCCATGGCGGGTCGCTGACCCGGCTGCTCATCGAGAACGCTGAGCCGCTGGGACGATTCCTCAGCTGGACGCCTGCTCGCGCAGTCACTCAGTGGGCCTGTGTGAAGAATTGAGGGCGGCCAGCATCTCTTCCGTTGTCCGCGGGCGCACCGCCAGACCGAGTCCGACAGCCAATTCGAGTTGCCACGGCTGACGTAAGTGAGCTCGCCTCACTAGGTCGGTGTCGGCCAGCACCTCGAGGATCGGGCCCTGCTCAACCTGCCCACCGGCGACCACTGCTACTTCGTCCGCCCACGACAACGCAAAATCGACGTCGTGAGTGGCCAGCAGAATGGTGGTGCCCTGTGCCGTGAGGCGTTCAAGTGCCGCACGGGTCTCTTCGACGCCCGAAGGGTCGAGGCCTGCTGTCGGTTCGTCGAGTAGTAGGACATCCGGACGCATCGCGACTGCTCCAGCGATCGTGACGCGCTTGCGCTCACCGTATGACAGCTGGTGCGTCGGACGCTCAGCCAGGTGCGTGATGCCCAACAACTCCAAAGCCTCATGTACCCGGTGCAGAACCTCCTCCTCGCTCAACCCGAGGTTCAGTGGTCCGAAAGCGACATCCTGGGTGACATCGGCCGAGAAGAGTTGATCGTCCGGGTCTTGTAAGACCAGTTGGACGCGCCGCCGATGCTCGCGCAATCCCTTCTTATCGCGTTTGAGCGCTACCCCGTCGAGCACGATCTCGCCCGCGTCCACCTTGTGGGCTCCGGAAAGACAGCGCAGGAGGGTGGTCTTGCCGGAGCCATTGGCCCCGAGCAGAGCCAGCCGTGTTCCCCTGCCAAGTGCGCAGGTCGCCTGCCTCAGGACCGGTTTGGATCCGGGATACGAAGCGGTGATCTGGTCTGCGAGCAAAATCATGAGACCACTTTCCACAAGAACGTCAGCAGCCAGATCCCGCCGAGGACGGCGCCGGTCACTGCGAGGAATCTGGGTGAGGACGGCATCCGACGCGGCAGCGTAATCAGATCGCCTTCGATACCGCGAGCGGCCAACCCATCGGTGAGCCGCACCGCACGATCCCACGAACGGATCAACAAAGTGCCCATGGTGTTGGCTGCTGTATTCATCCTCCGCTTGAATGAGTGTGGTCCCAACGGTGCGTCCCCGAGTCGGGCGACCTGTGCCGCGTGCATGGCCACCACCGTGTCGAGCAACACGAAGAGCAGCCGGTAGATCAGTGAGGCCACCTCGACCAGTGGCCCGGGCACACCCCGCTGGCGCGCCCACCCGAGCAGGTCGACCATCGGCGTAGTGGTCGCGATGAGCAGAACCGCCAAGGTACCCGCTGATGATCGGGCGAAGAGCTGAAGGCCATTGAGCGCTGAGGCTGTGGTGATCGAGAGCGGACCGATCGTGAACCAGGCGTTCGATGGTGGCGATCCCACACTGATGGCCACCGAGATCGACCCGATCAGAATAAAAAGAAGTGGCCCCGCGAACGCTATCGCCAACGTCCGCAATGGAATGCGAGCCGGCCCCAAAGTGGCTGCGACTGCAGCCACTGCAACCAGCGGCGCCGTGGGCCAGGCAGGACCAATCAGAGCCGTGAGGACCAGCCCC
>JALHFX010000195.1 GCA_022837595.1 Propionibacterium sp.
CGAATACGTCTTCGCCGCGCTGAAGGCAGGAGCCTCCGGTTTCATGCTCAAGGACGCTCGTCCCGATGACCTGCTCAATGCCATCCGCTCAGTGGCCGCTGGTGAGGCCGTGGTCGCTCCGAGCGCCACCCGCCGGCTACTCGCGCATGTCGTGCCAAGGTTGCCGGAGGCTCCCGGACGCGAGGATCCCCGGCTGGATGTGCTGACGGATCGGGAGCGCGAGGTGTTGGTGGAGATCGCCAAAGGCGCCACGAATGGCGAGATCGCGGCCAATCTCTTCATGGCGGAAGGCACCGTGAAGACCCATGTCGGGAGACTGTTGTCAAAGCTCGGTGCGCGCGACCGGGTGAACCTGGTGCTGATTGCCTTCGAGACCGGTTTGGTCGGTTAGCGGGCCAGCCGGCCGCCATCCACCGCGATAATCTGCCCGTGAATATAGTCGGCCGCACCAGACGCCAGGAAAACCACGACATTGCCGATGTCTTCCCCGTTACCCCAACGTCCGGACGGAATGCGTACCATAATCTGCTCGCTAAGCACAGGGTCGCCCATCAAAGCAGTGTTCATCTCGGTTTCCATATAACCGGGCGCAATCGCGTTCACATTGACCTGGCGCGAGGGCCAGCCCGCGTCCGCCTCCGGTGACGAGCGCTGTCTTGCCCGAGATATCGAAAGCTGAACTCATCAGACGCCTCTGCTTGGACCCAGTGTCGACATCGTCCAATACTCTAAGGCTATGACCAATTCAAACGTCGCCCTACTGGGACCCGGCAAGATGGGTGCTCCGATGGGGCACCAATTGCTCGCTGCCGGTCATCGACTGACCGTCTGGGCACGCCGGGAGGAGTCCGCTGCGACCCTGATTTCCGAAGGTGCGATTTTCGAGCCTGTCCCCAAAGCCATCGGACAGACCTGTGACGTCATCGTCGATATGTTGCAAGACCTGACCCAGTTGTCCCCGCTGCTCGAAGGCCCAGACGGTCTACTCGCCGGCATCGATTCGCCAACAACGCTGATCGTAAGCTCCACGGTTGCCCCTGACGATGTGCGCCAGTTGTCTGAGTACGCCCGGGAAGCCACCGGCGGGCTTCTGGAGGTTGTGGACGCCCCGGTCAGCGGAGGTGAGGCCGGTGCTCAAGCGGGTACCTTATCGATCATGGTCGGTGGCGATGACGAGCCGGCTGCCAAAGCGATCGAGGTACTCCGTGCGTGCGGCACTCCGGTGCATTGTGGCCCGCTCGGCGCCGGAGAGGTCGTCAAGGCATGTAACCAGATGATCGTCGGTGTGACGATGGCCGCCCTATCTGAAGCCGCTCTGCTGGCTGAGGGGGCCGGTGTGGATGTCGGGCTCATGTACTCAATGTTGGCCAAGGGCTGGGGCGGCAGCGCCGTATTAGACGCGAAACATACGAAAGTCGAGCAGCGTGACTACTCGAATACGGGAGCCGCAAAGTTCATGGTCAAGGATCTCAAGATCGCCATGGGTGAGGCAGCCGCATCATCACGGGTGCTGCCCATCTGCAGTGAAGCCTTGAAGCTCTATGAAGGGCTGACCGAAGCCGGGCTCGGAGATGACGACCTCGCTGTCATCCACAAGTATCTTGATGAGACCACTATCAGCTGACTGAATCAGTTTTCCTCCGGTGGCGTACGGGCAACGGCTGATCAGCGCAAGTCGTTGCCCGCCTCCAAGGCGTCACGGACGCTGAGCAACTCTTCGAGTGCCTGCGCACGACGTTTCGGTGTGGCGTCCTCGCGCAGCAACGAGACACTCATTGAGAAATCCGGCTCTTCGTACGTGAGCGTGGGGTCAGATGTGTAGCCCGCCGCCGATGAGGAGCATTCTGAGCCGGTAGTTGTCGGGGTTCCGGAAGCCTTTGGCG
>JALHFX010000196.1:0-533 GCA_022837595.1 Propionibacterium sp.
TGCGGGACGGGTGGACGGCCGCCGACCCGGGGGAGGGGTCGTTGTGAGCGTGGAGTGGTTCGACCTGGGGCAGCGGTTGCGGGCCGCGTCCACCGGTCGGGTGGTGCCCCGGCTGGTGCACGCCGCCCTCACCACGACACCGCACCCGGTGGTGTGCCGCGCCCACCGGGACGGGGACCGGATCACCGTCGTCGCCGCCACCCCCAGCACCCCGGCGGCCACCGCCACCGGACCGGACGCCCTGGACCTGCTGGGTGACCTGGGGGTCACGCTGGCAGCCTCGTCCCCGGCGACCCTCGTCACCGACGACCCGGGCACCCTGCCCCTGCTGTCCCAGCTCGCGCGCTCCGTGCCCCCGGACAGTCCCCGGGACACAGTGGCTGGCCACATCGCGTGGTGGGCGGACCGGGCCGACTTCCCCGGGGGCCGGGCCATGGTGGACACCCGCACCGGGTGCCGCACCCGGTGGGTCACCGGCACCACCCCCACCGGGGAGGACCACCCCGCCACCTGGCGGCACTGGTTGGACGTGC
>JALHFX010000196.1:558-2439 GCA_022837595.1 Propionibacterium sp.
TGGACTGGCGACGCCCCGACACCACCGGGCGGGCGGCCCTCGGGTTGCGGTCCCGGTGCGACGCCGCCGACCTGTACGCCGCCGCCCTGCTCACCGACCCGCTGTACCGCCGCCGCGCCACCCACACCGGCCACGTCACCACCGGGGTCGCCCACCCGCTGGGGGACCGGCTCAGGACGGTCACCGTCACCTGCCCCCGGCTGGACTGCCGCCTGCGCCCCGGCACCGACGTGACCGGTTGGGTCGGCACCCCCACCACCCCCACCCCCGACCCGTTCTCCGGGTCCGTGACTGCGGCCACCGTCGTCTCCGGTCACCTGCTCCTGACCCTCACCGGCACCACCGGGACCACCCCCGCCCTCGGGGACACGGTGACCCTCATGCCCGCACCACCCTCACCCCACCAGCAACGCGCCGGACGGAAGAACTACCGCACCCTCTACTCCGCCCGCCGCTCCTGGCTCACCACCGGACGCCCACCCACGACCACCCGCCGTCCCGTCCCCCTCGACGTCCTCATCGCCGGAGCGGAACCGTAAACCCCACCCGTGGGGATTACGGGACGCCGAACCGCCGCCCCAAGTCACCTGCGGCGTCGCGGGCGACCCCATGCCGGCGGTTCCTGAGGATCCTGCCGATGGGGTGCGGAGTGGTGGATGGACCAAGGCACCTGCTCCGTACAAGTCTCTCTGTACAGCTATACAGATATAGTGATACGCTTTACACATCATCAGTAACCGGGCCTCGTAGTGCAGGAAGCGCCACGGGGTGGAACCACAGGAGGGCTTCTCATGACCCACACCAGCACAGCCAGCATCATCATCTCCACTGACGTGACCGCATGGTCCAACTCCCAGCGTCAGCAGCTGTTCGACCAGATCGCAGCCATCGAAGCCCACTTCACAGCCCCCGACCTGACCGAGGTCGAACCCTCCGGTTGGACATACGACCTCTACGTCGAGGCGGTGTCCGGACTCCTGACGAAGCATTTCGTGCAGGCCCAGGCCATCACCGAGGCGATCAAGTCCGGCACCGGCTACATCAGTCGCGAGGACGTCTACAAGCTCGGGGGCTACCCGGCGTCCCGCTCACTCAAGGGCTTCACCCGGCCCGTCAACCGGATCACGGCCCAGCTCACCGAAGAAGGCAAGCTCCCCGCCGACGCCCAGGACCTGCTCGAAACCGTCTACGACCCCACTCTCAAGGGGTACCAGCGGGCGGTGGGGTTCCAGGTCCCGCTCGAGGTCGTGAAGCTCGCCCTCGACCGCGGTGCCGAGCAGGTCGAACAGTGACCAGCGGCCGCTGCTGACCACCTCATCGACGCCGCCCGACACCTCCGGTCGGGCGGCGGGTTTCTATCCGCTATTTCGCGGGACCAGCTGCGCCGCAGACGAGTGTCGCGGGCACCGCCGGCATGGGGTGCCGGGGAGGCTGCTGGGGGTGGTTGGACTGTCAGGGGGCGCGGATACGGTGGTGTCACCACCCAGAGGGGGTCTGACCAGCTCCCGCGTCTCGCGCTAGGAGTCCTCGCGCATGCGTACCATCCCGACCTTGACGGCGCCCGCCCCCGGGACTGCCGTGTCAGCCCCGGCCGCTGTGCCTACTGTCGTGTCGCGTCACCCGGCCGCTGTCATCATGGATGACCCGACCACGGCGGGGGTGCTGTACTCGGCGTGGTCCGGTGACCCGGCCGTGGTGGTCCCTTCCCCTCCCGGGGCAGGGAAGACCCGGCTGGTGGCGTTGCTCGCGGCCACCCTCGCCACCCGGGCGGACCTACGGGTGGGGATCGCGGCGCAGACCCGGGACCAGGCGGTGGAGATCGCCCGCCGTGTCGGGGTCCTCGATTGTGCCGCGTCGCTGATCTGGTCGGCCAAGGGCACC
>JALHFX010000008.1:0-27594 GCA_022837595.1 Propionibacterium sp.
CGCGGACTACCGAAGAAGACCATCACCTTCCTGGTTGACGTGATGACCGGTATCCCCTCAATCGTCGCAGGTCTGTTCGCGTATGGATTATTTGTGGTGCTCTTCTCGCCGGGTTCCAAATCCGGCCTAGCCGGAGCTGTCGCACTTTCGGTGCTGATGATTCCCTATGTGGTGCGCAGTAGCGAGGAGATCCTGCAGTTGGTGCCGAACAAGCTGCGTGAGGCGTCCTATGCGCTCGGTGTCACCCGCTGGCGGACCATCGTCAAAGTAGTACTGCCGACATCCATCTCCGGCATCGTCTCGGGCGTCATCCTTGCCATCGCGCGGGTAATCGGTGAGACAGCCCCATTGTTGGTCACCATGGGCTTCACCGATTCGCTGGTGATCAACCCACTGCCCTCGGGCGGGACCAACAATGTGAACCCCATGACCTCGCTGCCAGTGTTCGTCTACTACGAATACACCCGTCCCGGCAAACCTCAGGACGCATTCTTCGACCGCGCCTGGACCGGAGCATTGGTCCTGGTGCTGATGGTGATGCTGCTCAATATCGTGGGCCGTATCATCGCCAAGAAATTCGCCCCGCAGATCAATCGTTGAGATCCATTGAATAAGCAGAAAGACACCACTAATGGCCAAACGCATGGAGTTGAAGGACCTCAACATCTATTACGGTGATTTCCACGCCGTCAAAGACGTCAATATGGTGATTGAGCCGCGCGCGGTCACAGCTTTCATCGGCCCGTCGGGCTGCGGTAAATCGACGGTGCTTCGCAGCCTCGACCGAATGCTGGAGCTCACCCCTGGCGGCCGTGTCGAGGGCCAGGTATTGCTCGACGATCAGGACATCTATGCCCACAATGTCGACCCGGTCCGTGTCCGCCAACAGGTCGGTATGGTCTTCCAGCAGCCGAACCCATTTCCGACGATGAGTATCCGAGACAATGTGCTAGCTGGGATCAAGTTGAACGCCCGAAAGATGCCCAAGCCGCAACAACACGAGATCGTGGAGCGGTCTTTGAGGGGCGCGAACTTGTGGAACGAGGTCAAGGATCGTCTGAACGCCCCGGGGAACAGTCTGTCTGGCGGTCAGCAGCAGCGGCTGTGCATCGCACGCGCTATCGCGATCGAGCCCGAAGTTCTATTGATGGATGAGCCGTGCTCGGCCCTAGACCCGATCTCGACGCTGGCCGTTGAAGACCTGATCCAGGAGCTGAAGGAGAACTATACGGTCGTCATCGTGACTCACAATATGCAGCAGGCGTCCAGGGTCTCCGACAAGACGGGTTTCTTCAATGTCGAGGGCACCGGCAAGCCGGGGCAGCTGATCGAATTCGACTACACGGAGAAGATCTTCACCAACCCATCCCATCCCGACACAGAGCGCTACATCACCGGACAGTTCGGCTGAGGACAAGCAGCGAGCGAATCCAGACTGATTGGCGATCCCCGCAGAGCCGACTAGTCGGATACCGAACAGCTCATCAGTCCAAGATCTGACTTCAGGTCTAATATGCGTGCGGCTTTGGCAGTGATTTCTGCAGCGAACTGCGGATCGGCCTCGGCGGCGGCCACCGTGGCATCTGCCATCTGCTGAGCCGCCGATGCGTCGGCGACCACGGCCATATCACCACCGGCTTTCAAGAAGAGCAGCCCACGATCTGCCACCGGATAGGCCGCGACGGCTTGTGCGGCACCCAGATCGTCCGAGATGACCAGGCCATCAAAGCCCATCTGGTCGCGCAAGATCCCGGTCATGATGGTCGGTGAGAAGACTGCCGGATTGTCCGGGTCGACCTGGTCATATACGGCGGACGAAACCATCACTGACGAAGCGCCTGCATCGATCGCCGCCTGGAAACTGATCAGGTCATCCGAAGTCAGCAGACTTGTGCTGTCATGCCCGACCGCGAAGTCGGTGTTCTCTTTGACGTTGCCCAGCCCGGGGAAGTGTTTAGCGGCACTGGCAATACCTGAGTCGCTGAGCCCACCAATGACCTCAGTCACTCGCTCGGCCACGACCAGCGGATCTGAACCGTAGCCGCGATCCAACTGACCGATGGCTGCGTTGTCGCTCGCCTGGCCCTGTGGTACCACGTCAGCGACCGGCGCGAGATTCCAGTGGACCCCAGCGGCGCGCAGTTGGTTCCCCCAACGCTGCCAGCTGTCGCGTAACTCGGCGCCGGTCAGCTCGGCTTGAACGGCAGCGGATGGGATGGAATCGAAGCCCGGGCCCGTGAGCTTCTGCACTTGCCCGCCCTCTTGATCGGTGGCGATCAACAACGGCACACCGGGAGCGGACTCCTGCAGCCGCTGGGTTTCCATGAGCACGGCGTCTAGACCTGCATTGCGGTTGCCGAGCAAGATCACCGCACCGTTTCTGCTGGCTCTGATCGCCGCGGTTGCCTGATTGAGGTCGGCATCGGCCATCAGCACGGTCATATAGAGCTGTCCGACTTGTTGAGCCAAGCTCAGTTGCTGAGCGTCACTCAAACATGGCGTCGCCGAATCGCCCGTCGCCGAGCTCTCTGCTGTCGGTTGAGCAGCAGGTGATGTCATGACGCTGACCGTCGGAGAGGGTGTGTCGACAACCGTATCCGGACCAGTCAGAGGACTCGCGCAACCACCCAGGCCCAAGGTGGCGCTGAGCAGACCCGCTATCCACCAGCGCTTATTCATAGCCCCGCGCTCTGTTCCGTCGCGAGCTCGTGCACGCCCAACAGCGCATTCTCGACAACCTCGCTCAGCGCCGGATGTATCCAGTACTGCCCCTTGGCCACCTCGCTGATCGTCTGACCGAAGCTCATCGCTTGAATCAGCGGCTGAATCAAGACGGTGGCTTCTGGACCGACGATATGTGCGCCGAGTAACTGCTCGCCCATCGGATCGGCCAGTAGCTTGACGAAGTGACCGACATCATTCATCGCCCAACCGTAAGCCACCGACGCGTACTCCTGAACGTGGGCTACATAGCCGATCCCTGCGTCTTGCAGTTCTTGTTCGGTAGCTCCAACCGCGGCGACCTGCGGTTCGGTGAAGATACCTTCCGGCACGAACCGCTCGTCACGTTCGATCAACGGACGACCCTCACGCTCAGCGAGCAGGTTCTTTTTCACCACTCGGGCTTGCGCGTTCGCGAGATGCTTGAGCATCTTCGGGGAACAGACATCGCCGAGCGCCCAGATATGGGGAACTGAGGTCCGCAGGTGTTCGTCCACCGGGATGAAGCCGGCCTCATCGAGAGAGATACCGGCGGCATCGATCCGCAGTTGATCACCGTTGGGAATGCGCCCCTGACAAACCAGCACAGCGTCGGCCTGGTAGGTGTATTCGATGCCGTAGGAGTCTTCGGTGCTGACCACGACCCCGCCCAGATCGTCCGAGTCGAGACCGGTGACCGTCTGGTTGAGCCGCAGCACCACCCGCTGAGCCAGATGCTCAGTGACCCGGATGCCGACTGCGGAATCCATCGCCCTCAACAGTGGTTCACTACGGCAGACGATGGAAACCTGAGATCCCATCCCGGCGAAGATATGTCCGAACTCGACTGCTTCCGACCCACCACCCAAGATCACCAGCCGCTGCGGCAGCTCGTCTACTCGCATGATCGATTCGGAGGTGTGGACGAAGCCCTGCAGATACGGATCGTCGAAGCCCGGCGCATCTACCAGGCGTGGCCGTGAGCCCGCGGCGATAACGATTTGTTCCGCGCGGATCTGTCGGTGTCCGACCCGAATGGTGTGGTCATCCACGAAAGTCGCCGAGCCGAAGAGCACCTGTACATTTGGCCGCCTGACCAGCCCGGCCAGTCCAGAAGCCGAAATAGAATCGGTGCGGCCGAAGGTGCGCGATTGAATGGCTTTGAAGTCAATTCCGACGAGGTCCAGATTGAGATCGACACGGGCAGCCGTCTGCGGCATCAGCGACAGGCTGGCCGGTAGCGCCAGCATCTTGCTCGGGATACAGCCGGCATTCAGACAGGTGCCTCCGAATGCGTCGTTGGGGCCGGTGCCATCGTCGATGAGAGCGATCCTCCAGTCGTTGATGTCATCGTCGACCAGTGCGAGCCCGGAGCCCGACCCGATGATACAAAGATCGACGTCATCGGCAGCAGATGGTCTTTCTTGCATATCTGCCATCCTTTCAAGCTTGGACCTCAGTGACCTGAGGAGAACGCTTTGTTTCCGTTTTCTCTGAGCAGATCGCGGGCCGGCTCAGCATAAGTGACACCGCTGATGTGACCATCGTTGAAGCGGAAAGTCGTAACGCTGGCGAGTGTGCATTGGCGCTTGCGGGGATCGTGCGGTAGCCGCTGCCCTTCGGCTGCACGTCGAGCGATCCAGATCGGCAGCTGGTGGCTCACCAGCACAGCCTGAGCGCCCGGGTCCAGTTCATCGGCCGTCTCGGTGATCACGTCGAGCATTCGTTCGGCGAGTTGCTCGTACGGTTCACCCCACGACGGACGCAGCGGGTTACGAAAATACCGCCAGTTTCGGGGATCGAAGACCGCCTTGTTGTGTTTACCGAAAACCTGCCCCGCCAGCTTATTCTCGGCCTCGATCAGCCTCTCATCGATGCGAACCTCAAGATCGGGATGGCCCGCCGCGATAGGAGCCATGGTCTCTTGGGCACGTTCCAACGGTGAGCAGCGGAGTTGTTCCAGCTCGACCGGAGCGAACCATTCCCCTAGTCGATCGGCCATCGCCTGGCCTGTCTCGGAAAGGTGATATCCGGGCAACAGCCCGTAGAGTACACCTGTCGGGTTGAAGACCTCGCCATGGCGCACAACATGCACCTGGGTGGTCGAATCAGATCTCTGGCTGGGTTGCACGCCTGAAGCCTACCGGTTGGGACTGGTCTCCCCCATTCTTGTCTAGTCGCCGACCCGGACCGCGGAGTCCTTGGTCTACCAAAGGACGATGCGTCAGGTCCACCGATCGAGGGTGAACATGCCGCTGGAGGCGAGTGATTCTCGAGCGATCTACTTGGTGCGCCTGCGTTGGCGTCGCTGCGAAGGCCTACGCACGGGTTCACCGCGGGCGGCCAACTCTTCAGCGCGCTTGGCTGCTGCGGAGGCCAAGGCATCGACCAGGTCGACTTGGCTTGGCTGCTCGGCAACCACGTCAACCCGTAAATTAGCTTCCTTGCACGCCAAAACCGTGGCCGGGCCTATCGCCGCGATGAGCGTATCGGCATGAGGCTTACCCGCAATGCCCACCATATTGCGCACCGTCGAGGCAGAACTGAAGACGACGGCATCGAAGCGTCCGGACTTGATGGATTCACGGATATCTGCGGGCGGCGGAGCGGCACGCACGGTACGGTACGCGACGACATCTTCCACTTCCCAGCCGAGTTCGTTCATACTCTGGACGAGCGAGTCGACCGCAATATCAGCGCGCGGAATGAGGATGCGGTTGATGGGGTCGAGCAGATCATCGAAGACCGGGAACTCGGCGGCGAGTGCTTCGCTGCGAGGTTCGCCATCGGGAACCAGATCAGGAGTGATACCCCAGCCTCGCAGAGCGATCACGGTATCCGCACCGACCGCGGCGATGCGCAGTCCGGAGAATGCTCGGGAGTCGAGGCCCAGCGCTACCAACCGTTCGGTGACCGCACGTACCGCCTGAGCAGAGTTGAAGATTATCCACTGGTAGCGGCCATCCACGAGTCCCTGGATGGCTCGTTCCATTGGCTGCGGGTTGCGCGGCGGCTCTACCGAGATGGTCGGGATCTGGACCGGTATCGCACCGTGATGCTCCAAACGGCGTTCCATCACGCCCGAGAGCCCTTTGGTGCGGGGCACCAGGACACGCCAGCCGAAGAGCGGCTTCGATTCGAACCAGTTCAGCACCGGGTCTCGGTTAGCCACGGCACCGATGAAGACCGCCGCCGGGTGCCCATCCAGACCGGCTACTGTGTCGACTAATTTGCCGAGGGTTGTCGGCATGCTCACTTGAGCGCTCGTCGCGTAATCTGCGACCACGAGCACCCCGGTGTCAGCGGCCAGGCCGATCTGCGCGGCGTGTGTGGCAATGTCAACGGCTCGCTGTTCGGGGATGAGTGCCACGAATGAGTCACCCACAGGCACGGTTTGAGTCGATCTCGGCCAGAACTGGAAGCCATGTCCAGGAGTGATGCCTGTGGAGGTCACCGCCAAGCTGAGCCGCGACAGCCCGGGCACCATATCTATGCGACAGCCAGTGGCTTTCAACTCGGAAGCAAATGGCGCAGCCTCGGAGTCCATCAACGGATCACCGCAGAGTAGCCAAACGACGCTCAGCCCGGAATGAACGAGCGTGCTGACCTTGCTGAGGTCCGGCTGATCGTCTGCCCGTAAAATGACGACGTCGTCCGGGATAGCTATCTCTGGTTCGCCGAGCAGCGTCTCGTCAACATCTGGGTTGAGGACGATTGCATCGGCCTCAAGAATTGCCTTCAAGCCGGCCAATGTCAGACGCAGCGGTCCGCCAAGTCCGATGCCGACGAAAACCACATAACCGGGGGTCACGCGGACCGATCTGCGGCCGGCCGCTAGCGCGGCTGGGTCACAATCGGCAAGCGCCACCGCTGATGGCTGCTCACTCACGGCAACTCCTCACCCGGGGATGTGCGACGAAGTGTCGACGTATGACCGCCCGAAGACACGACGGCTACCACATGAACTGATCACCAACTGCCGGGCGAAGCCCGGCGGGATTCAGCGGCCTGCCCGGCGGCGCTGGATGCGCGTCTTCTTCAGCAGCTTGCGATGCTTCTTCTTTGCCATCCTCTTGCGGCGCTTCTTGATGACCGATCCCACTTTGATCCTCTCGAGAATCTCTGAATACTTCAGGTGCAATGAGCTGCGGCGCGCGCAGATTCACCTCTCGTGCGGGTCAACCGCAACTTGAGCAGCTTACCGCGATGACTTAGGAATGAACAATCGTTTGGTTCATTCTTGTCCGCGGCTACGTCGATAGGCAGCCCAAATCGCTGCGGCAGTGGTACCTCCAGGCGAGGTGACGTTTTCTCGCAGCACCGTTGGATGCTCGCCGTCGGCGAGCAATTGCGCGGCTCCGACGATGGTCTGGCGAACCAGCTTATCGGCCTGGGCACGGGTTAACCCGACCTGAACGCCGGCTTCGATCATCGCTTCGGCCAGGTAGAAGACGTAAGCGGGCCCCGACCCGCTGACGGCTGTGACGGCGTCTTGTAATGACTCGGGGACGATCATGGTTTGGCCGACAGCGCTCATCACGGTGATCGCGAGGCCAAGCTGCGACTCGCTGACCTGATCGTTGGGCGATAGCGCGGACATGCCTGCCCTGACCCGGGCAGGAGTGTTGGGCATCACCCGCACAACCGCAGCGCCTTGCGGCAGGTTCTTGGCCAGTGTGTCGAGCGTTACACCCGCACACATCGACATGATCAGGGTCTGGGCACCTATCAGTGGTGTGACCTGGCGGCAGACCGTCTCAGCCACATTTGGTTTGACGACGATCGCGATCACTGCCGGCTCGCCGTCGATCTCAGCGATCGATTCCACTGCATGCAGACCGGGATGGGCGTTCAGTTCTGTGCGCTGCGCCTCGCTGGGCTCAATGACAGTGATATTCGTCCAGCCGTCTGCTTCTAATCCGGAGGCGATGGCACTACCCATGACCCCGCCGCCGACGACCACGACTGCCGACTGTTTGCCGGTGGCCACCTCAGCCTCGATTCGCGGCGACGACCTCGGCCACCTGGATGGCGTTCAGCGCTGCCCCCTTGCGTAGGTTGTCGCAGGCGATGAACATAGCCAAGCCGCGCCCATCGGGCACCGACTGGTCGACACGTATACGACCGACCAGGCTCGAATCGATCCCTGCGGCATCGCGGGGTGTCGGGATCTCCACCAGCTTGACACCAGGAGCATCCGCGAGTAGCTGCTTGGCCTCGTCCGGGCTGATCGGACGGTGGAAAGTCGCATTGACCGCCAGGGAGTGCGCGGTGAATACCGGGACGCGAACACATGTACCGCTAACCAGAAGATCGGGCAGGTGCATGATCTTGCGCGACTCGTTTCGCAGCTTCTGTTCCTCATCGGTCTCCAGCCAGCCGTCGTCGACCAGCGAACCGGCATAAGGCACCACGTTGAAAGCAATCGGGGCAACGTAGGGGCCCAGGTCGTCAGGGGTGGCGATCGCATGGCCGTCGTAGGTGAGCTGAGCAAAGTCCTGGGTAACCGCTGCCTCGGACTGGTCACGCAAGGCCCGAACGCCGGCCAAGCCCGAACCTGAGGTTGCTTGGTAGGTGGCCACGACCAAGCGCTCGAGTCCGGCAGCGTCACTGAGGGGTTTCAGTACCGGCATCGCGGCCATCGTGGTGCAGTTCGGGTTCGCGATGATGCCTTTGGGCGGATTGATCGCGTCTTCGGGGTTCACCTCAGACACCACAAGTGGCACATCGGGATCGCTACGCCAGCATGAAGAATTGTCGACCACGATCGCACCTGCGGCGGCCACCTTGGGCGCAAAGGCCTGCGAGGCAGTCTTGCCCGCAGAGAAGATCGCAATATCGAGGCCATCCACCGAGGCCGTGGCCATATCTTCGACCACGATCTGCTCGCCACGCCACTCGAGCTTCTTGCCTGCTGAGCGCGCCGATGCGAAATACCGCATCGAATCAACGGGAAAATCACGCTCTTCGAGCAATGCACGCATGACATTGCCGACCTGACCGGTAGCACCAAAAACACCAACTCGCATGATTGCCAGCTTATCGTCCGTCGGTGACAAATCGGTTGGCTGCCCACCGCTGCGCATGCTCGAAGACCGTCAAGGGGCCGGCACGACACCGGATCGGATGGACAATGTCGATCTCGGAGTAGGGTTCAAAGCCAGCCCACCACGTCGGCAAGCAACGAGTAGCCGACGAAGGCGACGATGTCGATGACCGTATGGGCGACGATCAACGGCCACAGCCGCCTCGTGCGCTGATAGATCCAGCCCAGAAGCAGACCAAAAACCATATTGCTGAGAAACCCACCGAAGCCCTGGTACAGGTGATAACTGCCACGGATGACTGCGCTGACCCCGATGGCGACGGCCGAATTCCAGCCGGATTGCCTCCATCGCGTGGTCAAATAGCCGATCATGATCACTTCTTCGAGGAAACCGTTCTGAAATGCGGCCAGGCAATACATCGGAATCGTCCACCAGGTTGCACTCAGATCGGCCATCACGATAGTCGTGTTAATCCCGATATGGCGTGCGAACAGGTAGAAGCCGAGCGCTGGACCGAGAATGAATAGCGCGATCGCTAATCCCCAAGCGATGTCGCGCCATGGTCGACGTCCATCCAGGCCAATCGCCGTCCAGACATTCGTGCCCGGCGGCCAAACCCGCCAGAGCAGATAAATCGCCAGAAAGGCCATGCAGAAGGGCAGCAGATTGTCGGCGAATTGGTAGGCCAAATCGAGCCACGGCCGGTCGGGTGTCACCGATGAGTTCATCGTCGATGTCTGCTGTGACAAGGGCACTTCATAGGTCAGCCGGTTGATGATGTTCAGGATCGAATAGATCCCGGACTTTCCCAGCGAAACACCCAGCACGATGACGGTCTCGAGCACCAGGTGCGGACGCGCCCGTACGGCAGTAGCTGCCACCTCAGCGTTTCCCGAATAGGGAGCGCGCAAATAGGGCGGCGTTGGCCGGGCGTTCCGCCAATTGCTGCGTGTAGTAGTCGTACCAGCCCGGCCCGAACGGCACCAACACCCGTGAATGATGGCCAACGTCAGCCAGTCTGCGCTGCTCCATCGGACGGATGCCGTGCATCATCTGAAACTCGTAGCTGTCGGCTGGTCGACCGGTACGTCGGATCAGTTCTTCGGCGATGGTGATCATCCGTGGATCGTGACTGGCGACGAGCACAACCGCCTGGCTGTTCATCAGCACCCGAAGGTCCCGGACGAAGGCCAGGTCGATCTCATGCCTGGCACGGAAGGCGACTTCCTTCGGCTCGCGGAAGACTCCTTTGCACAGCCGAATCCGTGGGTGATCCCGACCGACGGGATGTCGTCGTGAAGCCGGGCCCACGTCTGCAGCGTCTGATCAACCTGTTCATGCCCAGGCATGTCGATGGTGATCAGCATCCCAGCGTTACTCGCCGCACGACAGATCTTGCGGGCAGCCTGTAACGCAAATCCGCGTCCGGCCGTACCGAGCTTCTGACCAATCCGGCTCAACCGCAGGGACAACTCTGATGACGATGCGAGCCCGTCGTCGCTGAGCCGTTGCACGATGTCAAGGTAGACCTTCGCATTTTCAGCCGCCTCATCCAAGATCTGCACGTGGTCGCCGAGATAGCCGACGCTGACCAATAGTCCCTTGTCGACGAGCGACTTCAGCACCGGCACCACCGCGTCAAGGTCTTGACCCGCGACGTAGCGAGATACCAGGTCACGCGCCGCCGACGTGGCCAAGGCGGCCTCACGGACGGCCTCTTGCTGCGCCCAACGGGTGATCAGATCATTCATCATTACCCTTCACTCCCGGTCGCCGAAGTAATCGCGGCGATGCGCTGTCTGGTTTCTGACAGACAAGCTGCGAGCAGTTCTGCTCGTTGGTCGGCGTCGCCTGACTTTCGGGTGTTGACTTCATGGATGATATGCCCCGAGTAGCCGCGAGCCACCAGCGTTTCGACGACCTCCCATGCCCGCTGGTTGCCCTCACCCGGCATCAGGTGCTCGTCCAGTATTGAGCCACTTCCATCGGTGAGATGTAGATGACGCAGTCGGGGGCCCCAATCGTCTACATAGTTCAAGGAACGCGCGCCGGCAATCGCCGCATGCGAGAGATCGAGTGTCAGCCAGTCGTAAGGTTCATCGGTTGGATCCCAATCCGGCGCATAGGCCGGGGCCGAAACCCCCGGAGCCCGCCAAGGGTACATATTCTCGACGGCGATGATGACGCCGTATTCTGCGCTCAGCTCCCGGATGGTCCGACTGAATGCACGAGCGTAGGCACGCTGCCAGGCGAACGGTGGATGAACGACGACCAAGTTGCTTCCGAACAGCCGGGCCGCCTCACACGAACGACGCAGCTTCTCGCCGGGGTCAAGGCCCCAGATCCGCGGCGTGAACATCAGGCAGGGCGCGTGCACACTCAGCACCGGCATTTGATACTCATCTTGATGCTGACGAACCCGGTCGACATCGGTGCTGACCGCATCAGTGCCGACCATCAGCTCAATCCCGTCATAGCCGAGCTGGGCGGCCAAAGCGAAGGCGCTGATTGTGGAATCGGGGAAAACCGACGAGGTACTCAACCCAACTGTGGGCGCACCGACATCGTCGTCCGGCAGCGATCGCCGAGCCCGTTCCGAAAAGTGAGCAAACTGCACGAAACAACCGTACTTGGCGATGCTATGAGGCTGTTCAGCGCGCTGATCCCGGATTCGCTAACGCATCGCTGAGTTGTCACAATGGCCTTATGCATATCGACCATCTTGCCTTTGTAGCCGGCCCCCAAGGACTTCAGGCCACCGTGGATGAGTTGAGCGAGATCTTGGGGCGCGAGTTCAAGGACGGGGGATTTCATCCTCGGTTCGGTACCCGCAACAATATTTTGCCGCTGACCGATGGCCGTTATCTCGAAGTCGTGGAAGTACTCGATCATCCGGCGGCCGAGAAAGCTGTCTACGGACAAGTAGTACGCACCCGACAAGAGCAAGGCGGAGGTTGGCTGAGCTGGGTCATCGCAGTGGATGACCTGACTCCTTTCGAACAGCGACTGAATCGAGCATCCGTGCCCGGATCACGCCAGTTCCCCGATGGGCGCCGCCTCGAGTGGCATCAGATCGGCGTGAGGGGACTGATGACAGATCCGCAACTGCCGTACTTCTTGAAGTGGGAGTCTGATCCATCAGTGCTGCCATCGGCACTACACGGCGATGTCCGATTGGACACCATCGAGATCGCTGGTTCCCGCGCAAGGGTGGAAGACTGGATCGGTGCTCCGATTAGTGAACTGCTGGACGATATCAAGATCGACTTCACCAGTCTGCATGGGTCCCCAGGGATCGCCTCGGTCACATTCGAGGTCCCGGGGCGCGGCATGGTGCGCATCTGAGCCGAGGAGGTCGGGCTGTGTCTGACGTGCATCAGGCGCCCAGCCAGGTGGATGTGGCCAAACTGGCCGGCGTCTCCCCGACGACGGTCTCACGAGTACTGAACAATCGTGGGTATCTCAGCCAACACACCAAGGACCGGGTGGCGCAAGCGATCGAGGAACTCAACTATCGTCCGAACGAGGTTGCCCGGGCACTACTCGGCCAGCGGACGAAGATGATCGGGGTCATCATGCCGACGGTGGCGCTGCCGTTCTTCGGTGAGGTCGTGGTCGGTTTGGAACACGCTCTCGAGCGGCGCGGATACCGGCTGATCCTGTGCAACAGCTTAGGCCGGGCCGAGCAGGAGCGGGAGTACCTCGAACTGCTGATGAGCAACCGGGTTGACGGGATCATTTCCGGCGCTCACAACGATGCGATCCCCGAATACGCCGAAATCACTCTTCCCGTGGTGACCATCGATAGGGAGCTGTCACCCCATATTCCGAACGTGCGCTGCGATAACGAGTCCGGCGGCCGACTGGCCACCGAACTGCTATTGCGCCGTGGTTGTCGCCGCCCTGCCCTGTTGACCTCAACCTCTGGACCCCGGAATCTGCGAGAGGTCGGCTATCGCTCGGTGCTCGCCAAAGCCGGGATCGAACCGACGATCGGGACCGTGAATTTTCATACCCCCGAGCCCCTCCGAAGTCAGCAGATCGGCCGTTGGCTCGAAAAATGGCTGCCGTCGGTCGACGGTATCTTCGCCACCGACGACCTGATGGCCGGAACAGTACTCGGCTGGGCCGCGCGTGCGCGGATCGCTGTACCCGATCAGCTGCGAGTAGTCGGTTTTGATGGCACCGATGCCGTCCGACGGGCACTGCCTATGTTGACCACCATACGTCAGCCCATCCCACTCATCTGTAGAAGCGCCGTCGATCTGCTGCTCGACCGGATCGATGGCAAGACCCAGGCGCCTGTGGACCGCCGTCCGGTCAAACCACTCGAGTTTCCCGTCACGTTGATCGAAGCCGAGACCACCTGAGGTAGCACCGTCAGCCGCGGCACCGATCACCTTTTGCGCGCCCGCATCTACTGCAGGCAATAACTGCGCGGCGGACGCCCAGTTTCTTCCGAAACGAGCGTCCGCCGCGTGTGAGGAAATCACGTCAGCGCAGGATCCTTCTGCGTTATCTCGAGCATCTCGGCACCGGGCTCGATAGGGCCGGGCGGCGAGACGGGATCAACCTTCGCGTAATTCGCGGCATTTGTGACCACGATCGGAGTCGTGAGATCGAAACCAGCAGCCGTAATCGCATCCCAGTCGGGCACGACCAGCACTTCCCCGCGGTAGACACGCTGCCCCTTGACGACCTTCGACGAGAAGTGTTTCCCCTTGAGCTCCACGGTGTCCATCCCGATGTGAATCAACAATTCGACACCGCTGTCGGCGCGCAGTCCGACCGCATGCCCGGTCGGGAAGGCGACGATCACTTCGCCATCGACCGGCGAGACAACCGAACCGCCATCGGGAATGATCGCCGCGCCGGGGCCAAGAAGGCCGCGGGCGAAGGTCGGGTCCTTCACATCGGCAAGGTTGATCAGCTCCCCGCGCACCGGCGCGGTCACAACGAAGTCGGTTGATTCGAAGTTGCCGGCAAGTGGAACTTGCTGCAAGACCGCGGCCTGTTCTTCTCGCTCCCGTTCATCCTCGCGTTCACCTTCTTCTTCCTCTACGGTCTCGTCGACCCGGGTGCCGAGGACGGCTTCTTTACCGCGCGTACGAGCGTAGATGAAGGTGACGGTGAAGGAGATTGCAATGGTAACGAACAATGAGACCATGAACATCGGGATGTCGGTGGCCTTGATCGACACGAAACCGAGCAGCCCGGCCGCACCCAGCGCGATCGCCTGGACATTGAAAATGCTAACCAACGCACCGCCCACCGCGGCCGAACCAATGGCGATGAAGAACGGCCAGCGTAGCCGCAGGTTCACGCCGAAGATCGCGGGCTCGGTGATCCCCACCAGCGCCGAAGCCGCCGAAGCGCCAGCCAGACCTTTGAGCTTGCCGGGGCCCGCAACCAAGAATATAGCCAAGGTGGCAGCGCCCTGAGCGACATTGGCCATCGATGCGATCGGGAAAACGAATGACCCGCCTTGCCCGATCAGTGATAGTTCGACTGCCGGGAAGCTTTGATGCAGGCCGGTCACCACGACCGGAGAATAGACCAGGCCGAACAGCAGACCGCCGAGGAATCCGGTGGAGTCGTAGAGCCACTGCAAGCCATAGGTGATGCCATCGCCGAGGCTGCGCGTCAGCGGGCCCACGAAGACGAAGGCCAAGAAACCGGTCACGATCATCGTCACCAGCGGGGTCACCAGGAAGTCGACAGTCCCGCCGAGACGTCGATGCAACCACTTCTCGATGGTGGCGAGCAAGAAGCTGACGGCCAGCGTCGGGATCACTTGGCCCTGATAGCCGGCTTGGGCGACCGATAGGCCGAACAGATCCCAGTAAGTCATGGTGCCATCGGCCACCGCCTGGGCGACCACCCAGCCGTTCACCAGGGCAGGCATCACCATAGCTGCGCCCATGGCGGCACCCAGATAGGGATTGCCGCCGAAACGCTTGGTCGCAGAGAAGCCGATCAGCACCGGCAAGAACGTGAATGGCGCGCTGGCAAACAGGTTGATCATGGCGGTCATGTCTGCGATACTCGGCGCCATCTCGACCAGGGATCTCGGCCCGAACAACCCCGGTGCGGTGAGCACATTGTTGAGAGCCATCATCAGGCCGCCGGCGATCAGTGCCGGAAGAATCGGCACGAAGACATCGGCAAGCACCTTGATCAGGCGCACGACCGGGTTGGCCTTCTTGCCGCCTTCCTGCTTGGCTTCGTCCTTGCTCACTTCGCGGACGCCGGATGCCACCAGCTTCTGGTAGACGATATCGACGTCGCCGGGGCCGACGATTACCTGGAACATTCCGCCGGCAGAGAACGTGCCTTTGATATCGGGGTCTTCATCCAGCGTCGCTTCATCGACGATTTGCTCGTCGTTCAGCACAAGTCGCAATCGGGTGGCGCAATGCGCCGCCGCTGAAATGTTGTCGGCGCCGCCGACCGCTTGGAGCACGGTCTGGGCGACTCTAGCGTGGTCCATGAATAGTGTTCCTCCTCGAACGGTTCATCGATCCGGGCTTTTTTTGTAAACTGATCGAAACAAGTATGTCAATCGATTGACATACTTGTCAATGCTAGATATCGAATGCTTCCGCCGCTGTTAGGCGGACGCCTCAGCGGCACCAACCGGGCCGCCCACCACGACTGCCTCGGCCCTGTCAACGTGGATCGACCCCCGGGCTGCAAGCGTCACCGTGAACTCGCCGGGTTCCAGATAACTGCGCAGACTGAATACTGTGTGCCCATCGGCGACGAACAGTTCAGTGACAGAGCGGTCGTGAACCAACTGCACCCGCAGTGTCTCGACGTCCGGCACGCTGACGGTTCGCGTGGAACCATGCGGATAGCGCGTCGCTCCACGATCGATGGTCAGCCGTCCTCCTCGCTCGAATGCGAAGACGACCTTGCTGGTGCCGCTTTGCAGGCGCAATTCCCAACTGGACGCTCCGAGCTGACCGATCTCGACATCGAGCACGAAGGACCGCTCAGTGCGAAGTTCCTCCAGCACGACCACGTCATCGCGCAAGTTCATGCCTTCGACGCCCAGCGTCTGGGCAGAGCGGGCACTCCGAGGATTCAATTCGACCGGCGCGATCCGCTGTATGAGGCGTCCATTGCGCACACTCAACACGCGCGGGACGCTCAACATGTGTACCCAGCCGTGGTCCGTCAATGACGGCTGATTATCCTCCGACGCGTTACCCAACCAACCCAACAGCACGGGCGCCTGGTCCGCCTCATCTCGAACGAAGGCCTGAGGCGCGTAGAACTCGAAGCCGCGGTCGAGTTCCAGGAACTCCCCGGTTTGCCGCAGGGCATGCCCGTCCCATTTACCAACCAGGTAGCCACAAGGGAAGATGTTCTGGAACTGCTCTCCGATCGGGCCGACACCCTGGGGACAGAAGATCAGCACGTCCCAGTACTCGCCACTCACCTCGTCTGGAACCCGGAGCAGATTCGGGCATTCCCACATGAATCCGAACTGGTCGAAGCGACCGGCCGCGTCGGGTAGGCCGAGTTCGCCATCGAGCCGCCAGGTCCGCAGATCGTCCGATCGGTAGATCAGCACGCATCCACTGAGATCGTCGCGTTGAGCACCGATCAACATGCGCCAGCCATCTGCCTCTGCCGTGACTTGCGGATCGCGGAAATGCGCCGTATAGCCGGGCGGTGGTCCGGATATCAGCGGATTGTCCGGATCCTTCGTGAAGCGCTCGAGATCGGTAGTAGTCACCAGGCATTGGTAGCTCTCGCGCTCACCCGCATCGGTCTTCACATTTCCCGTGTAGTAGAACCACACTTCGTCGTCGTGAAGCAACGCTCCACCGGAGTAGGCGCCGGAACGGTCGTACCAGCTGTCCGGGGTAATTGCCGGAGTATGGTGCCGCCAAGTGATCAGGTCAGTGGACGAGGCATGACCCCAGTACACCAAGCGGTTTTGCGGGAAACCCGGGCCGTATTGAAAGAATGCGTGGTGAACCCCGTCGCGCACGACCAGGCCATTGGGGTCGTTCAGCCTGCCACGCAGCGGGGCCAGATGAAATTTCGGGTAATCGGGATCGTTAGAGGCTGCCTGCTCTGGCAACATGGGATCACCGTCAGGGGTAGTGGTCACGAAAGTTAAGATAGCCGATCTGTTAATCGATTGACAGAGTTTTCGCATTACTGCCGGCGGTTCTGCCTCATGGCGACACAGTTGTGCTGCGGAAAGTGTCAGTGCCTACCCCTAGTCTCTTCGCATGGCTACCAAGACCGACGCGTATCAGTGCACCGAATGCGGATGGACATCCATTCGCTGGGTCGGGCGTTGCGGTGAGTGCCAGACCTGGGGATCGGTCGCAGAACGCAGCGCAGCCAAGGCACAAGGGATCAGCGTCTCGGTACCTATTCAAGCCGCCGTACCAATCAGCGAGGTCAGTATCGATGCCGCCCAACGAACCCTGGCCGGCATCGGCGAACTCGACCGCGTCCTCGGCGGTGGTCTGGTGCCGGGCGCGGTCGTCCTGCTGGCCGGCGAACCCGGCGTCGGAAAATCGACCCTGCTACTCGAAGTGGCGGCGCGCTGGGCGCGTGGAGGCCATACCACTTTGTATGTCTCGGGGGAAGAGTCTGCAGCACAGGTGCGGCTGCGCGCCGAACGCACGAAGTCAGTGGCCGACAATCTCTATCTCGCGGCCGAGACCGATCTCGGCACTGTCCTCGGCCATATCGAACAGACTGCACCGAGTCTCTTGGTCGTCGATTCGGTGCAGACGATCGGCACCGCGCAAGCCGACGGTTCACCTGGCGGCGTCAGCCAGGTTCGCGAAGTGACCGGCGCACTGGTCAGAGTCGCGAAACGCCGCAGCATGGCGGTGATCATTGTCGGCCATGTCACCAAGGACGGTCAGGTAGCCGGACCACGCTTTCTTGAGCATCTCGTCGACGTCGTGTTGGCATTCGAGGGCGACCGGCACTCTGGGTTCCGCATGGTCCGCGCCAATAAGAACCGTTTCGGCCCCGCAGACGAGGTCGGCTGTTTCGAAATGAGCGAGCACGGCATCGTCGAGGTTCCCGACCCCTCTGGCTTGTTCACCTCCAGCCACCAAGAACCTACCCCGGGTACTTGCGTTACCGTCACCAGAGAAGGTAGCCGCGCCATGCTCGCCGAGGTGCAATCCCTGGTCGCCGCAGCAGCCGCTGAGACCCCACCGCGCAGGGTGACACATGGCGTCGACGGTTCACGCGTGGCGATGATCCTCGCAGTCTTGCAGCGCCATGCGAGTTTCAGCTTGTCGAGACACGACGTCTACGTTTCCACAGTCGGCGGCGCACGCATCCTCGACCCCGCAGCCGACCTCGCCATCGCCATCGCGATCGCCTCCGCAGGCTTGGACGAAGGCTGTCACCGCAAAGTCGTCGCGCTGGGCGAGATCGGTTTGGCCGGTGATCTACGCCGAGTACCAGGCCTGGAACAACGAGTCGGCGAAGTGGCGCGCTTGGGATTCGAACTTGCGTTGGTGCCCGCAGGTAACCGCGACCCCAATAACCGGCTGCCCCGGATGCATGGCCTCAAAGTCGTCGAGGTAGCCACCGTTGCAGACGCCCTGAACGCTCTCGGGCTACGCCGACCGTCCTCCCACCGAAAGGTGAGCACCGGATAAATCAACTAATACAGGCACTGAGGCAGACCGGTTGAGCAAGCCTCCTGGAGGTTGTGCCGGACCTGAGGACCACGAGAATGAATCGACCGCCCCTAGACTGATGGGCGTGAGCAAAGACCTGGGCCATGACGAGGAGCGCTACCGCCGCTACCGCGCGCTGCTCGCCCCGGGGACGCCACTGCGCGATGGTCTTGAGCGGATCCGCGCCGGCCGCACGGGTGGGTTGATCGTGCTCGGTACGAATCCGGTGATCGAGCAGATTTCCACCGGCGGTTTCACCGTCAATACGGACTTCACACCCACCGCACTACGTGAACTGGCCAAGATGGACGGCGGCATCATCGTCGATGACGATCTGTCGACCATCGTGAGTGCGGGCGTTCATTTCTCGCCATCAGCCTCTTTGCCCACTATCGAGACAGGCACCCGCCATCGCACCGCCGACCGCATCGCGCTGCAATCCAATATCCCAGTAGTCACAGTTTCTGCCGCAATGGCCTCCATCGCACTGTTCATGGCAGGCCTCAGATACCCCATTGAAAGCTCCGACCAGATCCTGGTACGCGCCGAACAAGCAGTCGCCACGCTCTCCCGCTATCGCGAACGTCTTGACTCGGTCACCAAGGAGCTGTCCGCGCTCGAGATTGATGATTTGGTGACGGTCGGCGATCTGGTCCGTGCGGTCCAGCCCCTCGCCATGGTGCGCCGCCTGTCCGAGGAACTAGAGGGCCACGTCGAGGCACTTGGTGTCGACGGGCGACTCCTACAACTCCAGATGTTCGAACTGACACAAGGCATCGACCAACTCGCGACACTGCTCGAGCTCGACTATCGCGAACCCGGAGCAGAACGACTCGCTCTGGATGTGTTACGGCATCTGCCGACAGGTGATCTGCTCGATCCGGTGACGGTAGCGAACGCGATCGGCTTCACTTCGGGCAACCTTGACGATCGCATCAGTGCTCACGGCTATCGGATCGTCTCGCAGTCAGCGCAGATGAGTACCGCCACAGCCGACCGACTGCTGGAGCATTTCGGCTCGTTACAGGCTGTCTTCGCAGCCTCGCGCACGGATTTGGCGGCCGTGCCCGGGGTGGGGACCGCCAGGGCCCGGGCGATCCGCGATGGGCTGGCCCGCATCTCGGACAGCATCGACACGCACTGATTTGAGATCAAGCTGAACCTGTTTCGTTCGTTGGTTCCAGGGTTAGCCTCGATAGTCGTAAAACCCCGAACCCGGCGATGCCCGCCGGTGACCGCTAATACCGCACCTGCATCACCAGACGGCCGCTCACCTGGCCGACGCTGGCCGTCGCGACGTAGGTGCCGACGCCCAGAACTTCGTCGGTTAGCTCACAGCCGCGGGCGCGCTTCACCGGCCAGCTCACATTGAAACCGGATTCCTCGTCTGCGACCAGCTCGAGTACCCCACTCGGATGCCATTCGGGGCAATCCGAAGTCCGCCAGATCTGATCGCTGCCGGAGGTGATCGCCAAAGCCGCCGAGCTGTCCGCAAGGTCGAGCTCACAACTCTGCTCGGTGGTGGTCACCACGATGTGGAAGTCTACCGAGGCATCGTCTTGGGAAACGGTTGCGGGGCCTTCCACACGAAGCCTCAGGCTTCTCGGCGGGCAGCCGGACGAGCCGGACTCGGTGGCTGTGGGCTCGACCGAGGCACTCCCCTCGACGGGTTCGGCCGCAGACGACTCCGAAGGCTCGGCAGACGACGACGGCTCCGCGTCCTTGCTGGGAGATTCGCTCGGTGTCGGTGTCGGTGACGGTGAGACAGTGCTCGGGCTCGGAGTTGATGCCGCACTCGGCGTGACCGGCGCGGGTGTGGCCGTCACTGCCTTGGGGCGCCCGAACAACCAAACGACACCCGCGACCACGGCGAGCAGCACGACGAAGACGATTCCCCGCCGTATCCAATAAACACGCGGCTCCTCGGGGCCGATTGGTTCCAGCCAACCCTGCATGGCGTCATCGTAGGTGCCCCCGACCCGGTTCGGCCGCTCCCACGCGGACGATTCCTTCGGTCCTCACATCAGGCTACGCTGGCCCGATGATTGACCGGGCTGAGATCGTGCGCCAATTGGTCGGCTGGTTCGACGCGTATGCCCGCGATCTGCCGTGGCGTCATGGCGATCCGTGGGCTGTCATGGTGAGCGAATTCATGCTGCAACAAACCCCGGTCGCTAGGGTGCTCCCGGTCTGGGCGGCCTGGGTCGAACGCTGGCCGACGCCGGCGCTGCTCGCAGCAGAACCCACCGGCGAAGCCGTGCTGGCTTGGGGCCGATTGGGGTATCCGCGGCGCGCCTTGTGGCTGCATGCAAGCGCCACTGCCATCGCTGAGAGGCAGGACGGCCAGGTTCCGGACACTGTCGATGAGTTGCGCGCACTGCCCGGTGTCGGCGACTACACGGCGGCAGCGATCGCCTGCTTCGCGTTCGGCGCACACGTCCCGGTCTTGGACACCAATGTTCGCCGAGTGCTGACTCGCCTCGAAGTCGCTCAGGCTGCTCCCCCGGCTCATCTCACCAACGCCGAGCGAGCACGAGCACAAGAGTTCACCGATGCGGCGGCAGAGCTCGCTCCCCGCTGGGCAGCTGCGGTCATGGAGTTCGGTGCTCTGGTCTGCCTGGCTCGACGCCCTGATTGCGCGTCGTGCCCGGTCGCGGACACCTGCGCTTGGCGTATCGCCGGTTACCCTGCGTCCCCAAGAACGGCGCCGGCCCAACGATGGCACGGTAGTGACCGGCAATGCCGCGGGATACTGCTCGACATCATCCGAACCAATCCGGACGGTGTCCCGGTCGAGATGCTCTTCGATGCCTGGCATTCACTGCCCCAGGCCAAAGCCTGCCTCGTTGGACTGATGGCCGATGGCCTGGTCCACCGCTCGGGGGACCGCGTGACTCTGTAAGCCTGCACTAGATAGCGCCACACCAAACGTCCCCGGCACCTCCCCGCTCCCCGCTCCCCGCAGCTGCGAGCTCCCCGCTCCCAGCTCCCAGCTCCGAGCTCCCGATCAGCCCGCCACCCCAACCAGCGGCTACCGAGAATTGCGGAGGCTACCGAACGTTCGGTAGCCTCCGCAATTCTCGGTAGCCGCTGCGCGATGCGCGGGCCTTTCGGTAGCCGCTGCGATCCTTGGTGGCCGCTGAAGGCGGTGACGGGGCTGTTAGGTCGCGCCAGAGAACTCTTCGGTGGGGAATTCCACATCTGAAACCTCAGGAACCTCCGCGGTGATCAGTGTGCCGTCCTTGCGGCGTCCACCAATCACCGGGTGCGATGATGCAAGCGATGACAGATAGGCACCCTGATGCGAGAGCCGAACCGCTAACGGATCCGCCCCTACCAGGTATTCAGTGCCTCGAACTCGCAGCGGGACAGGGTGTCCGCTGAGCAGCGTGAAAGTAATCTGACGGCGCGTCAAATGCACCTTGATCCGGCTGCCTCGATAGGCCAACCTGAAGGTCAGATGCCCCCACTTACGTGGCAATCTCGGATCAAAGCAGAGCACTTCGTCGTCATCGCGAAGGCCGCCGAAGCCGCAGACCAGAGCCCGCCAGGTGCCAGCTGCCGAGGCGACATGTACCCCGTCCGAGGTGTTGCCGTGGGTATCGCCGATGTCGACGAGAAGTCCCTCGTAGAAGTACTCCAGCGCCATATCCTGGTAACCGACCTCGGCTGCAATGATCGCCTGCATTACCGCTGACAGGCTCGAATCTCCTGTGGTGATCGGGTCGTAGTATTCAAAATCAGCGCGCTTCTCCTCGAGCCCGAATTCATTGCTGCGCAAGAAGAGCGCCAATACCACGTCGGCTTGTTTGAGCACCTGGAAGCGATAGATCACCAACGGGTGATAGTGCAGTAGCAACGGATAGCTCTCCTGCGGAGTGTTCTCCAGATCCCAGACCTCCTTCGCTACGAAGGCATCATCCTGCGGATGGATACCGAGCCGCTCGTCGAAGGGGATCTTCATACCGCTGGCGCAGCGCTCCCAGGTCTCCACCTCGTCAGGATCGAGTTGCACCGTATGCACAAGGCGGCGGTAATCGTCGGGAGAATCCGCCTCCATCCTGCGCACCATCCAGCTGGCCAGCCGCAGATTCCAACGAGCCATCACATTGGTGTAGGTGTTGTTATTGACCACGGTCGTGTATTCGTCGGGTCCGGTAACACCGTGGATCTCGAAGGTCTCGGCCGCGTTAACCCGCCAGAAGCCTAGGTCAACCCACATTCGGGCTGTTTCGACAAGCATTTGGGCGCCATCACCGAAGGCGAATTCTCTATCGCCGCTCATCGACACGTAGTGCCCGATCGCGTACGCGATGTCCGCATCAATGTGGTACTGGGCAGTTCCCGCCGCGTAATAGGCCGACGCCTCCTCACCGTTGATCGTGCGCCAGGGGAAAAGGGCACCTTTGGTCGACATTTCACGGGCCCGTTCCCGAGCACTGTCCAGGTGAGTGGAGCGGAACCTCAGCGCATTGCGGGCCTGTTCGGGAGCGGTGAGCGTCAAGAAGGGCACCATGTAGACCTCGCTGTCCCAGAAGTAATGCCCTTCATAGCCGTCACCGGTCAATCCTTTGGCCGGGATGCCGGCGCCGTCGGCTCTGGCAGCTGCCTGCGCGAGTTGGAAGATGCACCACCGGATAGCCTGTTGAAGCCGTTGCGTCGTGCCCGCATCAACGTCACTGCTCTCCCAGAACCGGGTCAGCCACGCGCGCTGCGCTTGGTAATAGGCCTCAAATCCGTTCTCTCGCACCCGATCGAGTGTCCGACGGACACGGTCGCTCAGTTCGCGCACCGGCACGCTCCGGGAGGTGTGATAGGCGACAGCTTTCGTGATCATGATCGGCTGCCCCTGCTTGGCAGCGATGCGGTATACCTTGCGTCCCTGATCGTCCGTGGTGTCATCAAGCTCGGTAAAAAGATTGCTGGTCTCAATACGATGATCAGCTCCAACCGCGAGCGTCATTCCCGAGTTCGCGACTTGGTATCCCAGAATCATCCTGCGCGGGCTATGCCAGCTCATCTCCGGTCGCAGCACCCGATGGTCTAGACCTGGGTTCTTACGCGGATCCTCGTCTGAGCGAGGCGCCCGCCGCCCCGCGACATCATCGAAGTCCTCCTTGTTGACGATCTGAGACGAGATGACGATCGGAGCATCACCCTCGAGCAAAGTAACCTCATAGGTCATCAACGCCAGGTGACGCTCGGTGAAACTGACCATTCGCGTCGATCGCACAAGTACCCGCTTGCCGGCGGGGGTGCGCCAGATGAGCTCACGGCGCAGCACGCCCTCGCGGAACTCGAGTCTTCGCTCGTAAGCCTGCAGATCAGCAATACTGAGCAACAACGGTTCGTCGTCGACATAAAGCCTGAACATGAGCGAGCTCGGCGCGTTGATCAGGGTCTGCCCGGTACGTGCTAAGCCGTAAGCATTCTCAGCATGACGAATATCCCACGTCTCATGGAAACCGTTGATGAAGGTGCCGACATGGTGCGAGTCTCGCCCCTCCTCCGGATTGCCACGCATGCCTATGTATCCGTTCGCCGTAGCGAAAAGCGTCTCGGTCTGTCCAAGATCAGCTGAACTCGGATAGTTCTCGATGAGGGCCCATTCATGAGGGGGAAAACGGTGGTCGTCCAGTGGGTTCAGGTTCACTTTCTCCTTGCCGATCACGGCAGCAACTCCTCGCAATCTGTTACTACAAGATCAGCGCCGGCGCTCTTCAACGCTTCGGCGCCGGCACCACGGTCGATTCCAACCACCAGGCCGAATCCACCGGCAGCGCCCGAAGCCACCCCGGACAACGCGTCCTCAAGCACGACCGTATCGTCCACGGTGACGTCAAGCATCTTGGCGGATTCCACAAAGACGTCCGGCTCAGGTTTGCCCGGCAGACCCAATTGGCGCGCAAGATTGCCGTCCATGACGACCTCGAAATAGTCAGTCAACCCCGCCGCCTCCAGTACCTCTCGCGCATTGCGCGAAGAACTCACCACCGCCATCGGTAACCCGATACCCGCCAAATGATCCAACAACCGCAACGAGCCAGGATAGGGCTCGATACCGTCGCGGGCCAGCACCTCATTGAAGTACTGGTTCTTGCGATTGCCCAGGCCACAGATCGACTCGACCTCGGGACGATCCGACGCATCCCCTTGCGGGAGCACGATGCTACGGCTCGCCAAGAACGACGCCACGCCTTCATACCGCGGTTTGCCGTCGACATAGGAGAAATAGTCGGAATCGGTATACGGCTCGGCATCCTCCCGACCTCGAAGATAATCATTGAACATCTGCGACCATGCCCGCATATGCAGATCTGTCGTCGGGGTGAGTACCCCATCGAGGTCGAATAGTGCCGCTCGGTAGCTGTTCCACTTCACAAGACCAGCCTAAGAGTACTCTCACAATAGAAGCGCATGCGCTGGAGCTTCCGACACCAGGCCTCACATAAGCGGAGAGAACGTACGTAGCACCAGCCATACTGCCCGCCGCCACCACGAGGTTGAGCGCACTTCAGTCAATCCAACCCGTCGACACTTCTCCAGTGTCGACTCATAGTCGGCTGCCATCTGCGCGATGGCAGATGTCTGATGCATCCAGACGGCATTCTCCTGGTGCAGATAGAAGCTGCGGAAATCAAAATTGATCGTCCCGATGATAGCGGTGTCGTTGTCCACGATCATCTGCTTGGCATGGATGAACCCTGGCGTGTACTCATACACCTCAACGCCGGCCTCGACCAGCGGACGATAGTTCGATCTGGTCACTGCGTAGACATAGGACTTGTCGGGGATGCCCGGGGTGATGATGCGGACCCGCACGCCCGATTCGGCCAGTGCTGTGAAAACAGTGATCATCTCGCCGGTCGGCACCAGATAGGGTGTTATCAGGTCGACCTGAAATTTCGCTCGGCTCATCATGCCTCGATAGGCGGCCCAGCCCAGCGAAACATCGTCGAAGGGCGTGTCGTCGTAGCTCACCACGACTCCTGCACCACCACTTTGGGCAGCAAGTTCCTCGTCGCTTGGATGCAGCGCCCCCAAGTCGGTCTGCTCGCCGCTCACCAGATCCCAGATCGTGAAGTAGAGCGATGCCATACCCCAGGCTCCGGGACCGCGCAACCGGATTGAGGTGTCCTTCCAGTGGCCAAAGCGCTCGATCGCGTTGATGTACTCGTCGGCAATATTGATGCCGCCGGTGAACCCGATCAGACCATCGACGATAGTGAACTTGCGGTGGTCCCGGTTGTTATAGCGAAGAGTCAATCCGGGCCCGAGTTTGTTGAACGAGCGGACGTTCACTCCGGCGTCGCGCAACTCTTTCGCGAACCCGTCTGGCAGCCTCCACAGCGAACCCAGATCGTCGTACATGAACCAGACCTGGACGCCCTCGGACACCTTGCGGCAGAGCACATCGAAGATTTTGCGCCACATCTGCCCCTCGGAGACGATGAAGTACTCCATCGCGATCCAGCGCTTCGCCCCCGAAAGAGCCTCCAGCATCGCCTCGAAAGCGTCTTCCCCGAGTGGGTAGTAGACCGTCTCGGTATCGCGATAAGCCCTGAAAGGCCCGCCGGCCTCGAGATAGGCGATCTGACGCGCCGCATCTGGTTCGATGTCGATCACCGGCAGCAAGGCACCGGCTGCCGGCTCCAATTTCGGATCTTGTTCGTCGAGGCTGCCGGGCAGTACTGACAACGCTCCCACCACCGACTTCTGATCGATGGCCGCGAGGTCTTGTCTGGACTTGTACTGCAGCGTCTGCCGCCGAGTACCGCTGCGGGCTCCGAATAGCAGATAGAAAGCACCTCCGAAAAGCGGCATCAGCATGATGGGGATCGTCCACGCCAGCTTGTACTCGACCTGCATACGGGAGTTCAAGATGAATGCCACCACACCGATGCTGATCAGTATGGAAAGCGAGCCGATCCAGGGAGCAAACTCGCTGCTGCGTAGCAGCAAGGTTCCGAAGACCAGCAGTTGGAGGATCAATGCGAGTGCGGTGAGTGTGACTCTGGTGCCGATTGCCATGAACCGACGCAACGAATTGCGGGTTCTGCCTTTGTGCACCCGGGCGCCGGTCTCCATTGCTCCAGTATTGCGGATTATCACACTCAACTGTTCCGCGCTCGGCCGGGTACCGCTACCGTGGGCACATGAGCGCAGCCGCTAACCGACCAGTCCTGACCGTCCGAGGAGTCGAACTGGGATCTGGGCGGCCCACGGTGATAGTCCCGCTCACCGACGCTCATGAGTCCAGTTTGATCGCCTCATCAAGGCGCATCGCCGCCAGCCGCACCGAGATGGTGGAGTGGCGGGTGGATCGCTATTCTGCCCGTGACGACCACTCGAAGGTGATCTCGATGGCAGAACGAATTCACGAGATCATCGGCGAGCGTCCGCTGCTGTTCACCCCGCGAACCAAACACGAAGGAAGCGACTGGAATCCGCCCGGCGACAGCTACCGTGACATCATCGCCGACGTCTGCGCCTCCGGGACCATCGATATGGTCGACGTCCAGTACCTGAACCCTGCTGTCAAACGATGCTTTGAAGCGGCCAGAACACATCGGGTGCCGGTCATCGCGTCGAACCACGACTTCACCGGGACGCCGAGCGCGACCGAGATCGCCGATCGCTTGAATGCCATGGCCTCGTTGGGCGCCGACGTAGCAAAAATCGCGGTGATGCCTCGGAAGCCTGCCGATGTTGCCGCGCTGCTCGAAGCCACCGCGGTGGCGGCGCAGACCAGCAAAGTCCCGCTGATCACGATGTCGATGGGGCCACTGGGTGTGGTTTCGCGGCTGGCTGGCCAAGTTTTCGGTTCGTGCGCGACTTTCGCCACACTGGGCGGTGAAGGCTCCGCTCCTGGGCAGCTGCCTCTCGACGAGGTGCTCGCGGTGATGGATCTGCTCGGACGTGATCTGTGAACGCAGACTGACCTAAAGGTGAGGGTAGCTGCTAGTGCTCAGCGATGGCGTCATTGCTTTGGTCCCGGTCGATCCAGCTCAAGCTCAACAGCTCGCTGAGGGGAACTGTCCCCTGCCCGCAGTAATCGATTATCCGCACGCGGCCACCGCGACCACCGCGCGCATCTTTCGCGACAGTCTCGGCATCGACAATTGGGTGCCAGGCTTCGGCGTCCACCTGATCGTGCGGCTGGACGACGGCCT
>JALHFX010000008.1:27645-142557 GCA_022837595.1 Propionibacterium sp.
AACCTCGCTTCCATCCGAGTACTCGAACGCTGCGGATTCACCCGGGTGAAAGGCAGCACCGATCGCGTCCGCTACCGATTGCAGCGAGCCGGGCGTTAGACAATTGGCCTGGCCCTGACCCAGCGCCGGTTCGCTAGCCTTTGAGGGGTGGGCCGCGCGACAAAGAACTACTACGCATTGGGCACTCATGTCACGCTGAGCGTCGAGGCTTCGCGCCCAGACCCCGCACTTGCCCGCGCCGCCCGTTTGATCGGCGACTACGAGGCGCTGCTCAGCGCAAACTCGGCGTCCTCGGAAGTCTCTCGCATCAATCAGGCCGCAGGAGCCGAACCGGTGCTGGTGAATCCGATCGCCTACCGGCTGATCCGAGACGCCGTAGTGATCAGCCGCAGCAAGAAGGGCTTCAATGCGGCGATCGGTCCACTCGTCCAGCTCTGGCGGATCGGTTTCGACGACGCTCATCGTCCGGACCCGAAGGCGATCGCAAGCTGTCTTGAACTGACCGATCCAACCCAGATCAAGCTCGACGATGCCAGACGCTCGGTCTTCTTGAGGCACCCCGGCATGCGGCTCGACCTTGGAGCAATCGCTAAAGGATATATCGCCGACGCCATCAAACAGGCCTGGCAGGACGAAGGCGTCGAGAGCGGTGTCATCGATCTCGGAGGCAACATCCTGACCGTCGGGCCAGGTCCACGACCGGGAGAGTATTGGCACATCGGCGTTCAGAAGCCTTTCGCCGAACGTGGGCGTCCGCTCGGGGTGCTGCGGTTACCACCCTGCTCGGTGGTGACCTCGGGAATCTACGAACGTTCGCTGACCACGCCACAGGGCAGTTGGCACCACATTCTTGACCCACGAACCGGCTACCCACTGCAAACAGATTTGCTCGCCGTGACCGCCATCGCCGCAGTATCGACGACGGCCGAGATTTGGTCAACCATCGGATTCTTCAATGGGCCGCAAGCCACGGCGAAGCTGATACCGCCAGGCCTGCGGATCGGATTCGTTTTCGTCTTCGAAGATCGGACGGTCTTAGTCGGCCTCGAGACGCTGGGTGTCACCTTCACGCTGACCGAGACAAGCCACGCGGTGGTTTCCCTCAGCTAGTCACCCGATAACGGCCGCACCTCGCCGAAGCCCCTCTGCACAGCCCGAACGTATCTCATGAACTCGACGAAACACTCTTCCAGATCTGCAATAGCCGACGGATCTATTAACTCCCCGGTGTCATCGATCGCCTTTTGCACATGCCCCAACAGGAATTCCCTGCCCGGAAGCACGTTCGCCCGGATCTGGGGCGAGGCGAGGATCTGCCGCAGATGTAATTGGGCACGAGCCGAGCCCAACGGTCCGTAAGAGCCGCCAATAATGAGAACAGGTTTGTCCTTCAGCGAATCCAACTGGTAGGAAAGCCATTCCAAGACGCTCTTCAACGCAGCAGGAATCGAATGGTCGTATTCGGGGCAGCCGACGATGACGCCGTCGGCAGCCTCGACTCTGCCTGCGAAGACCAGCACATCGTCCTGTTCACTGGTGACCAGGTCCCGACTGAAGGCTGGCAGACTCGAGATCTCCAGCACCTCGATCTCAGCATCCGCGCTGAAATGTCTGCGCATCCACTGCAGCAAAAGTCGATTATAAGAAAACTCCGCGTTGGTGCCGACGATGGCGACCAGCTTCATCGTGTCCTCCCCCCCTCGCCGTAACTGAGATCATCACGAGTCGCGACCCGGAACCTGGCTCAGCGCGTCTCGCACGGCTTGGATGAGCGCTTTGCTCGAGACAGACGCACCAGATACCGCGTCCACATCAAAAGTGTTCAGCGCGATCATCTGCTGCGGCAGCTTTCGCAGTGCCTCACCCGCTACCTCTGCAGTCTCCGATTGTTGGACGATCTCAACGTCTGCGATCGCTCCCGAATCGTCAGTGGTGACCCGAACGATCATCTCCGACCCCATGCCCACCTGGCTTCGTCCAAGATACTGGTTCGGACCCAGGACAACCTCAGATTCTGCGCTCAGATCGCTTCTGAAGGCGCTCGGTGCCCGACCACCTGCTTCCAGGTTGCAGCGTTCTGTCCGGCAATCTTGCCGAAGATCAGGCATTCGGCGATGTTCTGACCACCCTGATACTGCCCGGCGCAGATTCCGCCGAGTTCGCCGGCGCCATAAAGGTGTGGGATTGGTTGCCCTGAGGGGTCGAGGATCTCTGCCCGCGAGTTACGGCGCGGACCGCCCTGAGTGTTCAACATGGCTTGCCGCAACTCGATCGCATAGTAGGGGCCGTCCCCGAAAGCGCGTAGGTTCCTGGGATCCCGACCGTGTTCATAGTCGACGCCTTGAGCCGCAAAGAAGTTGAAGCTGTCGACGGTCTTGGCCAGGATCTCCGGCTCGGCACCGATGAGCATCGCGAGTTCAGCCAGCGAGTTCGCCGTGACCGCTCTCGCCAAAACGTCGGCGTGCTTGTCGCCGACCAGTTCATCGTATTTCGCCTGGTCGAAGACCAAATGCGGATGCGCCTGTGCAGCTGGGACCCGCCAGACACCGTGGTGATAGATATGACCGTGCCGATTAGGCTCATCTTCCTTGAAGTATCGGCTTCCGTCATCGCCAACAGTGACGATGCTGCCGCTGGAGAATCCCTCGAGGTTGAACAGCGGCAGCTGGGCACGCTCGCCTTCTCCGACAGCGAATGCCAGACCGTGCTGCAGACCGAGGGATTCGTAGTTCGCCATATGCCATAGATCGGCGCCTGCTTCGATGGCCAGGTCGATCCCGTCACCGGTGTTAAACATCCCGCCGAGGGGAGCAAGCCCCGGTGCCCCGATGTAATCCTGGATCTTGCGCTTGTTGTTCTCGAAACCGCCGGTAGCCAGCACCACACCGTTGAGGGCACGAATATTGCGCAGCACATGCTCACGTTCGATCTGGACACCCGCAATTGTGCGTCCATCGGCGGCCTTAACCAGGTGCCGCGCAGGTGAGCGGTACCAGACGTCGATGGACGCAGAACGCTCCACAACATTGCGGTGCAGGATCTTCCACAATGCGCCGTCCAGGAGCCCCTCGTGGACGAGAAGCATGTCGACGGTCTCGCCTCCGGGGAACTCCGGATACTCCGGCGTCATGCTGCCTACCAACGCGCCAAACGTCTTCTTCGCGCTCACCGGCTCTTCGACACCGAGATAGTCGCGGAAATACCGCTTCATGTTCGTCAAGCCGTGGACATAGGTGTCGATGATCTCGGAATCAAGTTCCATCGGAGCAGTCTGAGCGAGATAATACTCGCGCATCGCAGCTTCGTCGTCCGCCGAGCAGACGAGTTGTCCGCAAACCCGAGTATTGCCGCCTTCGTAGCCTTCTGGCGCAGAATCGACCAATAGCACTTTGGCTCCGTCATCGGCCGCGAATCGGGCGGCAGTAGCGCCAGCGCCTCCGAAGCCCAACACAATCACGTCGTAGGTAGCATCCCATCGAATCACATCCGAAGGCACCACGGCTGATTCTCCTTTGGTCATTGAGCTGGACGCCGACTGACTGCTATGCACAAAGTCGACGAAATCTGCAAAGCACCTCTCCAAGAACTGGATAGTGGCTTCATCGACCAGTTGACTTTGATCATCGAAAGCTGTCTTGACATTTCCGAGAAGGAACTCGTTTCCCGGTAACACCCGCGCCCCAACGCCGGGAGCATCCAGTATCTGACGAAGATGGATCTGCGCGCGTGATGATCCTTGGGGATGATGCGAAGCACCGACAATCATGACTGGTTTACCATTCAACGGGTGAGTGCGGAACGAAAGCCATTCCAAAACACTCTTGAGCGCCGAAGGCACTGAATGGTTGTGCTCGGGACAACCGATGATCACTCCGTCAGCGCCGGCGATTGCCAGACTGAGTTCTTTCACGCTGTCGGGGTCCTCCGGCGCACTCTCATTGAACATTGGAATATCGGTGATATCGCGGACCTCAACGTCGGCGGTATCGCGGAAATGCGACTTCATGAAGTTGAGCAGCAGACGATTGAAAGAAAAATTGGCATTCGTTCCCACGATCGCTACGATCTTCACTCGAGTCACCTCCATTGGTGCATGCACCCTTTTTAGTCTATCGCCAGCGTTCATCATTGTGATTAGCCTGAGTGAACTACGCGAACAGGACCATCCTCCGACCGCCTTCGGTCGATCGACAACAGCGATTACCTGTCGCCGTGGCCGCGCTGCGGTGGCGCACGATCGATCCGTTGTGGTTCGATGGCTCTGGACATCAGTTGAGCCGCTTACCCGGCGTTCGCGTCCGACACAACCCAGAAGAGGGGAATTCACGGCATGAGCAGTTGGGTCGTCATCGTCGTCGCTGTCCCGGCACTCGGCCTGTTCATGGGCTTCAGCCCGACCCTCTACGGCGTTTGCCTGCATTATCTGGTCAAGGGCAAGGCCGGACGCCGGGCCGTCATTTGGCTGACCGCCGGCCTCTTGGTCGGTTGCACGCTGCTGTTCGCCGTCTACCAGTTCGCCGATGCTGCGGTCATCTCAACATATCTATCGTCGCATGTGCGCGAGTGGGTGGTGCAGCGTTATGTCGACCTCACGGCAGGCGTATTGCTGGTTATCTCCGCCACGATTCTGGCTACCCGCAGCCAGAAGGATCGCACTGGTCAGCTTCCCACGTCTCCCGACGACCCGGGCCCGAAGGAGATCGCAACCAAACACGATGATTACTCACCGCGTACAGCCGCGGCGGTGGGATTCACGAACGTGTTCATCGGCTCATCCGGGTTCGCGACGATGTACATCGTCGCCCGACTGATCTCGACTGTCAGTAAGGACCTGCTCATACATGCACTGGTCTATCTGGCGTTCATCCCGACTTTGGTCGGCCCCTATCTCTTCATGGCTTGGGGCTGGTCGCGATGGCCAGGCATGGCGGCCGCGATCACCCGGGTCTACGACAAGATCGTTCACTACAATTACCACAAGGTGTTGGTGGCCGGGTTGCTGGTCGCTGGCTTGTTCTTCCTCGCCCTAGGCATACGAGGCATGATCCTCCATGGCTAGTGACATGCCTGCGCCAAACCAAAATGAGGGTGGGGTTCCCGATCAGGAACCCCACCCTCATTCGTATTCACCTGAGCGCGAGCGATCAGTCGGCCTCGGGACCTCCGCTCAGTTCAGCAAACGGAAGATCCGGCAGCGGCTGCTTCGGGGTACCGACGAATGTGAAAGCATCCGTGGACTTCTCATCGGCGCCCGGGACAGCATCCACGACCACGATCGACCCGGCGGTCAGGTTACCAAAGAGGATCTGCTCGGCGATGCGATCCTCGATGTCACGCTGCAATGCGCGGCGTAGCGGACGAGCACCAAGCACCGGATCGAATCCGCGCTTGGCGATCAGCTCGCGGGCCGCCGGGGTCAACTCGATACCCATGTCGCGGTCGGCCAGCCGAGTCTCGATCTGGGCGACCAACAGATCGACGATCTGCTCGATGTTCTCCAGAGTGAGCTGACGGAAGACGATGGTCTCGTCAACGCGGTTGAGGAACTCGGGGCGGAAGTGCTGCTTGAGCTCTTCGTTCACCTTGGCCTTCATCGTCTCGTAGCTGCTCACCTCATCACCAGCGCGTGAGAAACCAAGGTTGACGCCCTTGGAGATATCGCGACTACCGAGGTTGGTGGTCATCACGATGACGGTGTTCTTGAAGTCGACGACCCTACCCTGAGCGTCGGTCAGTCGACCTTCGTCCAGAATCTGCAGGAGCGAGTTGAAGATATCCGGGTGGGCCTTCTCGATCTCATCGAAAAGGATCACGCTGAACGGCTTGCGCCGAACCTTCTCGGTCAGCTGTCCGCCTTCTTCGTATCCGACGTAGCCGGGAGGTGATCCGAACATCCGCGATGCGGTGTGCTTTTCGGAGTACTCGCTCATGTCCAGGGTGATCAGCGCGTCCTCATCGCCGAAGAGGAACTCCGCGAGCGCCTTGGTCAGTTCGGTCTTGCCAACGCCCGATGGCCCGGCGAAGATGAACGAACCGCTCGGACGCTTTGGATCCTTCAGACCAGCGCGAGTACGACGGATCGACCTGGACAAGGCCTTGACCGCCTCATGCTGACCGACATACCGCTTACCGATCTCGGCTTCCATGCGCAGCAGTCGGCTGGATTCCTCCTCGGTCAACCGGGCCACGGGGACACCGGTAGAGCTTGCCAGCACCTGGGCGATCTCTTCCTCGCCGATGACTGCCGGTGAATCAGAATCGCCGTCCTTCCAGGCCTTTTCCCGCTCGCGTCGAGCGGCCAGGAGGTTCTTCTCATCGTCGCGCAGTCTGGCAGCGCGCTCGAAGTCCTGCGCGTCGATCGCCGCTTCCTTCTCGATGCGGACGCTGGCGATCTTTTCATCGAACTCGCGCAGATCCGGCGGGGCGGTCAGCCTCTGAATACGCATCCGGGCGCCCGCCTCATCGATAAGGTCGATCGCCTTGTCGGGGAGGAACCGATCCTGCACATAGCGATCTGCCATATTCGCAGCTGCGGTCAGCGCCTCATCGGTGATGGTCACCCGATGGTGGGCCTCGTAACGATCACGCAATCCCTTGAGGATGTCGATCGTCAGTACGATCGAAGGTTCGGCAACCTGGATCGGCTGGAAACGACGCTCCAGAGCTGCGTCCTTCTCGATGTACTTACGGTATTCCTCGAGAGTGGTCGCGCCGATCGTCTGCAGCTCGCCGCGAGCCAACATCGGCTTCAAGATGGATGCGGCATCGATCGCTCCTTCGGCGGCACCCGCACCCACCAGGGTGTGGATCTCATCGATGAAGAGCATGATATCGCCGCGGCTCTTGATCTCTTTCAAGACCTTCTTGAGACGTTCCTCGAAATCGCCTCGATAGCGCGACCCGGCCACCAGCGCGCCCAGGTCGAGCGTGTAGATCTGCTTGTCGCGCAGGGTTTCGGGGACGTCTCCGCGGACGATGCGCTGGGCGAGGCCTTCGACGATGGCGGTCTTCCCGACGCCGGGCTCGCCGATCAGCACCGGATTGTTCTTGGTGCGCCGGCTCAGCACGGTCATCACGCGGTCGATCTCGGTCTGGCGACCGATGACCGGATCCAGCACGTTCTCGCGTGCGGCCTGGGTCAGATTGCGACCGAACTGGTCGAGGACGGTCGCATTGCCACGCGGCGACTCCCCCATCTCAGGTGCGCCGGAAGTGATCGGCTGCCCCTCCGACGAGCTTCCCTGGTAGCCGCTGAGCAATTGCAAGACGGTATTGCGAACGCGGTTCAGGTCGGCACCGAGCTTGATGAGCACCTGCGCTGCCACGCCCTCACCCTCACGGATAAGGCCGAGCAAAATGTGTTCCGTGCCTATATAGGAGTGGTTCATTTGCAGCGCTTCGCGCAGCGACAGCTCCAGCACCTTCTTGGCACGCGGGGTAAACGGAATATGACCGGTCGGCTGGGTCTGGCCGTGGCCGATGATTTCTTCGACTTGTTCGCGGACAGCCTCCAGCGAGATGCCCATCTGCTCGAGTGCCTTAGCGGCCACGCCTTCACCTTCGTGGATCAGGCCGAGCAAGATGTGCTCCGTGCCGATGTAATTGTGGTTGAGCATCTTGGCCTCGTCTTGGGCCAGGACCACAACTCGGCGCGCGCGATCAGTGAAACGCTCGAACATTCGACTCCTCTTGTTGGCTCTGCTGAGCCTCAGACCCGCCAGTTGCTAGACGGGTTTACAAACAGTTTAGGGAGTGCCACCCAAACCCGGACATCGACCCCGCCGCCGCGGGATTCCCGGCTTTGGCCGACACTCCCTATAACTATCTGCTCCTCGACGATCTTCCGACGTTCGCCTAGGGCTTGACCACTGTTGTTTCAGCCTGAATCCGCCGATGGGCCTCGTCGCGAGCGGCACCTCGCCGGTGCGATGGCAAGGTGGATGAACCGGGCGCACCGGGGTGCGCTGCCTGAGGACAACGCAGCCAGTGTGCACGCCAGGGACGCGCAGCAGCGGGAAACCGGCGGTCCAGGTTAGGGCTCAAGCGTTCGCAGCCTCGTAGGCCGCGCGAATCTCTGCAGGGACGCGACCACGTGCACTGACCTCATAACCGTTCTCGGCCGCCCAGGCCCGGATCTCCGCCGGCGAAGCGCCCGAGGCCGCCGCACCGGTCGAGCGGGTGCTGCGCTGACTCTTGATACGGCGACCAGCCCCCACAAAAGGAGCAAGGGCCTCGCGCAGCCTATCCGCATTCTCCTTCGACAGATCGATCTCGTAGTTGATCCCGTCAAGCCCAAAACGGACCCTTTCGCTGGCGGGACTTTCGTCGATGTCATCGATGAGAATAATCTCGACGCGCTGTGCCATTATTTCTCCTTGGTTGGGGCTATTCGCTTCTTACGCTTGCAGACAATTTCAGCGCAATTATAGTCGAATCGCAAGCTCTATCAGGGCTTAATTATGGAGACATCTGGTATCTTCACAACTCCAGAGGTATCCATGGTTGCCACCAGATCATCCACGGTTCCTTGCGGAACAACAGCGTGACGATCGATTTCCAGCCAAGGCACCAGCACAAACGCGCGCTCATGGGCACGCGGATGCGGTAACGTCAATTCCTCGGATTCGGCCGTTCTACTTCCGACCTGAATCAGATCAATATCGAGAGTGCGGGGACCATGTGGATTGCCGGGATCGCGGACACGTCCGTAGGCATTCTCGATCGCCTGGCAACGCTGCAGCAACGTCAGCGGTTCCAGAGTGGAGTCGGCGATTAGCACGATGTTGAAGAAGTCGGGTTGATCGATGTTATCTACCGGACTGGTACGGTACACCGAAGAAACATCAACCAAGACGAGATTGGGTGTTTCAGCTAGCCGATCCACAGCTGCTTGCAAAATCTCAATCGACTCCCCCTGATTGGAGCCGAGGCTGAAGACGGCTTGGTTGATCGGTCGGAGATCACCCAGTGTGTCGACGTCCAGCGAAAAGATCTCAGACATGCTTCCTCCTCGAAATTCTCACGACCACATCATCAAATGGGACGCGAATCGGAGCGTGCGGTTTGTGTACGGCGACGGTTGTCGCGCGGATCTGGTCCTCATCAAGGACGGACGAGGCGATTGTGTCCGCCAGTGTTTCGATCAGATTCACGGGCTCTCCTTCGATCAGGTTCGTCACTTTGGCGGCCAATGCGCCGTAATCAACCGTGGCGGCTATGTTATCGATTGTCGGCATTTCGATTTCGAACTCGACATCGACGATGAACTCTTGGCCTTGGGTCCGTTCGGAGTCCAGCACACCGTGATACCCCCAGCCGCGCAAGCCCATCAAGGTAATCGTCCCGACTTGTTCGCTGCCCATGTATCAGACGTTACCTACTGATTTGAGCACAGCACCGCTGTTCCCCACAGCTCAAGACCACGGTCTGACAGCTAAAGGGGTCTCATGAACGGCGAATGCGCTCGACAACCGCTATTGCGTCCCGCTGACCGCGCACCTCGTGAGTTCGAACGGCCCAGACCCCCTGCTGTGCGCAAATCACCGAGACTGCAGCGGTCGCCGCATCTCTACCCATCGGCTCTCGGCCTGAAAGCAGATGCCCGAGGAATCGCTTGCGGGAAGCACCGATGAGCACCCGGTGACCCATTGTGGTGAAGGCATCCAGATGAGCGAGCAGGGCCCAATCTTGGTCAGCAGTTTTCGCGAAACCCAATCCTGGGTCGATGATCACCTTCGCCGGGTCGATACCCGCAGCCGAACATGCTCTGAGGCGCTCCTTCAGCTCGGCGACCACCTCAGGGACGACATCGTCATAGGTGGCCAGGCCATTCATTACCGCGCCGTGGCCACGCCAGTGTTGGCAGACGTAGTCGGCACCGGCCTCGGCCACCACCCTGAGCATCTCGGGATCAGCCAATCCGCCAGAGACATCATTGATGATCTGCGCACCGGCCTCAACAGCGCAGCGTGCGGTGGACGCACGCATCGTGTCCACGCTGATCGGAATATATCCGGCGAGACCCTGCACGACCGGTAAAACCCTGCGCAGTTCCTCATCGGCAGGCGGACGCACCGAGCCGGGCCGTGTGGACTCGCCACCGATGTCGAGCAGATCGACACCTTGAGCGATCAGGTCGAGTCCGTGCGCGATCGCGTCCTCCGCATCCATCCACAGGCCGCCATCGGAGAAGGAATCAGGGGTGACGTTGACGACCCCCATCACCAGTGTGCGACCGATCATCGTCCCCCGACGATCAGGCTCATGGCCTCGGCACGCGTCGCCGGATCCCGCAGTTGGCCGCGTACCGCCGAGGTGGTCGTCCTGCTACCGGGCTTCCTGACACCGCGCATCGTCATGCACATGTGCTCGCAGTCGATGACCACCAGCGCACCGCGCACATGTAAATGCTCCACCAGCGCGTCGGCGATCTGAGTGGTCAACCGTTCTTGAACCTGTGGACGCTTCGCGAAGACATCGACCAGTCTGGCGACCTTGCTCAACCCAGTCACCCGACCTGATTCGGGCGGGATGTAGGCGACATGTGCCAGACCGTGGAAGGGCAATAGGTGATGCTCGCAGAAGCTCTGCACCTCGATATTGCGAACCAGCACCATCTCATCGTGGGAGACATCGAAGGTTGTCGCCAGCACCTCATCAGGAGTCTGGTCCAAGCCTGCGAAGAGTTCGGTGCAGGCCCGCGCGATACGAGCCGGTGTCTCCTTGAGACCTTCACGGTCAGGGTCTTCTCCGATACCAAGCAGAAACTCCCGGACCGCCGCTTCCACCCGGTCGGCATCGTAGCCAGAAGTGGCTTCGGCGGCTTCCTTGACAGCCCGACGGGGCCTTCTCTTCGCGTCGGCCATGGTTTCCTCTCGGTTCGCACAGACAGAGCCATCCTAGAGTGTGCCGAGTCACTGCTGCTGCGGTGTCCTGCCACGGACAGCCTGCATGAATGAGCTTAGCCTGAATCCGTCGATGGGCCGGGTCAAGCCAGGGGCTCGACAATGCAGTAGACCTTCGCTGGCTCAGGTAAAGGCAACACGAAGCTGTAGTCGGGATAGTCACAACTCCAGACGTCGGTACCCGACACCTCGCTATGCACCTTGAAGTCAGCGTCCGGATCAGTGCAGTCGATTGGGGTCCAGTACCCTTCGATCGCCGCGGGAACGTAGCAGACCCCAACGTCCAAGACCGGCGCCAAGCAAATACTCAGCGACGTGAACTGACTCCCCAGATAACCGCTCTGGTAATACTTCACGTAGTCAAGTTCACATTCGCTGGGCCCATTGGTGACCGTGGCTACCTTCAGTTTGAACTGGCCAGCCAACTTACAGTCAACGACCTGATGTGTGACCGAGATGTCGCCGCTCGCATCGGGAGTGCTTCCCGGAACCTCTGCGAGTTGGATGCACTGGCCCACCTCGAGTTCGTCCATATCAGTGCCGCCGGTAGCTGGAGCGCTGGGCACACCTGGGATCGCCACCGGAGATTCTGGAGCACTTGGCTTCATACGCTGGATGATCGCCCAAGCAGCAATGACCACGACGATGAGGACGAGCGCGCCGATGGCGATCCACTTGCCTTTGCCACCCTTATTCGCGGGAGGCAGGGGTGCCATGGGGCCAGCCGCCCCAAAGCCTGGCTGGCCACCAGCTTGCGGTTGCTGCGCATAGTTGTAGTAATTCGACGGGTTCGCCTGACTGGGCGGGTACTGCCCCGGCTGACTGGGCGGGTACTGGCCCGCCTGACCGTGCGGATATTGGACGCTCGGTTGCTGAGCGCTTTGGTAGCCGCTGTCAGGAAAGCCCTGCGGGGAGTACGGTTGCGCAGCACCGCGTTTAGGTAGTGGCGGCGGCTGCGGACCCTGCGCATTCGCGGGATGCTCTGGCGGCGGATAGCCCTGACCCGGATCCTGGGGACCCGGAGACCAGCCTTCCGGGCCGTAATCCTGATTCGACATGGTGTCCTTCATTTTTCGGAGCCACACAGCGAGTGAACACAGCCTAGCCTCGCGCGGGCGCCGCGGTATGTCACGAGTAAACGTGCGGTGCCAGTGTTGCTACGTCGGTCAAATTGCGGTAGCGGCCGTCATAGTCGAGGCCATAGCCAACGACGAACTCCGTCGGAATATCGAAGCCGATGTAGCGCACATCCACTGCCGAGCTGATGGCCTCCGGTTTACGGAACATCGTCAGAACTTCAATGCTGGCAGGCTCGCGAGAACGCAAATTCTGAATCAGATAGCTCAGTGTTAAGCCAGTGTCGATGATGTCTTCGACGATCAAGACATCACGTCCGGTGATGTCAGTGGTGAGGTCCTTCAGAATGCGCACGACTCCAGAACTTTGAGTTCCGGAGCCGTACGAGGAGATGGCCATCCAGTCGATATGACAATGCGATTTCATCGCTCGAGTCAGGTCGGACATGACCATCATGGCGCCATTGAGAACCCCTACCATGAGGAGTTCCCGGCCGGCGTAGTCTGCGTCGACTTGCGCCGCCAGGTCGGCGACTCGGTCTTGGACTTGCTGAGAAGTCAGCAGAACGTGTGCAAGGTCTTCAGGAATATCTGCGGCATCCACTCAGTAGATCCTAGCCTCCGGCGAAGGCTCCGTCTGCCGGGCCCCGTAGTTATGCCTGGCAGCGCCCTTGAGCCGCAGCACACCTGATTCACGCACAGCCCGGATACCGCCCGGAAGATCGATCCCCTGCTGGCCATGCCAGTCGTCCACAAGGGCCTTCACAGCTTGGAGATGAGCGTACGAGGGCTGTTCAACGCCTCCTGCGATCAGCCACCCCCGCAATACTCTGGCGGCGATTGCCTCCGGTATTCGACGCAATTCTGCTGCCGAAAGTCCTTCACCCGATGCCGGCAACAACGGCGCCGCGAGCGCATCCAGCGCATCCGCGTCCTGGCGGGCCAGTGCAGCAGTTCGGGCAAGCGCTTCGGCGACACCCGGCCCCAGTTCCGCTTCTAGCAGCGGCAGCACGCTGAGTCGTACGCGCACTCGGGCGAAGCGCAGATCATCATTGTGAGGGTCCGACCAAACGTCAATACCCCACTCGCGGCAAGCCTGGGCCGTGGTGGCGCGCCGTAGGTTCAGCAACGGCCGGACGAACCGCGGCCCGCTACCGAAGGCGATCGGCATACCGGACAACGAACGGGTACCCGAGCCTCTGGCGAGGCCGAGGAGCACAGTCTCGGCCTGGTCGTCCAAGGTGTGCCCCAGCAGCACGATCGCGTCCGGGCCTGCGAGTTCGGCCAACGCCGTATAACGCGCCTGTCGCGCGGCCGCCTCCATGCCATCCGGCGACTCGCGATCCACCTGCACCCGACCGGTCTCGGCCGGTAACCCGATTCTGCGCAGTCGTTCGGCTACCTGGGCCGTGACCTCGTCCGAGCCGACCTGTAAACCGTGATCGATGACCACCGCCCGCACGGCGGAGGCGATACTGCCGCGTTGAGATAGATGGGCCGCGGCGCACGCAAGCGCCATCGAATCAGCACCCCCGGAACAAGCGACCACGAGCGGGCGGCCATCTGGGGGAAGAACCCCTCGCAGTGCCTGGACGATCTCCAGCCCGGCGTCCCCTAACGCACGCCTAGCCATTACCAGCCATGCGTTCGCACCACTGATCAGGATGAAGCAGCTCATTCATCGACGGCAGGGCTTCCGGCTCGCTGAAAGCGACGTTGAGTAGTTCGACCCCGCCGACGCGAATCACCCGTCGGCAGAACGCGAATCACCCGTCGGCAGAAGGCCGCACCCTCCGCATACTGAGCGAGTTTGGCATCCATACCCAGAAGCTTGTTAACCAAAGCCGGGATGCCGCTGGGTGAGCGGCGGCGATCGAAGCTCGCACGGATCCGTCCGACCGATGAGAGCAGCCGTCGACCCCCGCGATCCATCATCAGATCGGCGTGCCCCTCGAGCAAAGACATCGCCGCATTGATCTCGTCGATCGCAGCAACAGTGCTCTGCGACGAAAATGCATTCAAGACCCGCATACTCACCGGACGCTTCTGCCGACGATCACTTCGCAGCTGCGCCAGCCGGGCCGGTAGATCCTGCCAAAACGCCTCGTCCTCGGCATCGGCGATGGCGCTGACGCGTTCCACCAGGTAGTCGGGCAACCATGCAGCATTGGCGAACTGAACTCGATGGGTCTGCTCGTGCAGTGCCACCCACATTCGGAAATCTGCGGTAGGCACCTCGAGTTCCCGTTCGACCGCCATGATCGTCGGGGCAACAAGGTAGAGCGTGGGCTGAGTGCCGAAGGGGTCGTATTGACCCAGGATGCGTGAGCCCAGCAGCGCGAGCACGGCACCCATGCCCATACCACGGCTGACTCCGGCCGCGGCTCGCACCGGATCAACGGGTTTCGTATCGTCGTCACCCGCCCCTAGGAGTTGCTGAGCGACGAGGGCATTCGCCCGAATGATCCCCGCCCGGTCGACTACCAACTCCCTGGCCTCGCCGGCATGGGGAAGTTCGGTGGTCTCGATGATCACCTCGACGGTCTGTGCGGCATCGGCTCGCAACTCGGCGACAAGTTGCTCGCGCTCACCGCGGCTGGCGCGTGGCCCTGGCGGGGCCAGCCGTCGTGCGGTGCGCGCGGCAACGTCCCAGTCAATCCAGGGCAGCGAAGTCATGGTCTCCAGAGTATTCACATCGCGCAGTTGCAGCTGGACAAGGCCGCAGAGATGTGATCGAACCAGGTGCGAACGTCTTGGTCGGTGGGCAGATCATTGCCGATGAAGGCAAAGGCGATCAATGCCCCATCTGCGGTCGGGGTGTATCCGGCCAATGCTGAGACGCCATCGAGCGTACCGGTCTTCGCCCTGACCAGACCCCTCGCCGCGGCACTACCATCGTCGGAGAAACGGGTACCCAAGGTGCCGGTCGCGCCCGCAACCGGCATACCAGCCAGTACCGCGCTCAGCTCCGGCCGATCTGCAGCCAACTGCAACGCTCGAACCAGAGCGGCAGGCGTGAGCCGATTCTCGGTGGACAGACCTGAGCCATCAACGATGACCTGCCCAGCGTCCCAAAGCCCCAGGTCGACGAGGCTCTCAGTCAACGCCGCACTGCCACCTTCGAAGTCGCCAGGATGCCCCCGAGCGATCGCCAGCTGACGTAGCAACATCTCGGCGACGAAATTATCCGAGTGCACCAGCATCTCCTGCACCAAGAGGCCAACCGGTGCCGATTCGACGCGAGCCAATTCGGTGCCTTCCGACCTGGGAGCCTCGGTGATCTCATCATTGACCTCGATGCCCTCGGCGCGCAGTTGGTCAGCGAAGATCTGCGCCGCATTCATCGACCCGGACGAGGTGCCCGGTGTCGCGACGCCTTCGTCCACAGCGAGCGCCGAAATAGGAGCCACGAATTGCCGATCCCCTTCCGGCCAGTCTGCATGCCAGGCGGGCCCACTGAACAATGAATCGTCATATGCCAGACGCACCCGCTCAACACCTTGGTTCCGAAGGGCCGCAGCGGTTTTGGCTGCCAGATCGGCAGTCGTCGGCAGGTCTATACCCGCCGCAGCGCCATAACTGGTCGGGGTCGAGGCCAGCAATGGATCACCTCCTCCGACCAGGACGATCTCATCGGGAGATGGCGCCACAACCGACGTCACGAAACGATGGTCGGCGCCCAGCGCGTCGACGGTCGCCGTCGCGGTCATCAGCTTCATAGTGGACGCTGGCATCAGCGGCGTATACCCACCCGACTCGAAGCCCAGCCCGTTACCGTCAAGATCCGCGATGGCACCGCCGTAGCGCCCGGGCAGTGTGGGCTCAGTCGCCGCCATCACCGCAGCCACTTCTTGGGGATCGATACCTCGATAGGTAGGTTCGATCGCCTCGCCAACGACTCCGTTTCCGGTCGGCGCATTCTGGATACGAGCGATGACCAACGGGTCAACACTCGCCGAGCCGCCGTCAACCGACCAACCGTGGTCGCGAGCGACCGGGCCAGCCGCAAAGCCGACCGCAGCGATCAATACTATGACCGCAAAGGCCCAGATGAGCCACCCCACCCATAGCGGGAAGCGAATCCGCCCGGTCTGTCCAGAGTCCTTTGCCACCTGAATCCTCTCGAACCGATAACCTGGTGAATGACATTCCCAGTTTCTGGTGTGTGACGTTTCCAGTTTAAGGATGGTTTCGGTGATCGACGACTTCCGGGATAACAACGACGTGGAGCCGCGCGTTGGCATCACCTTCGACATGACGGTTGAGATTCCCCGCGGCACGAAGAACAAGTATGAGATGGATCACACCACCGGGCGTATCCGTTTGGACCGCACGTTGTTCACGTCCACCCAATACCCGTACGACTATGGCTTCATTGAGGGCACCCTCGGCGAGGATGGTGATCCGCTGGACGCGATGGTGATCGTGGCCGAACAGACCTTCCCCGGTTGCTTGATCGAATGCCGCGCGGTCGCGATGTTCCAGATGCAGGATGAGATGGGTGGTGACGCGAAGGTGCTGTGCATTCCGACCGCAGATACCCGCCGCAACTACCTGGACGATCTGGATGCCATCCCGCAGTACATGCTCTTGGAGATCGAACACTTCTTCACGGTTTACAAAGATCTTGAGCCCGGCAAGAGCGTGGAGGGCGCGAGCTGGGTCGGTCGCGAGGCCGCCGAAGAAGAAGTGCGCCGTTCGATTGAGCGCGCCAAAGGCACGCCTTACGAGCACAAGAAGGTTGACCTTCACTGATCAGGCGCCTCGCGCCAGATTTGCCTAACGTTCGCTTGAGCCGAGCCGCCACGGCTCTCGACGGCGGCGGCCCTCGGTGACCGCTTTGACACAGATCTCTTCCCCGGTCCGCTCCCGAATCTCGTGTGCGATCCGTCCGTGCAGGGTCATCCCCGAAACTGGGCAGTGCTTACATGCTCCGCCGAGTTGAACGTCGACCTCGTTGTGGCACGCCTTGATCAGGGCGATCTCACCACCGTGGGAAGCGATGAATCGTTCTAACGTTCGATCGATGACGTCGGCAGCCACGAGAGCCAGGACGTCATCGGGAGCCGGCTCAATGCGCCAATCGTTCAACCGGGCGGCAGCATCGTAAACTGCTTCGCGTACAGCCACACCATCGGTTGCCCAACTCGGTTGCGCGAGCCATGTCCACAATGCCCGACGTTCCGCTACGGCCCGAACGATCAATCCGCCGGGCTCGATCATCTTGCCCAACATCCCGGGCGCGTCGACCAATCGTCCGCATGCGGGCAGGTCGTTACCAAAGACCCATCGCATGACGCTTGGATCTGCCGGAACCGCCTCTGCGTGTAGCGCTGGCACGCTCGTCATCGTCGGCCGAGCCTCATCCGATCACAGCGCCCACAACCAGCTTGGCGATGAAGGCCGTGATCCACGCCAACGCTGTCATATAACCGAAAGCGATCAACGGCCATTTCCACGACCCGGATTCTTTACGCAGTATCGCAATCGTCGAAGTGCATTGCAGCGCGAATGCGAAGTAGACCAACAACGCGACTGTTGCCGGCGCAGTGAACAGCGGCTCACCTTCGTGCGGACCCGAAAGCCAGACCATCTGGCCGAGATCGACACCCGGATTCTCCGGATCCTCAGCCGAGGAGATCTGACCGAGCGTCGCAACGAAAACCTCGCGCGCACCCATGGCACCGATCAGGCCGACAGTGATACGCCAGTCGAAACCGAGCGGCTCGAATACGGGCTGGACCGCTTTGCCGACGGCAGCTGCTGCGGAATGGTCAATCTGATAGGTGGCGACCGCGACTTCATCAGCCACATCCACGCCGGCGGAGACCATCTGTTCACTACTGATGAGCGGTAATGACAGCAGTGCCCACATCGCCATCGAGAGAACCAAAATAATGCCACCCACCCGCCGCACGAAGCCGGCACACGCCTCCCAAATAGCGCGGACGATCTCGCCGAGCTTGGGCAGACGGTAACTGGGCATCTCCATGTAAAACGGCAACGCCGGACCCTTGCCACCGAGGAGACGTTTGAAAACCCAGGCTGCGGCCATGGTCCCCGCTGCCCCCAGCAAGTACATCCCGAACATCACCAGACCCTGCAGACCCAAGAAGCCCACTCGAGCGTCCTGCGGCACCAGCATTGCGATCAATATGGTGTAGACGGGAAGCCTGGCCGAACAGGTCATCAAAGGAGCGGTCATCATGGTCGCGATGCGGTCGCGCGATGACGGCAGTGTCCGAGTCGACATGATGCCTGGCACAGCGCAAGCCAGCGACGAGAGCATCGCAACGAAGGCGCGACCCTCCAGCCCTATATAGCCCATCACGCGGTCCATCAGGAATGCGACCCGCGACATATATCCGGTCGACTCCAACAACGCGATCATTGCGAACAGTAGCCCGATCTGAGGCAGGAAGACCAAGACCGAACCGGCGCCACCAATCACACCATCGGCGATCAGAGCTGCCAGCCAGTCGATCCCGATCTTGGCTCTGACCAGCCCTGCAAGCCAACCGAAGAAGGTCTCGATGGCATCCTGCAACGGTGCGGCCACGATGAAGATCACTTGGAAGAAGACGATCATCGTCAGGATGAAGATCACGGTGCCGACCACTGGATGCAACAAGATCGAATCGATCCGCTGGGTACGTTGGTCATCGGCCGGGGGTTGGTACCCGGCTGCGTCAAGGACCGATGCAATCCAACTCCGCAGGTGCGGACCGTCATCGGCCGGTGGCGGAATGACCGGCACGCTCCAGTTGTCCAGCTTCGTCAGCGCATGCTTCAGTTCATCCAGCTGTACGCGGTTTCCCTGAGTGACGCTCATCACCGGTACCCCGACCGCCGAAGCCAGTCTCACCGGGTCGAGTGATCCGCTGCGGCGGAGAAGCTCGTCGCTGAAGGTCAGTACGGCCATGATCGGCAGGCCCAGCTGTTGAGCTTGAGCAAGCAAGCCGAGCGAGCGTTCCAGGCTCGTCGCGTCCATCACGACCAGCAAGCCATCGGGGCGATCAACACTCCCGATGTCGAGCGTGTCGGCGACCACCTGCTCGTCAGGACTGATCGCCTCAAGGGAGTAGCAGCCCGGAAGGTCCTCGAGCAGGAGATTGTGACCCGCAACCTTCAACGAGCCGATCGTCTTACTGACTGTCACACCGGGATAGTTCGCGACCTTGGCGTTGAGACCACTCAGGGCGTTGAAGAGCGTCGATTTTCCGGCGTTGGGGTTTCCGAGCAACGCAATGCGACGCATACCGGCCAGAGTCGCCGCCGAGGACGAATCATCATGGCACGACATCAGTCGATTCTCACCAGGATCCGGTTTGCTTCCTCGGCGCGCAATAGCATCTGCGAGGAGCCAATGCGAAACATCAGCGGATCACGTAACGGTGCTCTGCGCACGAACTGCACCTGCGTTCCCTCAGCGAAGCCGAGGTCGAACAACCGGCGGCTGACAGCCATGTCCGTCTGCTCCGAGAACCCGGCAATGACGCCACACTCTCCGCAACGCATCCGTCCCATGGGTATACAGTCACTCTCCGCGCAGATACCAACGCTGCGCTTGGACAACTGCGCCGCAATCGTAGTCACATCATTCAGGTTAGCATCACCTAAGAATTGCCTCTCCAAGGGGGCAGCCAAAGGCAGCTGTCCGGCCGTGTGATGGGCATCATCGTCGCCTGTACCATGCGACGATGGACCCGTGCCAGATTTCAAAATGCTGTTGAACCCGTCTGCGAATCATGTCTACCGGCAGGCGGCACCCGCGCTGGCAGCAGCAGAACTCGAGATTACCGCGCCTTTCGCCTCACAGGTTGATCTGGCCAGTATCGGCGGCGCGCCTGCGCTAAGTTTCAGCGCCGACGATCCTGACGAATTGGTACTGGCCGCGCAGTCATTGATGCTCGCCTGCTTCGAGGAGAAGGCCGGCTGGCTACGTCCGCTCGCGCTGCCTGAGCTGAACGTCATGGACGATGATCTGGTCACCATTCCGAAGTATCCCGGCAAGACTAATGAGGCGTTCACCCGCTTGCTGCTGCATCTGACATTGAGTCAAATCTCCAGACCGGGCCCGCTCGAGGTGCTCGATCCGTTGGCCGGGCGCGGCACGACACTACTGGCTGCCTGGCAGATCGGGCATCACAGTTACGGAGTCGATGCCGATTCCAAGGCGTTCGACGCGTTTGCCGGTTACTTGAAGACTTATCTGCGGACCAAACGGATTAAACACTCCGCGCAGGTCAGTCCGGTCCGTCGCGATGGACGATCGATCGGTCGTCGCCTGGACGCGGAAGCCAGGCTCGACGAAGCGACTCGGGATCATCCGGCCAACCCGGGCGGCCCACGACTCAAGATGACCGTGTTTACCGGAGACACCCGGGATTCCGCCGCCTTGTTCGGACGCAAGCGCTTCGACGCGATCGTCACCGATGCTCCCTATGGCATCGTGCACGGTGCGGAAGCTCACCGCCGACAAGGCCATCAGCCAGGCGGCCGAGACCGTTCACCGGCAGCACTACTCACCGAAGCGATCCCGGTCTGGCGCAGCCAGCTGAAGTCTGGCGGCGCACTGGGGATTTCATGGAATACCTATACGCTGGATCGCAGCGAGCTGCTCCGGATGCTCGCGGCCGCTGGTCTTCACGGGCTGGATGCCGGACCGTGGCGTAGCTTCGAGCATCGTGTCGACTCGTCTATCGTTAGGGATCTGGTAGTCGCGGTCGCCGATTAATCCGTTGTCGTTACGGACCGGTACCTCTGTTGAAAGGCAATTAGAGTTCAGCCATGAATCGCACGCTCTTCCTCATGCGCCACGCCAAAGCGGAATCGCACGGCCTCATTAGTGACATCGGTCGAGAACTAGCCCCTCGCGGTCGCCAGCAGGCCAGGGAGGCTGGCCTGGAACTGGCCGACCGCGGTATCGAATTAGTGCTCTGTTCGTCGTCCATACGTACCCGCCAGACCTACGACGAGCTCAGGCTGCGCACTGCCGATGGCGCGCCGGTTCCAGTGGAGTATATGGAAGCTCTCTATCTGGGTTCCTCTGACATCATCAGACAGCGCATCAGTGAAATCACCGATGACATCTCGTCGTTGCTAGTAATTGCGCACTCCCCGGGAATCCCGAGCCTGGCTGCAGAGCTGGCCTGGGCGTCCGCACCGCACGAATCCGACCGGATCGGCTGCTGGTTCCCGACTTCGGCGTATACCGAATTCGCCATCGATACCCCCTGGTCCGGGTTGGCTTACTCCGACGAGGGAGCACGGCTGGCTGATGTCCAGCGGCCGCGCCGAGAGTTCTAGCAGCGAGCGAGCGCGCTACTAAATTCAGCCCTCGCGGGTGGCCACGATCCAGACGTTGAGGCCTTCAACACCGTCGAGACCGGTGCAGGTGATGCCTTCATCCGCGACGCACTCCAGTCGGTAGGTTCGGTTGGACGAGGTACTGAAGGCCTCAACGATCACCGACCCTGCCATCTTTGGATCGATCTGCGACCCAACCTCATTGGCCAATACACACGACGTCTGCGAGCCGGCCCAGATATCGGGGTCACACTGCTTTGCGCCCGGCTGCATTGATGGCGTGACGCTAGCAGGCAAAGGCACCGGTTCGGTTGTCGGTTGCTCCTCCGGCGCTGGTGCCACAGATTCCTCCGGCTCAGCGCTGGCACTCGTCGCAGGGACCGGCTGGGGCTTAGCACGGGTAACCACCAAAGAATCGAGTGTCAACAAGCGTCCGACCAGGAGAAGTAAGACCAGCGCGGTAGCACCGAGTATCGCCGCCGCCGACAGCCACTTGGCCGCCGGGACGGCGCTCGCTCCCAATAGCTGGTCAATTTGGTCGCGGCTGCTGATACCCGGCTCGACCGGTGCGAGCTCAGGTTCTTCCGCCATCCCGTAGTCGTCCCACAGACTCAGCCGACTGGGATCACGACGGCGGGTGACGGTCATCGGAGGCTCAGTGGCCGGCGGGGCCGGCGCTTGGAATCCTGGTCGTTGAACGGCACCACTTTCGGCAGGCTCGTTGCCGCTCGAGGTAACCCGTGGCCGGGGCCGGGTGATCGTGACAGGCTCGTCCCGCTGGGAGAGTTCCACTTGGATGGAGGCGGCACGAGTTTCGTCGATGTCAGTGACCACCGGTGACGGCGATCCGGTTGGTGGGCGCGAGGCCTCGCTCGAAGTAGATCGTGGTTGCGCTGATCCGGTAGCGGGACGAGGCTGTGTCATGGCGGCATCCGTCGCAACGTGGCTCTTCATTTGCGGTGCTGCCACGTTCTTCTGATTTATCGCCGCGGGCTCGAATGTGGTCGCGGGTTTCGCCGAGATTCGACGCGGATCGGTCAGCCGGACCGATCCGGGAGCAGTCAGGTCGGCACCACAGGCGTTGCACACCCGCTCGCGGGGACCCACAGCTGTCAAGCACTGCGAGCAGAACATCTGTCTCCAACCACCTCAGCCGACTGATGCCGGTAACGTCCCAATGACCATACTCGTAGGTAGCACACTGGCCAAGATCGTATGATCGCGAATGTCCCGCGTACCTGGAGGTCACCATGAGCCGTCATCCAACGACCCAGGATACTTCCCAGGCTACCCTCGGCGATACATCTGAGCGGCGTCCTTCCAGATTGACCTGGTGGTGGAAGGCTCCGCTCGGTGCCCTGCTGGCGTTGATTCTGTTCGTCATGATCAGCACGATCGTGTTCGGCGCAACCCGCTCCGATACCGGCAACCCGCCAGCCCCCGAAGCCTCCTCCACCGAGTCGACCGCGACTGTGCTTATCAGCCCGCTGACCTCACCGCGCGAGTTGAGTAGTGCGCCGACGTTACCCGAGTTGGACGCCGAGATCCTCTCGATCGAAGAAAAATACGGAGTGACGATCGGCATCGCCATGACCTCGGTCGCCGGGGTTTATCAGCGTGAGCAAGCTACCTGGTACGGCGGCACACTGCGTGCCGGGGATGCTCTGGCCACCATCGATGTGCCCATGGCACTCGCCGTACTCAACCAAGAACGCCAACCGCAGCAGCGCGACTATATCTTCAATCGGGCGCTCGCCGACAATTCCTCGGCCGGGGACGAGGCTCTCTGGGCTTTCTTGGGCACACCTGAGGAAGCCGCCGCGAAGACTACCCGAGTGCTTCGCGATTACGCAGATCACCGCACGACCGTGCTGGCTCAAACAAGCGGAACCTATGCCGACGCACCCTACCTGGCGACGCAGTGGGCCTTGGATCAGCAGTCACAGTTGATGGCAGCGATGCGCTGCGACTATGTCGAAGTAAGCCCGGTACTGACCAAACTCAACGATCCGGATCCTGATCGGTGGGGCCTTCAGCTGCTGCCGACGGCCTATGCGAAGGGCGCTTGGGGGGCAGACGGCTCCGGTGATGTACTGGTGCGCCAGTTCGGTCTCATCCGGTTGTCGGACGGCAATACGGTGGGGATTGCGATGGCGGTCTCACAGGCTTCGAAGGATCCGGCTATCGGCCGTGACGCCATCACAGAGCTCAGCGCGCAGGTGCGTCTGCGCGCCACCGGCTTCGCTGCCCCGAACTGCAGCTGAGTAGCGAACAGCACACGACACAGCAGCCCCCGTTTCAGGCGTATTCGGGCTCACCGAGTGTCAGCGTCACGGTGAATCTGAGCCGAGTCTGCGAGCAATCGCCTTGGCCTCCTCGCGGCCTGACCGCAGCGCGCCTTCCAGATAGCCGTTGAACTTCGCGGCGTACTCCGCTCCTGCGAAATGCACTCGTCCGTCCGGCTCAGCCAGCAGTTGCCCGCTCATACTCCAAATACCGGGAGAAAAGTGCGGAGTGTGACACCCCTGGGTGAATGGATCGGCCAACCAGTCATGGTCCAGATACTTGTGATCCTGTCGGGCGATCGGTCCGAAGACTGCGGCGAGCGAGTTTATCAACGCTCGCTCCCGAGCCTCGCTGCCGAGCCTGGACATCTTGACGGCCTCACTGCCGCCGAGCATTCCTGTCAGCACCCCGGGACCACCGGGATCGGTGACATCAAAGGTCGTACGGATCGTGCCCTCGTCGGCACTCATCTGCCCACTCAGCCCGGATTCACGCCACCACGGCGTCTCATAGATCACCACAGCCTTGATCGCGGCGCCGGGCGTTGTACGCGCGAGCGTGTCATAGCGCCACTTTGGCAGCTGGGGAAGATAGTCGAGTTGCAATGCCAGCCACGGCGGCATCGTCACCAACGCGAAACGCGCCTCAATCTGGTCTCCCGCTGCGGTATGGACGATGACTGTGTCGGCTGATTGCTCGATACCGGTCACTGTGGTCTTCAGCTGTAGACGATCACCGACCTGATCGGCGAGATGTTCTGTCAATTGATGCATGCCACCCACGACCCGACGCAACTTCAGCCCGCCGCTGACGGTGAACAGCGACTCGAGATCGACACCCGACTCTCCCGCCTTGAGGGCCGCCCCCAACGCGATATCGGAGCTCAGGGCACCGAGCACAGTGCTCAAAGCCGATGAGAAGTCATGTTGGGCTGCCGGAGTTCGCAGGTTTGTCTTAATCCAACGCGAAAGCGGTTGTGCCAACCAGGTCTGATTTGCCGCAGCCCAGGTCGGATCGGAACTAATCCGCTGCGCCAGCCGCCGGAATCGCGCGACACCTTGCCCAAGATCGGCAGTCTCGAATGGCGAAAGTGAGCGACCGCGACCAGACGATTGCTGGCTGCGCACGACAGACCCTTGGGAACGGATCAGCAGTGATCCCTCCTGAGGGCCCACCAGTTCAGCGCCGGCTTCCCTCACCAATTCATGCATCTGTTCATTACCAGGGCTGAGCCACTGCGCACCGCTCTCGACCAGCTGTCCGTCAACCCATGAACTCTGAACACGTCCGCCGACTCGGTCTCGGGCTTCCAAGACGATAACCTGCTTGCCGCGCACAACGAGGTCGTCCGCTGCAACGAGCCCAGCGAGTCCGGCTCCGATAACTACGCAATCCAACACACTGAACAATCTATCGAGAGGGCTACCGCTGCTCGACGCTGGGTGCCTGCTACCGCCCGGCGACCCGCTAAAGACATCAGGGATATGCAATGATTGCGATATGCAATTGCAGCATTCGGAGGCTGGCCAAGAATTGATCAAGGCACTGCAGGAGGCGACCCGAGATCTGTTGGCTGTTGCTCTTCAAAGCCTGGAGTGCGTGAAAGGCATTCGCCTACAACACATGAGACTGATGATCGCTGTCCATGAGCATCCGGGAGCCGCCTCGGTGACACTGTCCGACACGCTCGGGATATCACCCTCTTCCGTGACCCGGCAGGCCGACCGGCTGTGCGAGACCGGATACCTCACTCGAACCCAGCACCCGCAGAGTCGAAGGGTGGTTGTTCTAACGTTAACCCCGAAGGGGGAAGAAACAGTCGCCGCAGTCCTCGCCTACCGGGCTAACCTCTTTGCCCGTGCGTTGCCCGGCATCAACCCCGAGCATTGGGCGGCGCTGACCAATGGCTTGACAGAGTTACACCTTGCGCTGCGCGACTCGCGTCAACAGCCTGCCGATGCCTGACCAGCATCGTCCTACAGCAGCAGGCTCGCGCTAACTGCCGCATCAAGTCCCCACGATTTTCGGTAGCAGGGCTACCCGGTCTTGCTCGCACGCCAGCTACCGAAACACACTCGCTCCCCACCAGCGGCTCCCTATCTCCACAGCGGCTACCGATAGTCGCGTGAGCTACCGAATTTTCGGTAGCCTCCGCAACTATCGGTAGCCGCTGCGATGATGGACGCCGAGGCGTCCGCCGGGTCGAGATGCTTGGCGATCGCCTCGCGCTAGAGCTACCGGCGGGCATCCTAGATGGGTGCCCATCGAATATGAAGACGCCGAGCAGCAGCTTTGGACCATCGGCCATTGGAACAGCACCGAAGCCGAATTTTTGCGTCCGCTGCATGCCTGGGGCATCGAATTGCTCGTCGACGTCAGAGCTTTCCCGGGGTCGCGACGCAGTCCCCAATTCGGGAAAGACGTCATGCCGGGCTGGCTCGAGGCAGCCGGTATCGAATATGTCCATATCCCCGGACTCGGGGGACGTCGCGGCCGTCAAGCGGTTGATCCCCTACTCAACGCAGGATGGCGGTCACCCAGCTTCAAGAACTACGCCGACTACACACTGTCCTCCAGCTACGAGGAAGGCATCACTCAACTCACCGAACTCGCGCAAGATGCTCGCACCACGATCATGTGTAGCGAGCCCGTGCCGTGGCGATGCCACCGGCTGTTGATCTCGAACACGCTCACCGCACGAGGTTGGGACGTCTGGCACTTGATCGGTGACGCCCAGCCGCTGAAGCATGTACTCAGCGCGTGGGGTGCCGCCGCGTTGATCCACGAAGACGGTCAGATCACATATCCTCCCACCTCGTGCTGAACCGCGATCCGGCTCAGGCCTGAATCGGTGTGTGGGCTTTGGCCTGCTTAAGCCGGGATGTAATGGTTGCGCGGAAGTCGTCGTAAGCGGCGTCAACGTCCTCTAGGAAGAGCTTCGTGGGGAGTTCGTCCACTCGTTGCCGCTCGGTGAGATAACCGATGGCTGCCTCGACCACTGCACCCTCTTCAAAGCCATGGCCTTCGATCCACTCCAGTACTTCGGGGGTTATCTCGACGACGATCGCGACCTCCTGATCGTCCTCCACCGCCGCGACCGAATAACGGTGCTCACTCAACACTTCGAACCGCGGACTGGTGTCCATGGCTCCTCCCGTCGACGAACTGGCTTGTCTGCATCAAGACGAACCGAAAACAATACTTACCTGTCGCAAGTGTTGCATACCGGATTCTCTAACGGAAGAGGCTTGATTGATCCATTGCAGCGTGCAACACTTGCGTTATGCAATCCATATCACATAGTGCCCAGCCACGGGTCAGCATCGCTGCCCTACTCGCTCATGCTCGAGCGCGGCATATTTCCAATTCACCCGCCGACATGGTCGGCATCGGTGGCATGATTCATGCCATCGGGCTCGCCGACACACACCGGACGACCGTCAAGCTCACGGAGCCTCACCGGCCATCCGATCGGCACCAAACGACGCAAGACAGATAGAGAGGAAAGCCACTATGCCTACCCTGCTTCCCGCCGAAGAGTTGACCGGCATCCCCGGTGGCACCCTGATCACCGCCACTGCGGAGGAAGGGCGCCAGCTCGCGATGCTCATTGCTCGGCATACCATCCACCAAATCCAGCCTGACCTCGACGTCCTCAAAGAGGGACGACCGATCTACGCCTCTGACCCCAGTAGCCTGACTGCAGCCGCCCAAGTAGTGGCACTGGAATTCCAGACGATTGCTGCAGCCAACGACTACTGGCGCAAATAGGTGACTACTGGTCTTGGTGCACGCCCCGTGTTCACTGCTCGCGATACTCAGTGCTCGCGGCCGTAATGTCTGCGAGCCCAAGCCAACCACGTTTCGCCCCGCAGCAGTGCCTCCGCACCGGGTAAGAGGGAACCGCTTGCCATGGCTACTGACACGGGGACGGGGACTACTTCGATCTCGTCGCCTCGCAACCTGGTGAGCTCACTCACCAGGTTCACGAGTTGTTCTGGCTGGGGACCCGCGATTTCGACGTCCTCTGTCTGGTCGCCGATCGCGAGTTCGACCAGCAACCGGGCGACCTCACGCGAGGCGACCGGCTGCGTCTGCACGTCCATCACCTCGGCCTTGTCGCCACGTAGTCCTCGCCCAAGGACCTGTTCGGGGAACTCGTGGAACTGAGCCGAGCGCAACACCTGAGTATTCGCAAAATGCTCACGCGCGGCACGCTCGTGAGCCAGTGTCGCGACATACCAGTCAAAGTCTTGATTCTTCTCCAAGCCGATGATCGACAAGACGATCATCCGCGCAACGCCTGCGGCAGCGGAAGCTCGCCCAAGGTTTTTGGCAACCGTTGTGAAGAAAGAGATCGCCTCTTCGAGCGCCATGCTTGAAGGCCGCGTGACGTCAATCACAACGTCGACTCCCTCGAGCCGGTCGCCCAATGAGTCACGATCGGTGAGATCGACCCCCATACTGCGGCTGAGACTGACGACCTCGTGCCCCAGCGCGACCGCGTGCGCGACCACTTGGGATCCGATCAAGCCCGTGGCCCCGGCTACGGCTAGCCGTTTCGTCCGAGCCGAGTCGGCGGTTCGATTACTCGCAAGCATCTTCATCCTCTATCTCTCTACGACTGCCGGTCACTGCTGGTCCATCGTTCAATCCTGACGGAGCGCTGACCCCTTGTGCATCGCGACGTGGCTTGTCTTGTCGCTCTTGATCTCGTACTGGGGATCATCACTTGTTGCATGATGGATATACCCTTTGTAATTCACATTCTGGGTATGCACTCCAATGATCGTGCCGGACACCCGGCCTGCCTCAGAGTTCCAGCTGACGTGATCACCGATTTTGAAGTACTGAGTAGTCATTGCGCCGTTCAGCCCCTCAGTGTGCGTCCGTCCGATGGCCGTCAAGTGCATCCAAAGCGATAGTGGAGTGAGCATACGCCGCACCGGCCCGCATTTCCGCCGCCACCCAGATCGCTTCCATGATCTGCTCATCGCTGGCACCTGCGCGCCTGGCCAGCCGCGTATGACCCCTGATGCAGTAGGGGCATTGCGTCGTATGCGCAACAGCCACAGCAATGAGCTGTTTCGTGAGACTTGGCAACGCCCCGTCGGCGAAGACCTGACGGCTGAAGGCTTCAAAAGCGTCGTGAGTCTCAGGGGCCAATTCTTTGCGCCGCTGAGCGATTCTCGCAGATGTCGGGCGATACAGGCTCTCCCCTGTCATGGCGTTCCCCTCGTATGGTCTTCGAGATGGCGGTTGATGGTTAGGCGGTCTGCTGGTGCGACGATACAGAGCCGATCCTGACTGGCCCGAACACTCGCATGTCAGCGCCACACACCATTGCTTTATTGTATATCGCAATCATTGCGGTTCACAATTTGCTCTTGTTCAGCCATCCAGCACCAGCCATCGCGAGCCCATCCGGCATGACTTTGGTTACACTTCGCAATCTTTGCGGGTCGTAATCTGATTCGGTAAAGTCAAGCCTGTAACCCGCCGGGAATCACAGCAACGCTGCGACAGCATTTGCCCGGCAGCCGCCAGGCAGGAGACCTTCCATGAAGTTTCACGATCCGCGACATGAATACGACAGGCTGCGCGAGCAGGGTTTGACCGAGAGCGACGCAGGCTGGGTAGCGTGCCGTCACGCGGATGTTGTCGAGATCGCGCAGGATCCAGACCGCTTCTCCAGCGCAGTGTCGCGTTTTCTGCAGATTCCCAATGGGCTGGACGGCGAGGAACATGCACGGATGCGCCGGTTACTGGATCCATTCTTCGCCCCGGAACGCATGGAGACACTGGAACCCCTGCTGCGCAGCGTAGCCGCTGATCTCGTTGCAGAGATATCACGCGGCGAGGTGATCAACGCCGTCACCGAGTTCGGTGCCCGATTTGCCGTCCGGGCTCAGTCGCAATGGCTGGGTTGGCCGAGCGACTTGGAGGACGAGCTACTTGCCTGGATGGCGGCTAACTTCGAAGCATCGCGCTCCGGTGAACTCACCCAGACCGCGCAGGTCGCCCGACGCTTCGATGAGATCATCCGTAGTATCGTCGAGCCACGGCTGACCGGCTCCCAGGCTCGACACGGGGACGTCACCGATGAACTGATCGATGTGCTGCGCAACGAGCCCGATCCCGAAGCAACGCTGGTCTCGGTGCTGCGCAACTGGACCGGTGGGGATCTTGGCTCGATCGCTTTGTGTATCGGGGTACTGGTTCATTGGTTAGCGGTCCATCCCGAACACCAGGACAGCTTTCGACGGCTGTCCGACCACGAACTCGACCAGGCGATCGACGAGATCTTGCGCATCGATGATCCGTTCGTGTCGAACCGCCGACGGGCAACTCAAGACACCACTGTCGACGGCGTCGAGATCAGGGCTGGCGAGCGGGTGGTGCTGAATTGGACCGGCGCGAACCGAGATCCGGCCGTCTTCGGTGACCCGGAGGCCTTCAACCCGCAGCGCAATGCTGGGCAGAACGTTGTTTACGGTACCGGGCCGCATGTCTGCCCCGGGCGTCCGCTCGCAACGCTGGAGTTAAGGGTCACGATCCAGGAATTGCTCAAGGCAGTGAGCCAGATCCGCCTGGCCGCCGATCACTCATCCAAGCGCGCGCGGCCTCCGGCCGGGGGGTTCCGCAGCGTGCCGGTGGTCTTCGACTGAACCAACAGCCATTCCGAGCACGTGACGCGATTCATCGCAAGTCCGGTGATTGCGCCCGCGCCTCAAGGCCGCGGCGAGATTCACGCATAGTCCGCGCGTAACAGGGTGACATTACCCCGGGAGTAGGCTGCTCTTGCGACCGTAGCTGGGCCGCAGCTTGCCAGTAAGAAGCACCCAAGGAGAACTGATGAGTGAAGTCGCGATCACACGGAACGGCTCAATGGACCGATACGAAGCCAGGATCGGCGACCAGCTAGCGGGATTCGCAGAATACATCCTCGCGAAGAACCTGATTGTCTTCACCCACACCGAGGTGCAGCCGGCTTTCGAAGGGCAGGGCGTCGGTGGGGCGCTGGCGCAGTTCGCGGTTGACGACGTCCGAGCGCACGGCGCGCGAAAGATCCTGCCCCTTTGCCCGTTCATCAAGGCGTGGCTCAGCCGGCATCCCGAGAACAACGATCTTCTTTACGGCGCTCCGGCGTCGAACGTGACCGACTGAATCAGGTGACCCGATGACTCGCAAGTACTACACAGGCCCGATCATTGGCGTGAGCTTCGATGCAGACGTATGCCAGCACGCGGCAGAGTGCGTCCGCGGCATGCCCGAGGTATTCAACGTGTCCCGCCGCCCGTGGATCGACCCCGGTGTGGCCGATACTCCCGAGCTCGCCCAGAAGCTGCGCAACGTCATCGGACGATGCCCCTCTGGAGCGCTCTGCGTCGAGGAACGATAGTCGGCTCACTCAACCATTACGCTGATTGATCCGTCACCATCTCAGCACCGGATCAGATACGACGCTCTCATTCTCGAGCTGGCCGAGTCGTCCAAGTCGCAACAGTTCTCATTCGGCTTCTGGTGGAGGGTCTATCAGCGAATAGCCCTGCGCTGTGCACTGTGTTGGATGTACAGCGCAGTGAAAGTGTTCCAGATGTGAACACTGCACTCCCCCACGGTCGTGTGACACTGGTGGCTGCAACGCGCTCTGTCTGATTCGGGCGCCTAAGCCGGCTGTTTCTGTCCACTCTCGACGGATGGAAATGCCTGGTTACTTGAACCACCGAAGGAAGAAGCAATGACCACCAGTTCGCCATCTTCTCTCGCGGTCCTTGTCGTGGACATGCAGAACGACACTGTGCACCACCAGGGGGCTTTTGCCGACAGCGGCGCGGCCGATCACGCCGAAGCCCAGCAAGTCATCGCCAATGTGAGCCGCATCGTGAGCGCTGCTCGGGCCGCCGACAGCACAGTCTTCTTCAACCGCATCGTGGTGTATCCGGGAGATGTCGGCGGGCTGAATGCTCCGGTATTCAAGATGCTCGCCGGCGGGTCCTTCCAACTCGGCAGCTGGGGTGCGCAGATCGTCGATGATCTCACCCCTGAGCCGGGGGATATCGTGCTCGACCGTAACCGGATGAGCGTCTTCAACGGCACCGGCATCGACACGATGCTGCGGAACCTCGGGGTGAGCGAGGTGGTCGTCGTGGGCGCCTGGACCAACATGGCGGTGGAGCACACCGTCCGCGACGCGGCAGACCATGGCTACTTCGTCACCATCGTCTCAGACGCGACCTCCACATTGAGTGCTGAGTGGCAGCAGGGTGCGCTCGGGTTCGGATTGACCAATATCGCGACCATCGAGGACACCGACACCGTCCTTTCTCGCTTCTACAGTGCATATCCCGGTAAACTATCGAGGTAGCTCTCAATGAATACATCATCGAATCAGTCAGCACGCGGTTCACATACCGTCGTATCCAAAGACGGGACGAAGATCGCTTCACGGACCATCGGCAGCGGCCAACCGATCGTCCTGGTGCACGGCAGCCTGACCACCGGCGATGGGTGGCGCGAGGTCGCGGAGTCGCTGTCGAATCCGGCGACAACGACGCAGCGATCAAGATCGGCAGCCGCCGAGTTGTGGGGCTTTCGGAGGATGAGATCGAGGCTGCACGGCATTCTCCCCAGTGGCAGCAGCAGCAAAGCTTGGCCGCGACATGGCCTCGAGAACTCGCTTGCCTGGACACGTTGGATGTCGGGCCTTCGGTCTTCGCCGATATCACGGTCCCCACGCTCCTGCTGCGGGGCACCGAAAGCCCTAAATGGCTACGCGAAACCACAGCCCGAACGGCCCAGATGATTCCTGAGACCGAACTCGGCGAGCTTGCCGGGCAGGGACATGGAGCCACCGAGACGGCCCCGCAATTGCTCGCCGACAAGGTCCGGCAATTCGTTGACCGCACCCGCAAGGCCAAGCGTTCAACCGAACCGATCACCGATATCAAGCTGCAGGCCGACAAGTCCTGGAACGGTACTGAGTATCGAAGCTACCCGCCGGGCCCCGTCGAGCTCACGGTCGTGCGCTACAGCATTCCACCGCACAGTTCACTGCCCTGGCACACGCACATCGCTCCGAACACTGCTTTCGTCATGTCCGGCTCGTTGACACTGCTGAACATCGACGGCGTGACGCACACGTTCCATGCCGGCGATGCCTTCGCCGAGTCAGTTGGCGACGAACACCGCGGCTACACCGAGGATGAAGGCGCCGAGGTGGTGTGCACCTACGCCGGAGCAGCCGACGTGCCACTGTCGATACCAACGGGCAGAGCGCTGGACTGAGCGCCTGGCACGAACGTAATTCTGGGCTGCTTCAACGGCGCGATGCTCTGCCTCTGAAGCATCGTGAGCATTCGTCTGGGTTTGGTCGTGCCGCACTGCGTAACTCAGCGCCGGGCCGATGACGGTAGCCACTACGTGACGGTGCAGCCCCTCCAGTAACCGATCCACTTTGCCGGACGACACGCTGCTGTCATGCAGCGCTGGTCGAGGTGATTACAGCAAACTACGCAACATGAGTACGCCCGATCTTGCAGCCCAGCCGGCCCCTGCCGGTGTCTACGCCCGCGGCACCACCGAGTTCGACCGCGCGCTCGGCTTCTTCGACGCGATCTTCGGCTTTTCCGCAACCCTATTGGTAGCCAACCTGGACGTACCGGTCGGCGCGGACTGGGACAGCGTCGTCACGCTGCTCGGCGGCAACGTCGGCGACCAGTTGCTGAGCTTCATCATCAGCTTCGTGGTGATCGCCAGCTTCTGGCGCGCCAACCACGCAGTCATGTCAGAGTTCGAGGCGATCGACTCCAAGATCATCACGGTAGGAATCATGCTCGTTGGGTTGGTGATCTTCATCCCGTTCACTACTCAGGGCATCGGTGATGAGCGTTCGTCCGAGCTGCCGCTGCCGGTCGCGCTCTATGCAGTCAATGTGGCGCTGATCGTCTTGGCCTCGCTTCTGTTGGAGACACTGGGACGCCGCCGTGGGCTTTCCGCCTTCACCCGTAGCCGTAGCTCGCTGCTCGGCCCGTTTGCTGTGGTCGGGGTCTTCTTAGCTTCGATCGCGGTCGCCTATCTTGTCAGCGCGGACGCTGCCAAGTTGTCCTGGCTGTCATTGATACTGATAGGCCCGCTCGTGGGCAGGCTGCATCAACCCGCGATAACACCGCCACCGACCGGACGGATCGATAACACATGACATGCACCGTCTCCGAGGACGGCATCGATACCGGCCGTGAAATCGTCCGTCATTTCAAGCGGGACATAAGCCTGCACGGTGCCCGCAAAACCACCGCCGTGCACGCGCACTGCTCCCCTGCCGTCGAGCAGTCGCTTGGCAAGCGCGATCGTCAAACCGACGGCCTGCTGTTCCGGGTGAGAGGCTGCGTAGAGGTTCTGCAGGTGGGTGGCCGACGAGATACCCGATGCCGTGACGAGATTGAGGAACTCGTCGAAGCGTCCTTCGGCAAGCATGGCGGCCTGTTGCGGTACTCGGGCATCATCGTCGAAGAAGTGGATTGCCCGTAGTACCGCGCGGTCTCCGGTTTGCTCGCGTACCTCTCTTATCCGCGACCAGAATTCGTCTGGGTCCACTTGGCTCAGATATTCGACGCCGAAGCAGGCGGCGACCGCACCCATCTCATGGGTGATCGCTGCATACTCGTCTGTCAAGTCGGCGTGATCGGCACCTGAATCGATAATGCAGAGCGCATACCCGGCTGCGGCCAGGTCTACCTCGACCTGAGTAAGTAAAGGCGCCTGCGGATCCGCGAAGTCGATATGGACGACCCCGCCGACCGAACAGGCCATCTGATCCATCAGGCCGCTCGGCTTACCGAAGAAGACGTTTTCGGCGTACTGCCCGATCTGCGCCAATTCCACCGGCGTGAGTTCGTCACCGCAGAAAAGATGATTGAGCACGACCCCGATCAAAATCTCGTAAGCAGCCGACGAGGACAATCCGGATCCTCCTGGCACGTTCGAGGCCACGCAGATGGATACTCCGCCCAGCTCATAGCCCCGGTCGATCAACGCGCGCGCGACGCCTCGCACCAGCGAGGCCGACGTCCCGTAGTCAGCCGGATCAGGTTCCAGCCCGCTGAGGGAAACGGTGAACTCCGGGTAACCTTCCGAATGGACGACGATCTCGTCGCTTCCATTGGGCCCGCCGCACGCAATCATGTCGAGACTGACCGATCCCGCAAGCACCTGCCCACGCTGGTGATCGGTGTGGTTGCCACCCATCTCAGTTCGCCCGGCCGCGGTGAATAGTGCCGCAGGCAGACCTGGGAATTCTTCGGCGAACCGGCTGACAAGACCGCCCAACCTGACACGGACCGGCTCTTGATCGACACCCGTGAGCGCATAGATCGACTCGATGCGCGTATCAAGGGCGCCCTCGTTCAAACGGTCCAGTAACTCATGAGCTTCCATGTCATCTCCCTTGACGCGCCTCGAGGCCGCTCTTACTGTTTACGTAAACATACACCCGGAGCAGGGTCAACGGTGATTATGTATATCACTCGCTGGCGAGCGGTGTCGCAGCATGCACCGCTACCCCTACCCCCGATCGATCACATCCGAATAGGAGCCCGCTATGGCAGGCGTGCTGATGGAGCAGAAGGTACTGCTCGACGCCCAGTGGTACGACTACGTCCCGATCTTCATCTATTTCACCTTCGTCATCGGCGTCGGCTTTGTCATGAAGGCGAAGGCCAAGTCCTCTGATCAATTCCTCACCGGCGGCCGTTCGCTGCCTGCGTGGGTAACCGGTATCGCCTTCGTCTCCGCAAATCTCGGCGCTGTCGAGATCATGGGAATGTCGGCCAACGGCGCGCAGTATGGCATGCCGACATTCCATTACTTCTGGGTCGGTGCTGTCCCAGCCATGATCTTCCTCGGCCTTGTCATGATGCCGTTCTACTACGGTTCAAAAGTCCGATCGGTCCCGGAGTTCATGTTCAAGCGGTACGGGAAGATCGCTCACCTGATCAACTCGCTCAGCTTCGCCCTCGCCCAATTGCTGATCGCAGGCATCAACCTGTTCCTGCTGGGCAAGATCATCAACTGGCTACTCGGGTGGCCGCTGATGCTGGCGCTCATAGTCGCTGCTGTGATCGTGTTCACCTACATCAGCATCGGAGGCCTGGCAGCAGCCATCTACAACGAGGTCTTGCAGTTCTTCGTCATCGTCGCCGCACTACTGCCACTCACTCTGATCGGCTTGCACCGAACCGGGGGCTGGAGCGGTCTCAAGGAGCAGATCACTGCGAACGCGGTAGCGGCCGGAACAGATCCCGCGCTCCAATTGAATTCGTGGCCAGGCCAGTTGTTGTCCGGATTCAGCTCACCGGTGATGTCGGTGGTCGGTATCGTGTTCGGCCTCGGTTTCGTCTTGTCCTTCGGTTATTGGACGACCAACTTCGTCGAGGTCCAGCGCGCCATGGCATCCGACTCGATCTCGGCGGCGCAGAAGACACCGATCATCGGCACTTTCGTCAAGATGTTCGTGCCGTTCCTCGTCATCATCCCGGGCATGATTGCAGGCGTACTCGTCACTGAGGTTGCCCAGGCCAAGAATGCAGGCGAATCATTCGAGTACAACAACGCCATCTTGTTGCTGATGCGAGATGTGCTGCCCGACGGCCTACTCGGCCTGGCGATCACCGGCCTTCTGGCGTCCTTCATGGCAGGCATGGCCGCCAACATCTCCGCCTTCAATACCGTCTTCACTGTCGACCTCTACGAGCGCTATCTCAAGCCCGGACAGTCGGACGAAAAGTACTTACGCGTCGGCAAACTGTCTACGGCGGCCGCAGCAATCATCGCGATCTTCACTGCACTGATCGCGTCGCAGTACGACAACCTGATGGACTATCTGCAGCAGCTCTTCTCAATGTTCAACGCGCCATTGTTCGCCACGTTCATCGTCGGTATGTTCTGGAGGAAAGCCAGTCCGACGGCAGGCTGGCTGGGTCTTGTTTCCGGCACTCTCGGCGCTCTGACGATCAATATCTTGATGTGGGCCGGCGTCTTGTCGCTGCCGGGCCAGGGCGGCGCATTCCTGGCCGCGTCGGTCGCCTTCGTGACCGATGTCGTGGTGACCGTCATCGTCTCGCAGGTCACTCAGCCGAAGCCCGCGGCGGAGCTTCGTGGCTTCGTCTACTCACTGACGCCGAAGGCCGAACGCACCGATCCGCACCTACATGAGCTACCGGTCTGGCGTCGTCCGGTCCCACTGGGCATCGCTGCTGCTCTACTCGTCGTTACTCTCAACGTGGTCTTCCACTAGACCAGGGAGGAAGTTCACATGTCCAACAACACTAAAACCCCGGCGAAGGCCGATCTCACCGATATCCGCATCATCATCGGTTTGGCACTCGGTCTAATCGGCCTGTTTCTCCTGATCGTCGCGATCTTCGGGACAGGCCCGGAGCAACTCGCCAAGACCGGTGGCATCAACGGCAATCTCTGGTCGGGAGTCGGCCTGCTGATCGTCGCCGTTGTGATGACGATCTGGTGGAAGATCAACCCAGATGGAGGCGCCTCTTCGCCGTCCGGGCACTGAGGAACCGGTCATTAGCTGAACTGAGGCGGGGGTATCCGGGTTGACCGGACACCTCCGCCTCGCGCAATAGGTCATATCCAAGATAGACACAGGGGCATGATGGCTAGCAGCAAACGCGCCTCCATGAGCGATGTTGCGCGCCTCGCTGGAGTCTCATCACAAACCGTCTCGCGTGTGGTCAACGGCGAGCGCTACGTGACCGAGGTGAAGAAGCACGCGGTACTGGCGGCGATGCGAGAACTCGGGTACCAACCGAACGCTGCCGCCCGCGCGATGAAGCGGGGCGATTTCAAGACCATCGGTGTTCTCTACCGCAGCCTTCATCCGGTCGGAAACCAGAAAGCCCTCGAAGGGATCGTGGACGCAGCTACGGCGGAAGGGTACTCCACGCTCCTCTTTCCCCTCGGAGGTGATCGTGCTGCCCGCGTGAAGGAGAAATCCTCCGCGCCACTGCAACCGCACTCCATCGATGTGGCCATCGTCATCATCTCTTCCTCGCTGGGCGGGGAGACAGACCTGCAGGTGAAACTGCATGTGCCCACGGTGATACTCAGCTCCGCCGCACCCCACGACGTGTCTTCGGTCAGCATCGCCGAGGCCTGTGGCGTCCGCGAGGCTGTCATGCACCTGCTCGGTCTCGGCCACCCCACCGTGCACCACATCGCAGGCCCGGAACGATCATTACCCTCCAGAACCCGCGAGAGTGCGTGGCGTGCCGCTCTCACCGAAGCCGGGCGCCCAATCCCCACAATCGGGCGCGGCGACTGGAGTGCAGCATCCGGCTATCAGGCCACCCGCACACTGCTCGAGACCGAGCAACCAACCGCCTTGTTCGCAGGCAACGATCAGATGGCACTCGGCGCGTACCGTGCGCTCTTCGAGGCAGGACTTCGCATCCCTGAAGACGTCTCGGTCATCGGCTGCGACAATATCGATGAATCGGACTCATTTGCACCACCACTGACGACTCTCCTGATGGACTGGGATCTCGTTGGCCGAACAGCATTACAAGTCGCTCTCGGCATGTTGGACGACCCCACGCCATCGACACTCACGATCCCGACGAGGCTCATCGTCCGCGCCTCGACAGCAGCCCCTGCTCACGGTGAGCAGAGATCACACCGATAAGGAATGCCGCCCATGTCACGTTCAATCTCCGGTCATGCGATCACTCTCGATGCCGGCAATTATTCCGCCACTATCCTCACCGTGGGTGCGGCACTCGGCTCGCTCACCTACAACGGCTACGATCTCATCCTGCCCAGCCCGGTCGATAAACTATCCGACGCCTACCTCGGCAAGACCCTCGTGCCGTGGCCAAACCGCATCGCAGGCGGCCGCTATTCATGGGACGGACGCACGCACCACCTACCGGTCAATGACATTTCTACTAATGCTGCGCTTCACGGCTTGGCCTGCTGGGACGAGTGGCAGGTCGCCGACACCAGCACAAACGAGGTGACCTTGACCATCTTCGTCGCGCCACGTCCAGGCTACGAATGGCCCCTGGAGTGCACGGCGAGCTTCCGCCTCGATCCGAAGGAAGGTCTGCGGGTCACCATCGAATCGGTCAATATCGGCACCGAGCCCGCCCCCTACGGTGTCGCCTCGCATCCTTATATTTGCCTCGCAGGTGAGCCCGCAGATAACTATGTGCTCACCCTCCCGGCAGAACTGACCTACACGATGGACGAGAACCAGACTCCGATCGCGACGGTTCCGGCGGGCGAACGCGACGCCGACTTCCGCAGCGCACGCCGCATCGCCGGCAGCGTGCTCGACCACGCCTTCACCGGCCTTCCGGACGGAGAGTGGACGATCACGGTGTCCGAGCCAGAGTCGGGCCGAGGTGTGGAACTAATCAGCGATGCTCGCTACGCGCAGGTCTACTCTGCCGATGGGATAGGGCGGATAGCCCTCGCGGTGGAGCCGATGAGTTGCGCGCCGAATGCCTTCAATTCCGGCGACGGCCTGGTCACGCTGGCTCCCGGTGAGGGGCATCACTTCGAATACACGCTGCGCGCGCTCAGCTAAGAGCAATCGACCGGTCGGCGACGATCGGTAGCCGCCAAGTGCGCGATGCGGATGGCGAAGCAAAGTACCAGTTGGGAGCTGCGCGCTTGCATCACAATAATTGAAACGTTACAATCATTGTGAGTTTACGGTTCGACACGATGAACTGACAAGGAGCACAACATGGTGCAACGCATGATTTGGAATCAAACAGCCTTCTTCGGGCCCGGAGCAATCTCGGTGATCCCCGGTGAACTGACCCGCCGCGGATTCCGCAAGGCATTCGTGGTCTCTGACGCGGTCCTGATCGAGACGGGGGTGACCGGACATGTGACTGACCTGCTGGACGAAGCCGGATTCCCCTACGAGGTATATTCCAACGTCCAGCCCAACCCGCCGATCGAGAATGTCCAGGCCGGCGTCAAGGCCTTCGCAGACGCCGGAGCCGACGTGCTGATCGGTATCGGTGGCGGATCGCCGCAAGATACCTGTAAGGCGATCGGCATCATCACCGCCAACCCGGAATTCTCTGATGTTCGCTCACTGGAAGGCGTGGCTGCTACCAAGCATCCTGCGGTGCCGATTATCGCAGTTCCCACAACAGCCGGGACCGCCTCCGAGACCACGATCAACTACGTCATCACCGACACCGAGCAGAAGCGGAAGTTCGTCTGCGTGGACCCGCACGACATCCCGATCATGGCCGTGGTCGATCCCGAGATGATGAGTTCCGCTCCTCGGGGTCTCAAGGTGTCCACTGGCTTGGATGCTCTCACCCACGCGATCGAGGGCTATATAACCCCTGGTGCCTTCGAGCTCAGCGACATGTTCCACCTCAAGGCGATCCAGCTGATCGCGAAGGCCCTGCCCAAGTCTGCGGACGGCGATCCGAAAGCAGCTAACCAGATGGCGATGGCGCAGTACATCGCAGGCATGGGTTACTCCAATGTTGGGCTCGGTCTCGTCCACGGCATGTCGCACCCGCTGGGCGGGTTCTACTCCGCGCCGCACGGAGTCGCCAATGGTGTTTTGCTGGCAGCGGTGATGACCTACAACGCCGACTTCACCGGTGAGAAGTACCGCGATATCGCCGATGCCTTCGGTGTCGAGGATGCATACACCATGCCGCTGGCGGACGCACGCAAGGCTGCCGTGAACGCGGTGACCAAACTCGCCCACGATCTCGGTAACCCGTCTACGCTGCGCGAGATCGGCGCAAGGGAAGAGGATTTGCACGCGCTCGCCGAGGCCGCCATGGCAGATGTTTGCACCGCTGGTAATCCGCGCCCGGCGAACCTGGAGGAGGTCGAGGCACTCTACCGGTCGGTGTACTGATCTGGCGCCGCTTGCATCGCGGTCCTTGGTTCACTGCGCGTCGTTGATGCCGAAACTACGGCGGCGCATGAGTGCGGAGACGATGGCAATCGAGGTTCCGATCGCAACTCCGACTGCAGTATCGACAAGCCGGTCTCGCAACAGCTCCTGATGGTTGACCGAGGATGCCAGGTCGACCATCAGGAGAGCCAACGGCGTGATGCATAGCATCGCGAGCCCGTAGTTGCGGTTCACCAGGAGTTCGGCCCCTGCCTGAAAGACCACGATTGCGAGGATGGTCGGGATCGGGCCCAAGTTGAGGGAGAACAGGAAGGCCGCCACGGCGAGGCCGACGGCGGTGCCGAGGAACCGCTGGGCACCCCGGATCAGGCGAGCGGTCGTTTTAGTGCCGCCCAGTGCAGCGATTGCGGCGACCACCGCCCAATACCAGCGAGTCTCCCCTAACGCGGTACCGACCAACCCAGCCAGGAGTGCTCCGAGCCCAGCGGTGAATGCCACGATCACACCGGTGCGGTCCAGCTTCTGGGCCGGATGCGCATCATCTTCGGCTGCTGACATATGCAGCCTGGATCCGACCAGCCTGGACGCCATAGTGACAGCCACGCTGAACAACACGGTGGCCCCTCCGACAACCAGCACATGCACCACGGAAAGCCCGATCGCCGGGAGCACCGCGCATGCTCCGGACGCGAATACGGTGAAGAGCGAGCCCGGTGGATGCCAGCGATAAATATAGGCCATGATGCTGACCCCGCTGGCGATCAAGGCAATAATCGCGACACGGATCGTCGGAGGGGCCGCCACCAGCGAAAGCAAGGTGCCGACAAGCATCGACCCAACGAGCATCATGCCGACCACAAGCTGCATCCGGATGCGCACGCGATAGCTGTCGAAGCGCCCGTACAACGAGGCGAACGCCCCGAACCCTGCATAAATCCCCAGGTCGAGGCGTCCGCAAGCCCACAAGATGACCAACGGCACACCAACGCTGATCCCGGCACGGATGGCCACGGTGTGAGCACCGCGGTGCGGACCGGTGACGAACAGCCCGGTGAATACCTGCCGAAAACCTCCGGCGATCGTCCATAAGAATGTCTCCGGCCGATCGCCACCAGGTGCGGGCGAGGCGTTGTGACTCACGCGACCGTGGGGCGGACGGGCCCGGCTAGATCGTTGGCGGTTTCCTCAGCCGCCGCGAGGGTCTGTGCAGGGCCGGTGCCGCGGGCGGGCAGAGATGCCACCATCGCACAGCCCACATTGCGTGGCACATCGGTGATGATGACCGTGCTAAAAGATGCCGAGACGTTCGCCATGACGTTGAGTTTGCCTCATGGGAACGCACTATTGGAGTCATGTGGGTCATCCGTTGATGGTGGAGATGTCGAACCCGAGCGCACTTCGGTCCTGGTCACAGGCCGAATACGTGCACGATCACCCTGGAAACGGCTCCGATTGAGCGTCCGACAAGCCGCGACAATGAACAGCGCCTATGGTGGAGGGACAGGGCTCTTGCGAAAGTAGGAGCTGAATCGACGCCACCCGCTCTATCCCAGGAATCCCGACCTACTCACCGACACACGGACGACGCTCGCTACGTTCGCACCACGACCCAAGCGGACCTCCTCAAGGAGGATCGGGACAGATCGACAGGAGGCTGGAGATGTCCTTGAACCGTTACGGTGTTCTAGTCGGGCGCGCACTCGGTCGTCAACGAGAAGGTCGCAGCGATACCCCCCACTACCAGATTCACATCGGCACCAATGACGGCGCTGAGTATCGGATCGCAATCAACGTACTGTCCCAGCTGTTCCCATCGGAGTTGCTCTATGTTGTCGATGACGACTTCCGACACCCGCTGCTGGCCAACCTGACCGACCTTGGTGAGGGATGGCATCCGGTACCCAGCACCCCTGGTGGGGCGGCACTGGACTATATCCGCGGCAACCTGTTCGACCCGGGCGAGATGCGGGTGCTGCCGCCGGAGGTGACCGGGCCGGACAACGACTTGGCCGACCTGTTCGAGCACTATGTGCAACGTGCGATGGCTGACTCCGAATCTCGGCTATACGCGTTCGGGCAGAGGTGGGGGCCGGAGTCGGGACTGCCTGACAAGATCTTTGGTTTCCAGCCCGGCAACGGTGTCCACGACATCCACATAAACCAGGGCAACGAGGGCAAGTACGTGTCCGACGATGGCGTCTGGCAGGACGGCGGACTGCTCTTCCACTATCCCGGCGAGGACCGGTGGGTGGCAGTCTTCCTAGCCTTCCAGAGCCAGTCCTGGCACACCGATGACCTCACTGGACACGCGATCGAGGGAGGCCCTGCGGCCTTTGCTCGGGCCGCGGTCGTCCGGGTACTAGCGGCAATGGTGAATCCGGTCGGGCCCGCACCGGAACAGGAGTGGGTGCTCCTGCTCAATGCCTCACTCAAACCGGTGGACCTCTCCGGCTGGACGCTCGCTGATCGGGCCAAGGCCAAGACCCAGTTCCCCGGCCAGGTCTTGGAACCGGGCGAGACATTGGTGGTCCAGCTCGGCGACGGCAAGGCGGTACTCGGCAACAAGGGCGGCCAGATCACACTGCTCGACGCGGCGGGATTGAAGGTGCATGGCGTGTCCTACACGGCTGCGGATGCCCGCGAGGGCTGGATGGCGGTGTTCTGAGAGCAGGCTGCCGAACGAAGATGGGTGACTGCGGCATCGGTTCGGTCGTGCGGAAACGGGAGGCGTCATCACCAACCATCCGGACGCGATGCTAGCGGCCGGGCTGCTCGTCGAGATCGACGTGGAGACAGCTACGCTCGAGGACCAGGGTGTTCGTAGGCTGATCACATGTTCAAGATCGAGATGTTGCCCGCCGGACCGGGTGACGCACTGGTGGTGGAATACGGCACTCACGATCACCACCGGTTGTTGATCGATGCGGGGCCGGTGTCGGCATGGGAAGACGTCCGCAATCGTTTGGCTGCCCGCCGCGACGTCAAATATGAGCTGTTTGTGATCACCCACGTGGACGAAGACCATGTGGGTGGCGCCTTGTCTTTGCTCGACGATCCTGACCTGCGGCACAAGGTCTCGCAAGTCTGGTTCAACGGGTTCGTGCACTGCCGGTCAGGTGGCAGCATCCTCGGGCCGGTGCACGGGGAGGAGCTGACCGAGCGCATCGTCGACGGCGGGCTGGGTTGGAACACCGGATTCGCGCGATCCCCTACCCCGGGCATCGGCGGGCCGATCGTCGTACCTACGCGCGGGGAACTGCCCGTGGTGGACCTACCTGGTGGGGCGCGGCTGGTGTTGCTCGGCCCAACGGGGGCGAAGCTGAAGAAGATGGCCGATGTTTGGGAAGAGCGGGTCGTGCGCGCTGGGCTCGTCCCCGGCGCCGGCACCGAGGGCCATTCGGGTGGAATGACCCCACGCCCGAAGCAGGTTCCTCCCCTACCTGAGGTGATCGACACCGAATGGCTGGAAACCCAGGCGGCGAAGCAGCAACGTGACAGTTCGGCGGCCAACGCGTCGAGCATCGCCTTCGTCCTGGAGTTTGAAGACAAACGGTTGCTACTGACCGGGGACGCGACTGCGGACGTGCTCACCTCCGGGTTACAGCGATACGGCGAGCAGATCGGCGAGCTCCGCCCCAGGATCGATCTGGTCAAACTGCCTCACCACGGCAGCGGGGCGAACCTCAGCCGTGCTCTGGTGCGGTCGATCGCCGCGACCCGCTACCTGGTCTCCGCCGACGGTATGATCCACGGACATCCGGACGATTCCACCTTCGCGCGGATCATCCTGGATTCACCTGCCGCACCCACCGTCTACTGCAACTACGCGACCACAAGGACGCAACCTTGGGCTGCTCGCGCCGACGAGGTGGGCGCCACCTTCGTCCTACCGAAGTCAGGAAAGACCGGTCTGAGCGTGACGGTCTGACGCCTCGACCACCAAGCCGAATTCGCAAAGGACCTGCTAACTTGGGTGGAGTCATTCTGTTGGCCCGGCTGGCGATGATCGTGTGATGCGCTCGGATCGTGGCCCAACGGCACGGAGTGCGCCGAGGATGGCCACCAGATCAACGACTTCTTGTAGCCACGCACCGAGTAGTGCGGGGAGGAACCCGAAGGCGGCGATGAGCATGAGGCCGACGCTGATGATGATGCCGAGCCAGATGCTCTGCAACGCGATGCGTACGGTGTCTTTTCCGATCCTCACCGCAAGCGGCAGCGTGGCGAGAGTGTCGTAGCGGTTCACGATGTCCGCCGACTCCGACGCTGCGGTCGCACCGCGCGCACCCATCGCGAAACCGATGTCGGCAGCGGCGAGCACAGGTGCGTCGTTGAGTCCGTCGCCAACCATGAGGAGCGGGCGGGGCCGCACTCTACTGATGATGCGCACTTTGTCGCCGGGGCGGCACTCGGTATGCACCTCGCTGATTCCGAGGTGCCGCGCGATTGGCTCGGCAGTCGCTGCGATGTCTCCAGTGATCATCAGCGTGCGCTCGATGCCGAGTTCGCTCAGATCATGGAGAACTTGGCCCGCTTCGGCGCGAACTTGGTCACGCATGACGATGGCTCCGGCGAAGCGGTTATCGACCGCAACATAGATCGCGAGTTCACCCGGAACGAGATCAGCCAGCACAAGGTCGGGCGCGTAATCGGAAACCCAGGTAGGTTTGCCGACTCGAATGGTCACGGCTTTCCGCGTGTCGGGATTGCAGAGGGTCGCTACGACACCGTTGGTGGCGGATTCCTCGGCCTGTTCAGCCTCGATGAGCGCGATGCGACGTTGCTTCGCGGCTTGTACGACGGAGTCGGCCAGCACATGCGAGGAATACACTTCCGCTGAAGCTGCGAAGCGCAGCACCTCGTCTTCGCCGGTGCCGGCTGCGGGCAGGATTCGTTCGAGTACCGGCTTGCCAGTGGTGATGGTGCCGGTCTTGTCCAATGCTGTCGAGCGAACCCGTGAGAGCTGTTCGAGGGTGCCACCGCCTTTCACGATCAGCCCGAACCTCGCGGCACGGCTCATACCACCGAGGAACGCGACCGGAGCAGCGATCAGCAGCGGGCAAGGAGTTGCCACGACCAACACCTCGGCGAACCGTACGGCTTCCCCGCTCACAGCCCATGCGATTCCGGCAACCACGAGCGCGAGCACCGTGAACGGCAACGCGTACCGATCGGCGAGCCGCACGACTTTCGCCTTGCTGTCCGCAGCCTGCTCGACGAGCCGAACGATCTGCTGATACTCGCTTTCTGAGGCTGGTGCTGCAGCCCGCATGGTGATCGCGGCTTGACCGTTCACCGCACCGCTCGACACTTTTTCTCCCGCAGCGCGTTCAACGGGGAGACTCTCGCCGGTCAGTGAGGACTCATCGAACAGGGCCTGCTCGGAGACGAGGATCGAGTCCACGGGCACGAGTGCGCCTGGCCGCACCAGCAGCAGGTCACCCACCTTGACTTCTTCGACAGGCAAGTCTTCGGTGGTCTCCTCAGAAGCATGCTCGGGCGTGCCCGTGCCGAGGATACGTGTGGCCTGCTGGGGCGCCTTGCGCAGCAGCGCGGTGAGTTCCCGCTTCGAACGGTTCTCAGCGTAATCCTCAAGGGCCGCCCCACCGGTGAGCATCAGCACCACCACGAGCGCCGCCCACGGCTCTGCGACGAGCACTGCCGCGGTGATTGCCGTCACAGCAAGAATGTCGAGTCCGGCATAGCCCTTGATGAGTTGCCGAATCATCCCGACCGCTTCCCACGCGGCGATCACCAGCGCATATGCGCCCACGATCCAGCTAGCCGCCCCTCTGGCAGGGGTGGCCAACAGAACCAATCCGATCAGCGCGACCACGAGTGTCGCGATCACGAGCGGATATGCCCTGATCAGAGAGGAAAGACGGCGCATACCCCAATCCTTCCAGGCAGGCGCTTTTCCCGCCTCGCAGGCCAAGCCAGGCCAGCCTTCCCTGTTCCGGTGCGAGGCGCAGGTTCAGAACAGCAACGCCCCGACTCCCGCGGCCCCGAACCCCACCGCCCACGCCGGTGGCCGCCATGGCGTGAGCGCGACAAATGCGAGCGCCGCCACCACGAGTAATGCGGTGTTCGTCAGCTCTTCGGTGAATACCGGGTCGTGCAATGCTGCGGTGAGCAGTTCCACGACTGCGGCGTTCAGACCCGCCAGCACTCGCTCTACGCTCGAGGGAACAAGGTCAACCCTTGATGCGCAGATCCATGTCCCCGTGGCTGACCAGCAACAGCCCGATCAGCAACCCCTGGGCCACCAGTTCGCGGCGGGCGGCGGCCATTGCATCGGCCAGTTTCGTCCCCGCCAACCCGGCGCTCGCGGCCGAGGTGTGCAGGCTGCGCAGCAGCGCCGCTCCGGCCTGCGCCCCCTGCAGCCCGGACAGTTTGGACAACGTGCCGACCACCGCACCCGCACCGCGGGCTGCGAACGCGCCGAGCAGTGTTCCGAACGCGTTGCCAGTGGACGCCGACGCACAGGCCATCAACACCACCAGTGGTGGTGCGGCATCGGCGCGGGGCGCCACCACATCGGTGCGGACGTCCACGCTGGCCAGGAAGGACTGCTTCCCGATGAACAACCCGGATTCCCCACCCACGGTCTCCCGGTGTGCCAACAACATCAGCAACGGCGGGTTGTGCCGGACAGCCTTCCGCCACGCGGTCCAACTGGTCACCCGGTTCACCAGTCCGGTGCTCGACAAGCGTTGCGCCTCATCGGCCAACAGATCACTCGGTTTCGGCACTCCCGACGGCGCACCGAAGTCGGCGATCTGGGTGGCGGCATACAGGATCGGCGCCAACTCCAACGTCAGGCGTGGATTCACCTGGCCCGGTGGCAATGAGACGTCCCGGATGATGGTTCGGTACATGCCCCAGAACGCATACGGGCACACCGCGGAACGTCCGGCCAAGGGGCAAGGCTCCCCCCAAGCAGGGGCCGGATTGGCCTGCGGGTCGGTGACATGCCGGCACAACCTGGCGCCTTGGCGGGGCGGATCAGCCTGGTAAACCAGTTCGACCGGCAACACCGGGGTGTCGGCGAGCACGTGGATACCGATCGCGCCCTGCGGTTCGATCCGCAGCGGTCTGAGCCGCTCGTACAGCTCCGACCCGCGACGGGCCAGGAAGATCAGCAACTCCTTGGCATTCTGCTCGGTCAACTGGGTCGGAGCTGGGTCCACACCCAATGTCCGGGATGCCCGCTTCTCGATCGCGTCCAAGAGTTCTCGTACATCGCTCAATGGAATCTCCGCCGAACCGCGACGCAGCTGGCCAGCCCTGGCGTCCAGGCTGTACTCGACAGGCGACAGGTCGGGGGTTGGCACCGGCCCGGCGGTGGTCACCGCGGACAGGAAACGCACCTTGTCACGTCCCATGGCACGTTCCCGGATGGGCACCGTCAAGACGGCAGTCTGTAGGGTGCGTCCGTTGAACCGGGCCGCGATGTCGAACCGCACGGTGGAACCGGCAGCCGGGCTGTGGAAGTCGAAGATGACCGAGGTGCTGGCCTGGTCACTGGCGGTCGGCAGACGCAACACCTGCGTCTGTGTGGACGTCCACACCTCCGAGCTCACCTCGATCTCGAGGTCGGCCACCTCGTCGGTCGTGGGCACCGGCGGGAACTCCACCGGAGTGGCGATCTGCCCCACCTCGGGCACCGCTATCCACAGCTCCAAGGCAAGGTCGCGGTCCGGCGGGGCGACCGTTCTGCATTCGCGGTCATCGTCCCAGATCTCGGCGAGCAGTCTTCGCTTGCTGGGCGAGCGAGGTGGGGAGACAGCTGTCTCCTCCCCGTGATCAAAGTCGTGTATCGCCGCTGACTGGGAACCGGCATACTCGCCGACCTTCAGTCCGCGGGCGTTCTCCCCCACCCAGCCGAGGATCTGTTGGAAGCCCGCGTCCTCGTGTTGGAAGTCGTTACCCTCGATCAGGGAGTACAAGCCGTCCAGCCTCGGATTGCATTTGACTGCCTCCCAGGCCCAATGGGCGATCGCGGTCCGATCGAGCACCCCACCGATGCCACGGATCAGGCTGCCCGGGCAGCACAGCCGCAACGCGAGGTCCAACGGCACGTCGTGTGCCAACTGCTGCAGCACCCTGCCCCACCACCCCACACCTGGCTCTGGCACCGCCACCACGACCATCGACCTGTAGTGGACGCGCTCCAGCAGTTCGGCGGCGGGGGCGGAACCGGCCACCACCAGCACCGACTCATTGGACGCGGCCCAAAGTGCCTGCTCCCAGGCATCCTGGTCGTCCGGGTCGAAGATGTCACCGTCCACGATCAGCACCGTCACGCCGTCCGCCGGATCCTCCGGGGTGGTGATGGTCGCGGTGAAGTCCCCACCTGCCTGGTCACCGTGGAGGAAGGACCAGTCGAGCTCATCCACCCATCGCTTCGCATGTGGGCCATGCACCCCGATGCGTAGCGGCCATCCCCACTCGAAGGACACCGACTCCTGCCCGATGACCGGCGACACGGGACCACCGGTCACCCCATCCAAGCCCGACAGGAACAACGCATCGTCGGGCGAGGTCACCTCGACGCGCACCCCCTCCACCGGCCCGGCGTGCGCGTCGATCAACCTCTGCCATGCGTCGGCCAGTCGTCCATCCGCCTCGTCGGAGGGGATCGTCACCGGCCGCCATTCCGGTAGGTGTGGGTCTGGCCGCCGCTCGTCCGGCGGCACTGGCCTGCCCGCACCGAGTCGCGTCCACAACATCGAACTTGAGGCCAGCCCTTGGAGCCGGGCAGTCAGTTCATCCACGGTCGCGGCGTCCAGATCGACATCGAACAACAGACCTGCGGCCAGGATCGCATCCGATTCTTGGGACATCGTAGCCTCCTACTGACGCATCCTGGGGCGCAGTTCCGGCCGGGGATGAGGTTGTCTTCCCTTGCTGGCCGGGTACCCGGCCGTCTGCCAAGCGGCGACGGTGTCCATCAGCGTCGCGGTGGCGGCATGGTCGGCCGCCCTGGCTGCAGCCGAGCCGAGTGGGTACGCAGCGCCGGTCCAACTGGTGATGAACTGGTCGTAGCTGGGGTAGACGACCAGCATCTCGTCCAACGTCTCCGACAAAGCGTTCATCGCGGTGCGGTAGCGCACCCAACGATGGTTGTCGAAGTCGAAGTCCTCCAACTCCAGCGCGGCCTCGTCACCCCGGGCACCCAACGCCTTGATGGTCTCCTGGTCCATCTTCAGGTTCAAGCCGCCCTCGCCTTCCTTCGTGCGCACGGCGACCACCCGATCACGGAACCCAGGTGCGGGCAGGGCCTGGTCGTCGACCCAGTTCTGCATTGTCTTGACAACCGCACCCAGGAACCCGACGACCGAGGTGATGGGCGTCGCACGCGGCAACAAGCCAGAACGGTTGTCCTTGGCCCGGTGGACCAACCGGTCGGGGAAATCGGGGTGCTGGTCGGTCAGGTTGATCCCGAAGGTGGGTCGGGTCGGCAACAACCGGTCGAAGAAGTGGATCGGGAAGTTGCTGGAGATCCCGCCGTCGGAGAACCACAGTTCGACCAGTCCACGTTTGCCTTCACCGCGGTTGTAGTCGATCGTCTGGAACGGGATCGCGCTGAGTAGGATCGGGAAGCTCAAGCTCAACCGCACACCGATCACCACCGGGATGTCGGGTGCCGACGGCAACTGCAGCACCGGTGTAGACCGGTGATGGATACAGTTCTGGTCGATCGGGACGCTCACCCCGTGCACCTGCTGCGTCCTGGGTTCCGTCGGGGCCGACCTGGCCACCAGTGCGTCCAATACCCGCACCGGGAAGAACTGGGCCCAGCAGTCCGGGCAGTAGCAGAACACCTTGGTGCGGAACGGGAAGATGTAGGGACGCTTGAACGTCAGGCAGGTGGTCATCATCTGCAGGTCGATCTCGGGGTCGAACTCCCGCCGGGCCAGCGGCGAGTCTGGCGCAACAGCCTCGTCCAACCGCAGTCGGCGGAACACCTCGGACGCCTGCTCGCCATAGAGCTGCCCGAAGGTCAGCGGGCCCTCACCAGCCGACAGCCCGGCCACCTCGTCCAGCCAGTCGGTCAACCATTCGGTCAATGGCGGATCGGCGTTGACCGAGCCGGGCTCGGCCAGTCCGTTGCAGAACCCGTAGCCGTTGCCCGCCAGCCGCCGCAGGGTGCCCAAGACCAGCCGGATCACGGTCACCAGCACCGCCACCACCACCGCGACCGGCAGCCACACCAGCACCGATGTCAAGACCTTGCCCCAATCCGCGCCGGACGCCTGCCAACCGAGCAAACCCAATGCGACCAGGAGCCCCGGGATCAGCAATGCCAGTGTGACCAAGGTGAACACCAGCGGCGCACCCGCCACGACCAGGCCGAGTGAGGCGAACAGTTTGCGGGCCTTGCCCCACTCGGGTTCCAGCCAGATCGTCAACGCCTGGAAGGGACGCTTAAGGTTGTCGGCCGGGACGAACAGGGTCTCGAGTTTGGTGCCGAGCACGTCGGGGATGGTGGTGAGCCGGGCGAAACCTGCACCGGCGTTGGACACGATCCCCTTGGCCGCCGGGTGTGGATGTCTGCGCTGGTATTCGGCTGCCGCGGTCAAAGCTGCTGCGATCGCGCCGGCAGAGGCGCCGCCCACCGAACGGAAACGGTATCTGGTGGCGAGTCGACAAGCGGTCAGCGGATAGATCAATCCGCTGGTGATACCGCCCTTCATCACCAGGTCGGCCTCCAGCGCTGGGGAGGCATAGCTGGCGGGATCGGACAGCTCGTACTCGGCCATTGGTCGGGTCATCATTGCCGCCTTTCCGTGCGGACCGGAGTAGAAGTATCCTGCCACCGCACCGACCCCAGCGGAAGAGGCTGGAGCGCCCGTCACCGCACTCCGATCAGGGCCGGTTCACAAGCCCCGGCACAACGAGCCTTGCCGGTCCACTAGCGACAGGACCATGTTTTCGTCGACGCCCAAACAGGTGACCCCGGCGAACCGGGCCTCGTCTGCCGCAGCGGCCTCCAGTACCGGTTTCACGGCCCACCACAGTGTTCTCCGGGTGCAGCCGAGTTGGCGCAGACCCGGGTCAGACTCGCCTGACCGAGTTCCTGCAACGTTCCAGCCGCCGCGCCTGGGGCCCCGAACGCGCCACCGCGATCATGACCGCAGCCGAGACGACGTTGCGACTGTGGGGCAAAGACGGCATGGACTTCGACGAACTCGCCGCCGACATCGCCGCACGCGCGGAAGGCCCGACCAAGGCCGGAGACGCCTGCCTACGCGAAGCGTTGTTAATGGCCGCCGACCACGCCCGCAAGATCGATCCCACCCTGGGCGCCCGCTACCACCGGCTCATGGTCCACGCAGGCAAGCACCACACGTCCGCGGTCTGCACGATCGCCGGGGTTCTCCTCACCTGCATCGCTGCCGGCCTACGCCACAACACCCGCTACGAGCTGCGTGACACCGATGGCACCCCGATCACCGAGCAGCAAGGCCGCGAAATCGTCGCTCAACGCTACGCGATCCCCGCTGAGACCCGCACCGCACGCCGACAACTCCTCGGCGACACCCTCCATCAAACCCAGGCCGGTTCACCGCCAGCCACGCAATCGCCTAGGAACAAAGCCAAGGACGGTTCAACTGGCTAAACTGCTTAAAATAGCGCTCCGAGAAATAGTGCTCCGAACTGTATGCCCCGTCATCGAAGGAGGGGGAATCGTGCAGTTGAAGACTGTGTTCCTCAAATCCGTCCGATTAGTGTCCAAACCATTGCTGACAATCCTCACAGCATTCGCTCTCATGTTTGGCGCGCTCATCGCGTTGCCGAGCGTGGCGCATGCCACGACATCCGCTGTCACACCTGAGATCGAGTTTAACGACGAGCCGAAGTGGGATAGCAGTCAGATCGTTAACGAGAGTGAAGAGTTGACGCTGGAAGTGCAGCGCTCCAGCGTGGGGGCGCCTGACTCCGAAGCATTGTACGAGTTCGAGGCCAACGTCAATGCATCAAGTTGGCAGACCAACAACACCACCGCAGGCTTGTTCACCGGTGAACTGACCACGCGGGATGGCGAGGTGGCTCAGAAGGCGGTGTCGGTTGGTGACTGGGTTTGGGTTGACACCAATCGTGACGGCGTCCAAGACGTCGACGAGAACGGTCTTCCTGGTATCACGCTGACCCTGGCCCTGACGGCAAGCCGGTTGTCGATGTATTCGACAACCCGGTTGGCCCAACTATGACCAACGCCGAAGGCGAGTACTCCTTCGACAACCTGCCAGCTCTGGCTGGCGACCAGGTATACACGGTGGTCATCGACCAAGCCGCTTCAGAAGACAGACTACGACCGTACCTACCAGCACCCGCCCACAACAGCGGCGACCGGGCAACCGACTCGTCGACCTGGCAAGCCGAAACCATTCCCGGCGAACTCCACGAGAACGCAGACCGAGACCCCACACTAGACTTCGGATTCGTCGTGAAGTCGTACGCCATCGGCGACTACGTTTGGGTTGACACCGATCGCAACGGCATCCAGAACGGCAACGAACCCGCGCTGCCTGGCGTGACAGTCGAACTGTTCGACGGTGCGGGCGAGCCGGTTGTTGACGTGTTCGGCAATCCGGTCACCGCCGTGGAGACCGACGCAGACGGTCGCTACATGTTCGACAACCTGTCTGCCGGCACCTACCAGGTGAAGTTCGCACTGACGGCGAAGCAGGTTGAGAAGTACACCTTCACGAAGTTGGACGCGGGCTCGGACGACGCTGTTGATTCCGATGCTGATCCCAAGACCGGGTGGACATCGAAGTTCGTGTTGGACGACTCGAACACAGCGTTGACCCCGACCTATGATCGCGCGTTCGATGCCACCGAGGGCATCGACCCGACGTGGGATGCCGGTCTCACATTGAAGCCAGATCCCAAACCAGATCCGAAACCAGGACCGAAGCCAGACGCAAAGCCAGGCCTGAACCCAGACGCAAAGCCAGGCCTGAAGCCGGCTCCTGGTCCATCGGTCCATACGGGTGGTTCCGCTTTGAACGGCCACAACCTTGGGTGGTGGGCGCTTGCCGCAGGACTTCTGACTGCGCTGGCTACCGTCGGGGTGGCGTTCAATTCAAGGCGTCATGATCCGGCGATCGACCGCTAGGCACAAATTGCGCGGTAACGAGAGAGCAGCCGCCCGCAGTGTCCCCAAGAGGGGCAGTGGGCGGCTGCTGACCGTCGTTGGGGCACTTGTCGCAATAGTCCTGATAACGGTCGGCGCGGTGATGATCATGCGGCCCCCGACCGGGCTGGTCGACATGAACGGTCGCGCTGTCACCTTCGACCCGGGCGTCGACCTGTCTCCCGAGACGCTTGAACGGATGGACGTCGTCGAGGAGACCGGTGCCAGATTCGAGGTGCCATCGGTCGGCCTGAACGTGCCGCTGGACGCCATGACGATGGTGGGCAACGAGATCACGCCGCCGGGGTTCGCGTCTGCCTACCTGGTACGCAACCTCGGCGTCCAACTGGAAAATGCCTCCGACGGCACCGTATTCGTCGCAGTGCACTCGCTAAGCAACGGCGCAATCAGTCCAGGGAACTACCTGATCGACATCGAGAATCAGAAGGCCGATCTTGAACCCGGAGTTGTCATCAATGTCGACGAGCTCGAGTATCGCGTGACGGGGTCAATCAGGGTCGACAAGACCAACCTCGGTGAAGAACAGTCTGTCTGGGCGAACGAGCCCGGAAAACTCGTGGTTATCACCTGTCTGCCACGACCCACTGACGGGCGCTCCCTGGACAACATCGTCATCACCGCCCAGCTGGTTGACTGACGGCAAGTACACCGGCCTGCGCTGGGGCGAAATGGCAGCCTTACATGTCTCGGCGGTCAACACCACACGCCGCCGCCTGATGATCGAGATCTCCGTGACCGAGATCAACGGAATCATGGAATGGAGCGACCAGCCCAAGGATCACCAGCGCAGATCCGTTCCTTACCCTGCGTTCCTCGACGGTGCCATCGAAGAACGCATCAAAGGTCGCGCACCCGATGAGCTCGTCTTCACTTCTCCAACAGGTGGAGTCCTGCGGTATGGCAACGCGCGTCGCGACTGGTTCGATCCCGCCGTGAACGAAGCAGGTCTGGGGAATCTCACACCACACGAGCTCCGACACACCGCTGCTTCCCTCGCAGTCAAGGCCGGAGCCAGCGTCCTCGCCCTGCAAAGAATGCTTGGACACGACAAGCCCAGCACCACCTTGGATGTCTACGCCGACCTCTTCGATGAGGACCTCGACGACGTCGCAGCAAAGCTCGCAACACAGCGGTCCGAAATTCTTCTGGACTTTTCCTGGACTTCACCGGCCAGGGAGGAATAATGCTGCCCAATGAAACTAGCTCTGACTAGCCTAAATACTGGAGCCACCTACCAGAATCGAACTGGTGACCTACGCTTTACGAGAGCGTCGCTCTACCGACTGAGCTAAGGTGGCGTGCTGGCCCATGCCAGGACCAACCACGCAAACTATACCGATACCACGCCCGAGGACGAAACCGCGGCCCGCAAGTGGTCGATCAGCCGTCGGTACAGCGGGTTCCGACGGGTGGCACCGTGCCGTTCACCAGGTAGTCGACGACGATCCAATCGATGCAGGCGCTACCCGCGTCGTAGACGCCATGGCCCACCGCTTCACGGACCACCAGAGTTGCGGACTCGAGTTCGGTGACCATGATCTCGCTGTTCTCGTATGGGGTCGCCGGGTCACCGGTGTTCTGGATGACAAGAATCGGTGGTGCGTCCTTGCCGGTGAAATCGATCGACGGTCCAGCTGCTGCAGTCCACAGTGGACAAACCAATTCAGGCCCGAAAAGTCTGCCGAAAACCGGCGCGAGTTCTGTGTCTCGTCCGGCCCATGTCTCGATAGCAGCTTGGACGCCGTCGTCGCCCTCGTCAGCGCAGCTGATCGCCGGGAAGGAGTATGCCAGCCCGCTGTAACTGCCATCCGGATCGCGGCCGTTCATCGCGTCGGCGACCTGCAGCAGGATGGAGCCGTCCCTCGTGGCCATCGTGTGGTCGAGTAAGGCAGCGAGGTCCTCGTAAACCGGCTCTCCGAAGTAGAAAAACATGATCAGGCCGTTGACCGCCTGCGACTGCGTCAAGAAGCGCCCCTCGCCGGCGGGCAGCGGCTCGGCGTCCAGCCCGTCGATGAAGGTCACGACCGTATCGACGACCTGCTGCTGGCTGTCTCCCAACCCGCAGCTACGGGCGGCGCACCAGGACGCGAAATCCTGCAGGCTGCGGTCGAACCCCTGCGCCTGAATGACATCAGTGTCTGGCCGCACGTTCACCACCGAATCCAGAACCATGCGCTGGATTTTGTCCGGGTACAGCTCCGCGTAAACCGCGCCGAGGTAGGTCCCGTAGCTGGTGCCGAGATAGCTCAGCTTCTCCACACCCAGCAGCTGGCGCGCGAGGTCATAGTCGTAAATGGTCTCGATCGTCGAGATGTGGTCGAGTAGCGCGCCCGAATGATCTCGGCACTCCTGGTTGAACGCTCGCTGGGCTGCGATCAGGGCCTCGAGTTCCTCTGGATCGTCCGGCGTGAAATCCGCGTCGAAGTAGGCATCCGTCTGCGCAGCTGTGCCGCAGACCACCGGCGTGGACTCTCCGGACCCCCGCGAATCCAGGCCGATGATATCGAACCCCTCCAGCCCCGAAGTCGGGAAACCATCGACATAATCTTGGGCAGAGCCACCGGGCCCACCGGGGTTGATGAAGAGTGGCCCCATCCGGGGTGTGGTGCTCGCAGGGCGCATCTTCATCGCGATGGTAATCGCCTGAGCACCCGGATCGTCCCAGTCCAGCGGTGCCAGAAACGTCGCGCAACGATACTCTCCGCATCTGGTCCAGCGCAGCTTCTGCTTGGCATAGGCGGTCAAGTCATCACCCAAAGCAGCGGCGAAACCGGGCGGTTCCACCCCACTGGATGCTTCCGAGATCATGCGGTCAGGAGAAGAGGCCGCCTCAAATGTGCGCTCGGGAACAGGCAGCTCGCCGACCTGCAGTTGCTCGGTAGACGGCGCAGCGCAACCACTCAACGCGATCAAGCAAGCCAGCCCGACGCTGGCGACCGTTAGCCCGCGCAACTTCATCTACTCGCCTATTGTCTCAGCGAGCATCGCTCAGCCAGCGAGCTTCGTCCTCTGTCGCCGTAGACGCATCTGTGCATCCACACTGAAACGCCCCGCGCCCATCAATAGGGGGACCAGACTGAGTACGGCCAGCAGCACATCACGGTCACCGTAGAAACCGAATTGCCCCTCGATGAACGGGCTAAACGGCCCGAAGCGGAAGAAAGTCATGAACACGACCGCACCGATCAGTAGGACTGCGGAGAAGACCCGAGTCCCAAGCCCGACGAGAAGGAAGAACGCAACGACGAGCAATCCGATACTGACCACCCAAACAGCCGAACCAGCCATTGCCGGATCAAGCCCGATGTAGGCGAGCGCATCAATAGTCGCTTGCCGGTCAACCAGCGACTGCCAACCGACGATGCCCGAGAAAGCAGCCAAAGCCAGCCGCACCAAGAAGAGCGCCAAAGCACCCGGGAAACGATCGGTGCTGGGTTTGGTGACGGTGACGATCTGCGGTTCAGGGATCTCGACTGTACGTACGGTGCCGAGCTTCTCATCTCGCGATGCCTGTCGCTCGGCTTGTGCCGCAGCCACAGCATCATCGAGTTCCTCACGTTCCAGGCGCACGGCCAAAGCTGCGGCTTCAGCCTTCGCCCTGGCTTCTTCGCGCGCCGCGGCCAGTTCGGCCTTGGATCTCTCGGCCATAGCCTTTGCGGAGGCAGCCCTGGCTGCGGCCTGCTCGGCAGCAGTCCTCGCGGCTTCCGCCTCCTGTTGGGCGGCATCAGCGTCATATTCGGCTTGCTCAGCCTGCAGCAGGCGCGGGTCCCTAGGGATAGCGGGGCTCGCCCCGGCGAGCGACGAAGCGCGCACAATGCGGGATTGATTTGGGGTTGATGGCTCACTACGGTCGGTACGCACGACCAAGTTGGTCACATCCTCGATGGCGGTACTCACAAGCTGTCCTCGCTGTCGTGTCTGAGCCCAATAAGTCAATTCCCATCTTGGTGCCTGCGTCCAAGAAAGCGGTCACTGACACGCCGTGGCAGCCGCGGAATTCCGGGATCAGCCGAGTGACCCGGTTGTGAGTGCCATCAGCTACGCACACCCCTACCATCAGTCGGGATCGGCCAAGTTCAACATCAAGGCCTCGATTGTGAGCAGCGGGGCGGCAGAGTGTTCGAGCGCGTCCCTGGCGGCCAAGATGGCATCGACGCGCCGTAGCGTCTGTTCGGCGGTCGCGGATCGGGCGGCTCGAACGATCTCATCGTGTAACTCGACGTTGATCAAACCAAAACCCTCCAGAGCCGATACCGGTGCAGACGGGTCGACCGCCCGCAGCTGCACGCTCAACAGATCGCGATACCAGGTGGTCAACTCGGTCAGCACCCGGTCGAGCGCATCGCGTTGCAGCCTCTTTGCACGGGCCTTCTGTTGATCTTCGAGCTCCTTCAATGCCGCCGCAGTCTGCCTCGGACGAGCACCTTTGGTTCCGTAGCCCAAGGCTTCCTTCAGCTCCGCAAGCTCCCGGGCATCGATCTGACCGGTGCGATGATCGGCGTCCGCAGTAGCGAGTTCGACGATCGAAGCCGCAGCACGTAGGCAGGCCCCAACACTGGTCAACGAGCCCGGTATTTGCATGATCTGGCGTCGGGAAGTTCGAACCTCCTCGCTGCGCGCAAGCGCCCGGGCCCGACCGATATGGCCCTGAGCTGCCCGGGCCGCATAAGCAGCCAGCGCCGGCTCGATCTTGTCGCGTTCGACGAGCAACCGGGCAACTTCAGAATCGAGCGGAGTGCGCAGATTCACCTGGCGGGTCCGGGACCGCACGGTGACGATCACATCTTCAGCAGTCGGCGCACAAAGCAACCAGACAGTGCGCGGCGGCGGCTCCTCCAGAGCCTTCAGCAGAGCGTCCGCACCGTGATCGGTGATCCGGTCAGCGTCTTCCACAACGATCACCTGAAAGCGGCCGACTGTCGGAGACATTGACGCCTTGAGTGCGAGCTCGCGCACTGCAGCAACCGAAATCGACAGTTGTTCGGTGCGCACCAACGTGACATCGGGGTGAGCACCAGATTCGGTGCTCCGGCAGATCGTGCAGTCTCCGCAACCACCCTGATCGCAAAGCAACGCGGCAGCGAACGCACGCGCCGCGTTGCTTCGTCCGGAACCGGGTGGGCCAGTAATCAGCCACGCGTGGGTCATCGCGTGACGAGCACCATCCATGCCGGGATCCCTGGCCGCAGCCGCAGCTGCACTCAGAATCGCGATCGCACGCTGTTGGCCGACGAGGTCTGCCCAAACACCCCCATCTTTGTCAGCCACGACGCTCTCCTGGCTCACGCAGTTGCGGAACAGCCAGTTCACGCCCCAGTAACCCGCCGACGGCCTCTCGGATCTTCGCCGCCGTACCGCCGACACTCACCAATGCGGGCAGCACAAGATAACGTCCGGGATCGGCCCGAGCCTGTGCCAGCAAGGATTCACGTACCCTGGCGTGGAAACCGGCCCCGGCCTGTTCGAGGCGATCAGGATTGCGGGCCTTGGCCACCGCGCGCACCGGGTCAATGTCGAGCAGCACCGTCAGATCCGGGCGCAGCCCAACGGTGGCCCAGTCGGCGATCGCCGCAAGCACGCCGATATCCAGGCCCCGCCCCGCCCCCTGGTAGGCGAGCATCGAGTCGGTGTAACGATCGCTGACCACCACGCGGCCGGCAGCCAACGCCGGCGACACAACCTTCGCGACATGCTCCGCCTTGTCAGCAGCATAAAGCAGGGCCTCGCAGCGATCGTTCAAATGAGATCCTGGGTCGAGCAGGAGCCTACGGAGTTCCGCCCCGGTGGGCGTGTCGCCGGGTTCCAGCGTCACCACATGGTCGATTCCAGACAGGTCGAGCGCGGCTGACAGCGCACGCACCTGAGTGGACTTCCCCACCCGGTCACCGCCCTCGAAGACGACGAAGAGCCCGCGATCACTCATCGCGGCACTGTTCGGCCGAGCTCGCGGGGGTCAGCTGGGGTAAGTCGGCGGGTTCGTCCGCCGGCAGGTTCGGCCACTCATCGACCAGTTGAGCGCGCGTCTTCGGCCAGGACCCCAAGAAGGCCTCGCGAGGAAGACGGACCTGTTCCAACGCCTCCTGGTATTCGCGTCCGGCCTGATAAGCCTCGGCAGAGGTCATCGCGGAGACCGCCGACGCATCCGCCACCCGTTGCTGATTCAATGTCACACTGAGCGCTGCTAGCAACTTACCGGTCTTACGCAAAGCACCTTTCACCTTGCCAAGTACAGGTTCACCGGCTTCCAGGATGCGCACTAGAGCCGCTGTGGACGCCTGCGCGTCGGCCCAGTGCTGGTCGTCGCTGTCCTCGTCGAGCGCATCAATCGCGATCAACACCTTGTCCAACTGCCGATGGACGCCGGCTCGAAGTAGTAGCCGTGCACTGCCTGACTCGGTGACCTCCACAGGCCACTCGTCGGCTACCGGTCGCATCCTGGGTGAGCGAGCCGCAACTGCCAGCAGATCCAAAGCTTCGAAGTAGGCTTCGCCCAATTCGGAAGGGTCTTTGCGAACAGGCTGGGCGACGACCTTCTCCACGTTCCAGATGAACTCTTTAGCCCAAGCCGGGTCAATCAGGCAGCCCAAACCGCGCACAGTTTCGGCAACGCTCGTCAGTTCCTCGGTGAGCAGCGCAGTATCAGGAACTTCGTGTTTGCGGACGCGCAAGTCCGACCGCAGGAGAGCATGTAGCCGATCTGTGAACAGCCATGTGAGATAGTCCTCAGCGCTGACGTGATCGGGTTCTGACAGGGCTAGCGGCATGACCGGATGGGTGAGGCTCGTCAGCCGATCGATTGGCTCACCGAAACTCGCGACCTTGATGGCGCCGGCCTCGTTGAGCCGCTCGATGACCACGTTGCGCTGCAGAGCAGACATAGCGCCGCCTGGGGTGAAGGTGACGTCGCGATGCCGTGCCACCACCAGCCCGCCACGGCGAGTGGTCACCCGGTCGTCACAAACCTCCCCCAGCTCGGTACCGTCACGATCGAGTAGCACGTAGCAGGCGCGCTCCACCACCACACTGGCCACCGGCCCGAGCTCGGCACGTCGACGGAAACTCGCCAAGAGTGTGGCGATCTCCCCGGGCAGTTCATCACCGGAGTCCAGAGGCTCCGCATACTCCTGGGGTAACCAGGGCTGCCAGTCCGGCGCCCGCAACAGCCATTCGCCTTGCCGTTCGGCGACGCGATGTGCCAGTACCACTCCGGCGAGGCTGAGACGTTCGTCCGTGGTGTCGAAGAGTGTGGTGGTGCTGATCGGCTGCTCCGGTTTGCTGCGTAGCAGCACCCGATCGATGCCCGATGCCTGATCGGTCAGGATCGGTGCCCCCACCTGATACGGCATCTCGAAGAGGTAGCTGCGCTGACGCTTCGCCATAGTGCTCATCCTGCCCGTCGGAGTTTGCGACTTCCTTCGATTATGCCGAGACTCTCCCGCCTGCGGGCGCCAGGGCCTATTTGCTCGTCTTCTTGGTGGTCGAAGACTTCGTTGCGCTGGCTGTGGCTGACCTGGTTGAGGAGGTCTTCGCCGGGCTTCGCCTGGTCTTCTTCGCAGGTGCGGGACCTTTGGCGCGCTTGGCTGCGATCAGGTCTGCCGCTATTTCCAAGGTGACCTCACCCACCGGTTGACTCTTCGGCACCGTCACGTTGTACTCGCCGTCGGTGATGTACGGTCCGAAGCGGCCATCTTTGATCACCAGCGGCTTACCAGTCGCCGGGTCTTCACCGAGCTCAGCCAACGGGCCGGCTGCGGCCCTGCGCCCACGGGTGCGAGGTGCGGCCAGTAACGCCTTGGCCTCATCGAGGGTCACGGTGAACAGCGATTCCTCACTCGGCAGCGTACGCGAGTCGTTGGCACGCTTGATGTAAGGGCCGTAGCGCCCGTTCTGCGCGGTGATTTCGACCCCTTCGTCGTCGACCCCGATCACCCGCGGAAGGCTGAGCAGTTTCAACGCATCGCCCAAGGTCACGGTGTCGAGCTGCATCGACGAGAACAGCGATGCTGTCCGCGGTTTGGGGCGTTTCGACTTCGGCAGCGAGTCGTCCTCCTCCAGGACTTCGGTGACATAGGGTCCGTAGCGCCCGGTCTTTGCGACGATCGGGTGCCCGGTGGCTGGGTCTTCGCCGAGCTCACGCTCTTCACCCGAGGGGGTGGCCAAGAGTTGCTGGGCAACCTCCACGGTCAATTCGTCGGGAGCCATGTCCTCGGGGACATTCGCCCGACGAGCCTCGGAGTCCTCGACATAGGTGCCGTAGCGTCCGACGCGCACGTTGATGCCCAACTCGGGATCGCCGATCGCGAACGTGGATGTCGCCCGGGCATCGATGTCGCCGAGATCGGTGGCCATATCGTGCAGGCCCTCGCGCTCATGCCCGGGTGGACCGTAAAAGAAGTCGTTGAGCACCTGGACACGCTTCGCATCGCCTCCGGCAATCTCGTCGAGCTTGTCCTCCAATTCGGCGGTGAACCGGTAATCGACCAGCCGCGGGAAATGTTCAACCAGCAGCCGGGTGACCGCGAACGCGAGCCAGGTGGGCACCAATGCCGTGCCCTTCTTATAGACATAGTCGCGCGCGGTGATGGTTCGGATGATCGACGCGTAAGTCGACGGACGACCGATCTCGAGTTCCTCGAGCTTGGCGATCAGGGTGGGCTCGGTGAAGCGGGCCGGCGGTTTGGTTTCGTGCCCTTCAGGAGTGACGGTCGCCAGGTCGAGCGCCTCGTCGGGGCTCAGCTGCGGCAGCTTTGCCCGCTCATCTTGATCGTCTTCGGCAAGATCAGCGTAAGCCTTCAGGAAACCGGGGAAAGTAATCGTCCGCCCGGACGCGGAGAAGACTGCGCGACGGATCTCGGCAGGGCTCATCTCGGTGCCGAGGCTGAGTCGCTGCGCGAGCTCGGCGCCGATCTTCACGCTGACACTCTGCCCACGGGCATCAGCCATCTGCGAGGCGACGGTGCGTTGCCAGATGAGTTCGTAGAGTTTCGCCCGGTCTCCGGACAATTCGGCTTGCGCTGGGGTGCGGAACGAGTCGCCGGCAGGACGGATCGCCTCGTGTGCCTCCTGCGCGTTCTTGACCTTCGAGGCGTAAACGCGCGGTGAAGCGGGGACATAGTCATCCCCATACAGTGCCCGCGCCTGAGAACGAGCGGCATTGATCGCCTGAGTCGACAGCGAGACCGAGTCGGTACGCATATAGGTGATGAAGCCGGATTCGTAGAGCTCCTGCGCGACCCGCATGGTGCGGTCGGTGGTGAATCCGAGTTTGCGGCCGGCCTCCTGCTGCAATGTGGTCGTCCGGAATGGTGCTGCCGGGCGACGGTGGAACGGTTTGGCCTCCACCGAGTCCACAGCGAAGTCAGCTTGTTTGAGGGCGGCGGCAAGGTCGCCGGCCAACTCCTCGCCCACCACGAAAGCGTCGGTGGAGAGCACGCCATTCGAATCGAAGTCTGAGCCACGCGCGACCCGTCTGTCATCGAGTCCGGTCAACCGCGCATCGAAGAGCCTCGGGCTGGCCGCCGCGCCGGCATCCAAGGTGACCAGCAGATCCCAATACGAGGCCGAGGTGAATGCCATCCGCTCACGTTCGCGGTCCACCACTAGTCGGGTGGCGACCGACTGCACCCGCCCGGCCGAGAGCTTCGGCATGACCTTCTTCCACAACACCGGGGAGACCTCGTAGCCGTAGAGGCGGTCGAGGATACGACGGGTCTCCTGGGCGTCGACTAGATCGATGTCGAGTTCGCGTGGATTGGCCACTGCTGCGGCAATCGCCTCTGGGGTGATCTCGTGGAAGACCATCCGCTTGACCGGCACCTTGGGTTTCAGTTCCGCGAGCAGGTGCCAGGCGATGGCCTCCCCTTCGCGGTCCTCGTCAGTTGCCAGATAGAGTTCGTCGGCTTCTTTGAGTAGCTCCTTCAGTTTGCGGATGACCGGCTTCTTGTCAGCGCTCACCACATAGAGCGGCGAGAAATCATCCTCGACATCAACGCCGAGGCGCGCCCAGGGCTGACCTTTATATCTAGCCGGGACCTCGGAAGCGTTCATCGGTAGGTCACGGATGTGGCCTCGGCTGGACTCGACGATGTAGCCGGATCCCAAAAAGCGTGTGAGCATGGTCGCCTTGGTCGGCGACTCGACGATCACCAGTCGACGGGGTGCAGTGGCCACGTTGCGGTCCTTCAATCTTCGCGAGTTTCTGATATTTGTCAGAGTCGGATAGTCCGGAAGCTACCACGCCGCCGACGGTGAGTCGAAAAAGTCGTCCATGATGGCCTGACGGATCTTGGGCAGCAACAGCGCGCGCTGTTCGGCTGCGTCAGTGTCCAATAGGCCCGCCACAACATCAATGATGACCCCGAGTGGGAGACTTCCATCACACGCTCCGAGCACACCGGCGAGCGCGGTATCGACCTGTTGCGCGCGTTTGAGCCCGCGATGCTGACGCAACACGATGTACTGCGGGTCTTCCGCGCCCGGCGCGCCGAGAGTCTCCTGAACAATGTCCTTCCTGAGTTTGAAGAAGCCGGCCAGCAGCACCTCATCACTGACCTGCGCCGCGGCGATGTTTTGTTGATGTGCTGCAATGAAGGGACCGACCGGTTGTTGGACATCGTGTGGCCACGATTCGATGGTGATCTGTGGCAGCTCGCGTCCGCTATTGAAGACGGTGATCCAGCCCATCCCGACGCCTTCGATGCCGAGCCGGGCGAAGTAGTCCAGCCATTCGCGGTAACGGGCGTCCCAGCTGGGGTCACCGGCCAGACCTGCATCGGTGAGCCACATCTCTATATAAGCGTAGGGGTCGAGACGTTCACGCTCGATCACCCATAGATCGGCTCCGCGCGGAGCCCAGCTGGCGAGGCGCTCCTGCCAGGGCTGATCGGAGGTAATGGCCCAGTTCGCTAAAACCTGGCAGATGCCGCCTTCGTTCAGATGATCGATGGATTGGCTGACGACATCGTGGACGAGATCGTCTCCGCTGAAACCGGTCTCGCGGTAGACGAGTCGTTCACCGCGCGGCGGGCTCATCACATAGGGCGGATTGGTCACGATCAGATCGAATTTCTCGTGACGAACCGGCTCGTAGAGACTGCCATCACGCAGATCGATATCGAGCTCATTGAGTTCGGCGGTCAACCCGGCCAGCTTGAGTACCCGCGGGTTCACGTCGGTCGCGGTGACGCGATCGGCATGAGTTGACAGATGCAGGCTCTGAACCCCGCAGCCGGTACCGAGATCGAGCGCGCTGCCGACTCGGCTGTCGATGGTGATCTGGGCCAGGGTGGTCGACGCGGGACTGACGCCGAGCACATAATCAGGTTTGGTCGGCTGGGTTCGATAGTCGAGCCCCGGTGTCGGATCGGAGATGACCCATCCGTCCCATTGACCGTGGGCCGTTTCGAAGCTGTACGGACGTAAATCGACTGCAGCTCGGATGCGACCGTGGTCGTCGACTGGTTCGAGAAGTCCTTCAGCCATCAGTGCTGCGCACGGGAGCGCGGCTGCGACCTGAGCTTCGGGAACCGGGAGGTTCAGCGGAAATAGCCGGATCAACGTGGCCAACGGACTTTCGTCGTCGCCGAGCATCTCGCTGGCGGGCACCGTGCAATTGCGCTGCAACCCAGCTTGCCCGACCTCCCCGATCCGATCTAGCACCGCATCGGTGGTGAAGCCGGCCGTGGCCAGGGCAGAACGCAATTCGTTGATCATCGTCACCCTTCTACTGTGGCACGCGTCAGGCAACCGATCAGGGCAACAACCGACGTGGCATCGTTGGTGGTGTGGCAATTCCTGGATGGCTCGAGCGTGACCCCCGAGTGGTCTATCTGCGGCATCGCGACGCCGTGAGTGGTGAGCGCGCGTCGTGGCCCGCTTGGCTACCGGACGATGTGCGCGAGGCTGTCATGACCGCGGGTATCGAACAGCCTTGGCTGCACCAAACTTCCGTGGCTGACGCGGCCTGGGCCGGACGACATGTCGCGGTGAGCACGGCAACGGCATCCGGGAAATCGCTGGGCTATCTACTACCGATCATGTCTGCGACCGCGGTACCGCCATCGAAGGCGAGTCTGGGGTTCATGACCAACGATCTGAGATCCCGGCTGGGGGTCGCCCGGCATACCGCCCTCTATCTGGCGCCGACCAAAGCTTTGGAGCACGATCAATGGGCTGCGGCGCGCGAACTGGGCCCGAAGGGCTGGCAGGTCAGCTGTTTGGACGGCGACTCCTCATCAATGGAGCGCCGCTTCGCCCGCGAGCACGCGAGTTTTGTGCTGAGTAATCCCGACATGTTGCACCGCTCTGTGCTGCCCAACCATGCGCAGTGGTCGAGTTTCCTCGGATCGCTGCGCTATGTGGTCATCGATGAGGCCCACCGCTACCGCGGTGTCTTCGGTTCGCAGGTCTCGGTCGTGTTACGCAGACTTCGGCGGCTGTGCCACGCCTACGGCTCGACGCCCATCTTTATGCTGGCTTCGGCGACCACGAGTGAGGCCGGTCGCTCCGGCGCGTTACTGATCGGAGAATCCGATCCACTGTTCGAGGTCCGCGAAGACTCATCGCCGCATGCGGCGCGCGATATTGTCTTGTGGCGTCCCGAATCGGATGTGCCGAGCGAGGCAGCTGCATTGCTAGCACGACTGGTGGACGATGGGCAGCAGGTGATCACCTTCATCGCCAGCCGCAATCAAGCAGAACTGATCGCATTGCGGGCGGCCGATCGGATCGATTCCGGACGTGAGGTGGCGAGCTATCGGTCGGGATATCTGGCCGGTGACCGGCGCGATCTCGAAGCTCGGCTACGTTCCGGAGAACTCGCTGGAGTGGCGGCGACCAATGCGCTGGAATTGGGCATCGATATCTCCGGGCTGGACGCCGTGGTGATGGCGGGTTTCCCTGGCACCCTCGGATCGTTCTGGCAGCAGTCGGGTCGTGCGGGACGTGGCGAACGAGATGCTCTGGTGGTCTTGATTGCGCGAGACGATCCACTGGACAGGCACCTGCTCGACCACCCCGAACTCATCTTCGACCGCGCGGTCGAACAGGTCGTGCTGCACCCGCAGAACCCCTATGTGTTGGGTCCTCAGCTGAGCGCCGCAGCTCAGGAGTCACCGCTGACAGCGGGCGATGAGCACTGGTTCGGCCCCACGATGCCGTCGCTGGCGCGCGAGTTATCTGAACAGGGGTTATTGCGGGCACGCCCGGCGGGCTGGTTCTGGACCAAGGACTACCGTGCGGTGGACGAGATTGATCTGCGCGGTTGTCATGACCACGCGATCGAAATCGTCGAGGCTGCTACCGGACGAGTGCTGGGCAGCGTTGACCACGCCGCTGCTGACCGGACGGTCCATGAGGGCGCGGTCTACCTGCACCAAGGCGAGCAATGGCTGGTGAGTCAGTATCTACCGGACGAGTCGGTCGCGCTGGTACGTTCGTCCGATCTGCCCTATTTCACGCAGGCCTTGGCATCAAGCGAAGTGCAGATCGTTCGAACCGAGGATGAGTACCCCTGTGGTACCGGGATCGTCTGCCGCGGGGAGGTCGAGTTGACTCGCCAGGTGACAGGCTACTTGCGGCGTGATTCGCTCACCGGAGATGTCTGGGATCAAACCCCTCTCGAATTACCGGGGCACCGGGTGATGACTCAGGCGATGTGGTGGCTGATACCAGATGACGTCATCGCACAGTTACCGTTTCCGACGGCGCGGTTGGGTGCCGCGGTGCATGCCGCCGAGCACACCGCAATCGGGCTGCTGCCTGCATTCGCGCCCTGCGATCGCTGGGATATCGGCGGACTGTCGACGGTATGCCATCCCGATACCCAGCTGTGCACGATCTTCGTCCATGACGGTGCGCCCGGGGGTGCAGCCGCTGCTGAACGACTGACCAATTGCGGTTGCGAAGCCGGCTGTCCATCGTGTTGTATTTCGCCGAAGTGCGGAAATGGGAATCGGATGCTCGACAAGGCGGCGGCAACCAGGTTACTTGTGGCACTGCTCGGTTGAACCTGGATCCGCCGATGGTCCGCGTCGCCAGGGGCACCTGGCGGCTGCGACGGCAAGGCGGACGAACCAGGCGCACCAGGGCGCTGACTGAGGACAACGCAGCCGGCGTGCACGCTAGGGGACGCGTAGCAGCGGGAAATCAGCCGACCCAGATTGAAGACCCAACCGATGACCGGCTCGTGGTGGTCCCGACACCACCACGAGCCAGATCCCGGTGGACAGTTAGTCATTGACGTCGAGCATGTTCCCGGGAGCTCGATGGGCGTGAAAGCGGCGTTGTCCCGCGGGCTCGTCTTCGAGAGATCTCTAGGCGCAGGGCATTGTCCGCGCGCGAATCCCAGGTCACGGCACGTCGGAGACAATACCCGCCCGCGACTCGGCGTGAGCTGCCTGCGGCGCGCCGGGGATCTGTGGCCGTAGTTCTACCTCGACGGCTACATCGACGATGAATTCGCCCCATCCGGTGGTGACCTCACATGTGGTCAACTCGGCTTGATTGGCGGCCGCCGCTTCTTGTGCCACTGGGCAGGCCGAACGTCCTTCACTTTGTGCCTGGGCTGCGGCGATCGCGACCAGATCAGCTGCTGCGCGAGCGCGCGCTCCGCTAGCCAACCATCCGGCGAACCAAGCTCCCACGACCGCAACCATTGTGATAACGATCATGACCGCCAATATCATCATGGTGCCGCTGCCCCGCTGCGAATGGCGTGTACGGCTGCTCAGCTTTCTCATCGCCCACCCCCTGGGGAACTCGCACGTCCGGTGATCTCCACAGGACCCAGTGTTCCCCAATGGGCCTCCACAGTGACCAGCACGGTGACCTCCGTGGCAGACTCCTCGACCTTCAGCTGAGCGCCATCGGGTATCCGTTCTTCGGCTTCTCGCGCTGCTTCCTGATCGCCCCGAGCTAGTTGCCGCGCTATCTGGCCGGCAGCGTCGGCACAGCGTGCCTGTAGCGCGACCAAGCTGACCGTCCAGCCCAGGATGCCTGTGAGTAAGCAGGCCGCCAAGATAGCCACCGCCAGTTCGGCGGTAACCATCCCGCGTTGAGCGCAACGCCGCGAGCGGCTCCTGGCGGGTGCGATGGCAAGGCGGACGAACCGGGCGCACCGGAGTGCGGTGACTGAGGACAACGCAGCCAGCATGCACGCCAGGAGACGAGCGACAGCCGGAAAACGGCGGATCCAGGCCAAGAACCAAGACATGATCTTTCCTTCGCTGACAGCTGGACGGTAGGGGGGGCCGGGGCGGCAGAGCCCCGGAGGGTTCGGGTGGGTGCGCGACCGACGCCCACCCGAACCCGACACGTATCAGGGCAGCATTCCGCCAACCTGTGTCAGCAGGTTCAGGACAAACTTCAGCATCGCCTGAAAGAAGTCGTTATTGGTGAAGATGCTCAGCAGAACCAACGCCAACGCGACGGCGGCCAGAATCCCTACGGCGTACTCAGCCGTGGCCATCCCTCGCTGGCATGCACGCCGCAGGCTGCGGCGGCCCGATGCAAGCTCTACGGCAGAGCTGGCCTCGCACGGCCCATTGCTGGTTCTGCTGTCGGATCGAGTAGTCATTGCGTTTTCCTCTCAGATAGGAGGCCCAACTCCTGGGCCGATCGATTGACCGTGCTCTGGTCATCGGAGGATCCCCAGCCGGCTGGCTACTTCGGGATCGCCATAAGGATTGGTAAATGAGGTGCAGAATCGGTCACGCGGACAACACTTTGTGGACAACTCAGAGAAGTTGAGTGATGAACCCGGGATTGAACGCGTCGAGGTTCCGGGCACAACAGGCTCACCCAAACAGGCGTCTTTCGATCGTTCACTCGCAACGTTGAAACCTGCTGCTGGAAACTCGCGGTCAGCCGGCTGCTAGGAAGGATCCGACTGTCGCGGCGATGATCGGAACGACCCCGACGAGGATGAATGCTGGCAAGAAACAGCAGACCAGGGGCAGCACGGATCGCACACCGACGGCGCGCGCAGCCATCTCCCGACGCGCTCGACGCATCGATCTTGCCTCTGCGGCATGTACTTCAAGCACCTCTGCAACCGCAGCACCCGAGGTCGCACAGCGAGCAAGATCGCGCGCTACCAAGCCCCAGACCGCGTTATCGCGCACCGAAGCCCACGCCTGGGCGTCGGAGAGCCCCAAATCGAAGTGTCCGAGGAGATCACGTAAGAGCTCGGCGCTCGGCTCCGGCGTGAGCGCCGCGATATGTCCCACGGCAGCCCTCAGCGGCATCCCCGCATCCAGCGCCGCAGCGAAGAGTTCTAGGCAGCCCGGCAGCTGAGCGGCGAGTTGTTGTGCCTTACGTCGCTCGGATGCTGCCTCCAACCATCGCAGCAGAGCAATAGCTGCCGGGACGGCGAGCAGGCTTACCAGTGCCGCCCCAGGATTCTGACCGAGTAGTAGCCAACAGAGCGCACCCACGAGCAGACCAAATCGCCACTGCAGGCCCGAGACCTGGCTCAGCCAGGCAGGTGTCCATCTGCGCCAGCAGGAAGCGAAGAACGCGCCTGGAGTCTGCGTCCGTGCCAGCGCGCGCAACGCTCCCCTGTTTGGTGCCGGACAGAAGCAGATCAGCACTGCACCGAAGGATAGGGCCGCAACCATCGGCGCCGAGATGATCACTCTGCCTCCCCTTCATTCGCGGGGGCGCGGCCCAGTAGCGTCGTCCAGACAAGCCCCGCGCACACCAGGCAGACCGCGATAGCCAGACAAACACGTCCGGGCAGGCTTCCCACCAAGAACGCGACGGGATCACCCCCGGCCGTGAATCCCAACCCGATACCCATCAACGGTAAGAAGGCAAGCAGCCTGCCAGTGGCGCGAGGGGAGGCCAACTCGGCGGCGACCAGCCGCTCGGTGGCAGCTTCAGCTCGCAGACCTTCGGCCACCCGGAAAGCCGCGTCGGCGATAGGTGCCCCGGTGACCTGGCAGAGCTGCCAAGACCTACCCAAGGCCGCCAACCCCGAGCATCCCGGCTCGGCGGCTGCGATCCGCAGCGCGGCAGGTACATCACCGCCGATCTGCTGGGCAGCGGCCACCGGTTGCAGCAGCAGACTGTCGGCGGCCACTCGTCTCAGCGCGGACGATGGGATTTCACCAACCCTCAGCTGGGTGGCCACAGCCAGGCACGCCTGCACCACCTCTTCACTGTTACGGCGACGCAATCGCTCGGCACGACCGTTGGCGACCAGCCATCCAACCGTCAAGATGACCACCGACGCAGGTACCGTCCACAGGAGCAGCCGCGGAGCGAGGTATCCGCTGAACGCAATGCCAAGCGTCGGCAGCAGAAGGTGTCTCCATCGATTCCGTCGCGTGGAAAGCCGTGGCCGATCGGCAGGCTTCATTCGAGTGGCTGCCCGAGCAGACGGATTCGCCGGCCACCAGCAGATCAGACATCCGGCAAGCGCCGCACACGCCAGCACGATCATGATCGTGGCACCATCGGACGCGGAAGGCCGAGGAGGTCTGCCAGTTGCCGCCAACCTGCTCCATGCTGCACCTGCCGGCCGTCGGCGCTACCCAAAGCCATCTCGATATAGACATGCCCGGAATCCGATCGCTGCGCCAACCCGATCTGGGTAACGCAGCGCCGCCCGTCCAGCAGCCGGCTTACCTGCACCACCACCCGTAAGGCGGAGGCGACTTGGGCATGGCATGCTTCGCGTCCCAGGCCACCCAGTGCCGCCAACGCCTCCAGTCGAGAGGGCACGTCGACCACCGAGTTCGCGTGCACCGTCCCACAGCCTCCCTCGTGACCAGTGTTCAACGCCGTCAACAGGTCGCAGAGTTCGGCACCGCGCACCTCGCCAAGTACCAGTCGGTCCGGACGCATCCGCAGCGCCTGCCTGACCAAATCGGTCATGGTGATCGCTCCTGCCCCCTCCGAGTTCGCCTGCCGGCATTCCATGCGCACGCAGTGTGGATGATCGGGCGCCAACTCACGGGAGTCCTCGACGATCACCAGTCGTTCATCCATCGGCATCAATCCGAGCAACCCAGCCAACAAGGTGGTCTTTCCGGAACCTGTTCCGCCGGAGATGAGGAAGGCAGTCTTCGAAGCGACCAATGCCCGCAAAACATCGGCGATCTGTGCGCAGATCGAACCGTTGGAGACCCAATCGTCAAGTGAGAAGGTACGCCGGGCCGGCACCCGCAGTGATAGACAGGTCCCAGGATCGGCGATGGTGCCGAGCACCGCGTGCAAGCGAGTACCGTCGCTCATGCGGGCGTCGACGAACGGGCAGGCATCATCCAGGCGCCGCCCGGCGCCTGCCGCGAGACGCGCAGCCAACTGCCGTACCTCGTTATCAGAATCGAACCGGACACCTGCATCCTCAAGCCCCTGTCCTCGATCGATGAAGACCTGATCGGGACCGTTGACCAGAATGTCGGTCAGCCCTTCCAACTCAAGCAACGGTTGTAATCGGCCTGCTCCGATGCTGCCTCGGCGCAGCGCCTCAACCGCATAGAGCACCATCGCATCGCTGACGACCAATCCCAGCGCATGTAACGCGGCCGCGACATCCTGTGGCGTCCATGCCCGGCCCAGCCCGGCCAACCGGGCGCGCACCAATTCGAGATCGTGCTCAGTCATCGCCCATCACCTGGCCAAGAAGCAGATCGCAGGCTCGCGAGAACCGGCCGCGGCGTAGCCCGGGCGGGATGCCTGCCTCGAGAGCTCCCGTCAGGCTCGGATCATGAGGCACAGTCCCCAGTACCGGCAGCCCTAGAGTGTCTGCGATGACTGCGGCGTCCAAACGGCGGCCCGGACCGTTGCGCACTACCACCGACGAATCGCTCAGCCCCCACGAGGCAACCTTGGCTCTGGCCGCCATCAAAGCCTTCACCTCGGCCGCGACCACCAACACGTTCATCGCTTGCGATGTCACGGCAACCTCCGGATGCGAGCCCGCATCGAGAATCACCAGTTCGTGGCTTCGCAGCAATGACGCAACTACCGCGTTGATCGCATCCGCAGAAGGCAGACCAGGGTCACGATGACGTGAATCGGACAGCCTCGGACGACCGGTCGAGACGATATCGACTCCGCTGACATTGGGGAGCCGACCGCGAAGGTCACCGATGTGCCCGGTAGCCGACGCCAAGTCCAGCCATCGCCACCCGGATGCTTGCTCGGCACCAAAGACCAGATCCAAACCGCCGCCGGTGGCATCCAATTCGGCCAGCGCCACGCGCAAATCGGCCTTGGCGGCCCGTTGCGCGAGCCCCGCCGCCAAAATGGTGGCACCTACCCCGCCGCTGCCACCGATCACGGTGACCACCATGCTTTGACCATCGGGTAGTTCACCGACACCGGCCAACAGCGAACTAACGAAACCCGTCTGTTCTGGCAGCACCATGACCGGGGCATCCAGCGGAACCGACCACGACATCAAAACTTTCATGTCCGAACCACACAGATGCACCTTGCGCCGGGTCGGCAGACCGAGCCCCGCTACTGCGCCCGCCTGATCTGCACCGATCAATACGACCGAAGCTGTCAGCCAACGACGGCGCAGGGTGTCGGTATCGCGGGCCAGATCTGGTTCAACTTGGACGGCCGCCGCCGCTGCCATGATCGCTTCGATCACGGCAGGGTCTCGGGACACTATTAGGGGTGCAGACATGCCCAAAGTATTGGTAAACCGATGCCGCGATCGTTCAAACTCATCCGTCCTTGTGGACAACTTCGCGAGATGGCCTCCCGGTGATGACCGCAGAAGTTTGCGCGCTCTTTATGCTGGTCTGTGGAACTGTCGGCTGCATCGCAGACTGGTTCTAGCCGACCAACCCCGCGCGGCGGAAGGGTAGTGAATAACTCAATGGCAATCCGGATGATCGTGAGCGACCTAGATGGCACCCTGCTGCTCCCTGGCCAGTTGACCTCACCGCGAACCCACGAGGCCATCGTGGCGGCTCAACAGGCCGGGATCCTCGTGGTACCTGCCACCGGACGCTCAATCACCAATGTGGTGAACGTACTGCCCACCGAGTTGCGTCGATTGACGGTCTGCTCGAACGGGGCTGTTGTCTACAACGCTGCCGACGACATTGTGCTGGCCGAACATCAGATCTCGCCTGCAGTCTGCGGAGCAGCAACCGATGCGTTGCTCGAGCTCGCTCCGGGCACCCGGTTTGCCACTTTGATCCGCAGCGGGTACGAGATCCTCCCTGGTCCCGGCTATCTCGATTTGATGCAATCAGGCAACCACGGCCATAACGCCGCAGACCTCAAAGAGGTACCGCTGTCGCGGCTGAAGGCAGAGCCCGCGGTCAAGATGGTCGCCAGGCACCGTGATCTCGATATCGAGACGCTCTTCGAATTGTGCAAACAGATTGCCTATGTCGGCATCCTGCCGACCACCTCGGGGGTGCCGTTCATCGAGATATCGGCAGCTGGGGTTAGCAAAGCCAGCACTTTGAAAACGCTGGCAACCGAACACGGAATCGCTTCCGACGAAGTGCTGGCCTTCGGCGACTCGGCGAATGACATCGAGATGATCAGCTGGGCGGGCCATGGCGTAGCAGTCGCCAACGGCACCGCAGCTGCGCTGGCCGCAGCCGACGAGATCGCACCGGCGAACACCGATGATGGTGTGGCTGAGGTCATCGAGCGTGTGCTCGATGGCTGGATGCCCTCTCACTCACGCGGCTGATTCGCGGCTCACCCGATGCAGATACTCGGCCTTCGGCGGTTGCGTCGTGGCCACGGGAACTGCTCTCTTCGAAGATCACAGGATCGCCTCTAGAGTTGAAGCCATGTCGGTTGTCGCCCGTCCCTCATTACCTGAATCGGCCCTACATTGGCTGGTCGGAGCCGAACCTGTTCGGGTGGTCGCGTTGAGTTGCTCGAAGGGCATTATTCACCGCCTCGTCGAGCAAGGCCATGGTTTGCTTGTGGTCGAGCCGGATGTGCAACAGTGCCTGCGCCTACTGGCCGGGCAACCGCCCAGTGAAGCTCTGTTCCCGATGGTCGCGCGCGCGGACGAACTCCCATTGCAGCCCTGCAGCGCTCAGGTCGTGCTGCTCGGTGGCCCCTGGCGCGCTCAGCCCGGACGCCCGCGGATCAACGCCCACTTCGCACACGACCAGATCAGCCGCACACTACAGCCCGGCGGTTGGGTTGCAGGCTGGCAGGTCGTCCGCGATGACACGGTGCCATGGGTACGCCGGTTGATCTCGCTGATGCGCACGATCGATCCGGATGCGATGTCGGGTACTGCGGCCACCGACCACGAGGATCTGCTCAGCAGCAAATATTTTCCACGGATCGAACGCCGCGAGTTCCGACTGTGGGCGCCGGTAACCCGGCGAGGGCTGGTCGAGATGGTTTCTGGTCAGCGTTCGGTCAGCAGCTTGACGGAGGCCACCAGGCGTCACCTGATCAGCGAGGTGAACCAGATTGTGGATAGCGCCTCACGGATGTCGGAGTTGAGGCTGCCCTACCAGATGCGGTGCTGGCGGGCTCACGTCGACCACGAGGAGTTGACCCAGCCGATCGCGTTCGGGGACGGTGCCTTGATCATCCCCATTTGAGCCGCCGCTACCGTTCGGCAGGCTCTAGCGTCCCGTCATCGGAAGCGCCCAATAAACGGCGCGCTGAGGCTGGTTTGTCGAATGGGGAAGACTGCTCCCCCAGTTTGACCAGCACAACGCCCGCCAGCACGAGTACCCCGCCGATCAGTTGGCCACCGGCAAGAATCTGCCCCACCAAGAGCGCAGCCACGATGATCGCGAAAAGCACCTCTGACAGTCCGACGAACGATGCCAGGCGGGGCCCGAGCAGACGTGCGCCGAAGATTCCGGTTATGTACGACACTGCGGACGAGATCACTCCCAACACCACCAGCGGCAGCCACCATGGTGTCTCGACTCCGGCATAGGTGACGGTCGTGAAGTCAGCCTGCAACGGCAGTATCCCTGCGAATCCGACAAGGATCAGCGTGATAGCCGCAACCAGCATCCCTCCGGCGGCAAGCACAATCGGCGGAAGCCCACTCCTGTTCTCCGCCGAAAAGACAAAATATGTGGTGTTACCTGCCAGCGCGAGCCCGGCCCATAGCAGACCGCGAATACCGAGGGAGAAGTCGCCGCTGTTCACCTGTAACACGAGCATCAGTCCGCCGACTGCCAACAAAGATCCGAGCACGGTGCGCATCGATGGACGTTCGCCGCGGCGCAACCATAGCCCGACCACGATCACCAATGGAGCCAAGAACTGGATTAGTAGTGCCTGCGCTACTTGCATATACTGCACGGCGCTGAACTGCCCAAGTTGGGGAGCAGTGATTCCGAAGACCCCGTAGCTGACGAGCAGTAGCCAGTTTCGTCGGAGCAAACCCCAGCGTCCGCGTAACGCCACCAGTGCGGGCACGAGCATGACCAACGCACCGATAGATGCCCTCGGGATCACGATGCCCAAGGGAGTCCACCCGGCAGCTAACAGACCCGTCGCTAGGGATCCTGACATGCCGAAACCGAAAGCTGAGAACAGTGCGAATGTCAGGCCCACGCCGAAGCCGCGGTCTTGAGAATGCATGGCCACCAATCTACGGATGATAGGAAGATCCGCGAATTCGGCGATCCCGGATCGCCCACGGCGCGAGCCGCGGGCACGTCCGCACCGAACGGGTCATCCGATGATGCTGTTTTCCGGGGTTGCTGCGATCTCGGCGTGCAGCGGCACTAGGCTGGTGCTGGCCGTGCGAGTTAGAAGCTGAACGGCCGACGATCTGAAGGGAGCGACAATGGCCGATCGCCCGACCGCAGCCGATTACATCCAGGTTCTCAAAACCACTGTGCCGAAGATGATCACGCAGATCAGTGATCTGGCGAAGGCGGAACTCAAACCGGCGGCCAAGCATGGTGGAATCGGTGCCGGATCGTTCGCCGCTGCAGCGGTGGTCGGCCTCACCGCGCTGTTCTTGTTGATGTTGACGCTCGCTTTCGCTTTGTCGATGTTCTTTCATGAGATCCTGCACCGCAATCCTTTGACCGCGTTGACATTCGGCTTCCTCACGATGACCGTGCTTTGTTTGTTGATCGTCGCAGTATTCGCGATCGTCGGAAAGACCCAGCTGAGCAAGGTCAAGGCGCCGCAGGCCACCATTGCCGAGACCAAGGCGAGCATCGCAGCAGTCTCGGATGCGATCACGTCAGGCGCCGAGGACGCGAAGAACAAGACCGCGCCATCGGACGCTGTCGCTATCACTTCGGCTGCGAAGATGATCACTCCGGCCGACAAAGGTTGGGCCTGATCGCTGATCTGCTGTCTGCTCAGGGCAGCTGAACATCACGCATGAAGCGCGTGGGTACGTCGACGATGTGGTCACGATCCCACCGACGCGACCAACCACCCAACCTCAGCAGGGCGTCTGTCAAGTAGGCGGTGAAACCCCAAAGGAACAAATCACCGAATCGCCACGCGGGGCCGGTGTGCCCACCGGGATGGCGGGCCATCACCCGATTCTCCGGATCGGCTAGTTCGGAGATACGCCACCGGTGAATGGCCGCGACTTCGTCCGGGCTGGCGATGATCATCTGAGGCCGGCCACTCCATGTGCCCACCACCGGGGCCACATCGAAGCTGCTGACCGGTAGCCGGGTTACGGGCAGGCGCCCCAGCAGAGTTACATCGGCCGGCTTGAGGCCAACCTCTTCCCACGTCTCTCGCAGAGCGGTGGCCTGAGCATCCGCATCACCAGGTTCATAGGAGCCGCCCGGAAAAGAGATCTGGCCAGCGTGTTTACGCAGGCCGCCGGCCCGCTCGGTGAACAGCAGGTCAGGATCATTGTTCTCCGAGAGCAGCATCAGCACTGCGGCACGAGCCTGCCCGTGTGGACGTCGCTCGGGAGCCAACCCCGTCGACAACTGCGGATCTGCAAGCTTGGCAGTCAGCTCGTCAAATCGTCCCGTCATGGCTTCACCAATGCCCTCGCAACGTCCGGATCGGTGGGACCGATACCGAAACTCGGACAGAGCCTGGCGACAGGACACGCTCCGCACGCCGGAGTTCTGGCATGACAGCAGCGGCGCCCATGGAAGATGAGCGTATCGCTGAGGATCGTCCAATCGCTGGGGTCGAAAAGTTGTTGCACGTCTGCCTCGATGACCTCGGGTTTGGTGGAGGTTGTCCAGCCCAGACGTTTCGCAACCCGCATCACATGGGTGTCGGTAGTGATTGCCGGCAGCCCGAATGCGTGGCCGCGCACGACATTCGCGGTCTTGCGTCCGACCCCTGGCAGTTTCACCAACTCGGCGATCTCGACCGGCACCTGATCGTCAAAGTCATCGACGATCATGCGACTCAGGCCCTGTATCGACGCCGCTTTGTTACGGAAAAAGCCAGTGGCATGTATGACCTCTTCGACTTCGGTTCGGTCAGCCTCAGCGAGAGCTTGTGGACTTGGCCAGCGGCCGAAGAGTACCGGGGTGACCTTGTTCACTCCCACGTCAGTCGCCTGGGCAGACAGCACGGTCGCCACTAGCAATTGGAAAGGCCCCGCGAAGTCGAGTTCGCAGCGCGCATCCGGATAGGCCGCGCGCAGCAACTCGAAGACTTCCCTGGCTGTGGAGTTCACGCAGCCTCGACAACCAGCTCGACTTCGACCACAGCGTTTGCGGGCAGTGCCGCCACACCGACCGCGCTGCGCACATGCCTGCCTGCTTCGCCGAAGACTTCGATGAGCAACTCGGATGCTCCGTTGGCAACCTGCGCCTGATCGACGAACTCTGGGCTGGAGTTCACGAAGACGCAGACCCGCACGACCTCGCGAATCGCGTCGAGATCACCGGTCACCGTGACCACTGCCGCCAGCGCACGCAAAACGGCGAGCCGTGCAGCGTGCTTACCGGTATCGGTGTCGACGCCGTCGCCGAGTCGCCCGGTGATGATCTGTCCATCGGCGTCGATCGGCAGCTGGCCGCTCGTCAGCACCTGGGTGCCGACCCTCTTCGCAGGTGCGTAAGCACCCAGCGGCACGGGTGGCGTCGGAAGCTCGATACTGAGCTCACCAAGTCGCTGGCTAGCAGTCATCGGGTTCCCTCGACGATCGGACGCTTGAAGTAGCCGACCAACGTATCGGGGTTGGGGCCGGGCGCGAGCTGAACGAGTTCCCACCCGTCCGAACCGAAATTGTTCAAGATCTGCTGGGCAACATGGCTCAGCACAGGGGCAACGAAGTACTCCCATTTGGTTGGCTGCAATGCATCACTCATATCCCCAGATTAGGGTGCCTGCCGAAATCGCGGTGGCCTGTCCTGACTGCGGTCCTGCATCTTAGCCCGGATCCAGGCTCAGACGATCGGGAACTCGCGGTGTAACCAGTTGACCGCAAGATCGAACCATTGGGCGAAGGCCGGATCGACCATCTCCGGGCGACCCGTTGAGGTGAAGGCTGTGCCAAGCGCCATACCGTGCGCACCAGAGGGGAAGATGTGCAGCTCAAATGGCACTCCTACTGCGCTCAGATGCTCAGCGAGTGCCAGCGAGTCGGTTACCGGAACCGTCCGGTCTTCCGCGGTATGGACGATGAATGTTGGCGGCGTCTCAGCGTCGATCGCCTCCAGCAGGTCGGGTGCATTTCTGCTTGGCTCGACGCAGACCTGCAAGGTTTCGGTGGTCACCACCGGGTAGACCAGCAGGAGTCTGGCCGGGCGGACGCTGCCGAAGACCCCGAGGGATGCCGCCAGATGCCCGCCGGCGGAAAAACCTGCGACGACGATCCGGTCTGTATCGACACCCCACGCTTCGGCGTTGTCGGTGATCGTCTGCAACGCGGCCTGCGCGTCGCCGATCGGGGTCGGCCAGGCTGACTGCTCGCCGACCGAATATCTCAGCACGAATGCCTGATAGCCGGCGCCCAGGAAGGCGAGCGCGACCGGTTCGGACTCTCGATCGGAACAATGCTCGTAGCCACCGCCGGGTAGCACCAGGACAGCCGGGCGCTGCGTCACGTTGATGAGCTTCTCGGACGGCTCATGCACGTAATAGCTGAGCGTCACCGCTTCATTCGCGGTCGGGTTCACCACCCCATTGATCATGGCTTGGAGCCTAGCTTGCAGCGCCTCATCAGGCTCGCTACCGAACCGGTTGATCGTTCAAAGATTTCGGACGAGAATCGTCGTGGTCGCCACGCACGTCGTGACAAAGTGGGTCCATGGAACAGCTCAGCATTCCCCACGTACCGCTGCTCGATGGTGGATCGATTCCGCTCGTCGGCACTGGCACACTCTTCGCCAAAGGAAACGAACTCGCCGATGGCCTAGCCGCATGCATCAACGATGGCTACCGATTACTGGACACCGCGGCCCAATACGCAAACGAGGTCGCTGTCGGAGAGGGCGTTCGCCGCTCTGCAGTACCGCGGGAAGAGATCTTCATCACCACCAAAATTGCTGGTGTCGATCAGGGACGCGATTTCACCAGGCGAGGGCTCGAAGACTCCCTGCGCAAGCTAGGTACCGACTATGTCGACCTATTGCTGATCCACTGGCCCAATCCCTCACGCGCATTGGCCGTCGAGACCTGGCAGGAGATGCTGGAGCTTCAGGCCGAGGGGCTTGTCAAACACGTTGGCGTGTCGAACTTTCTCGCACACCACCTGGAGGAACTCTATCGAGCCACCGGCGTCTGGCCGGTCGTCGACCAGATTCAGCTCTCCCCCGCTCTGGCGCGCACCGAGTTGCGCGCGTTTCTTACCGAGCGCGGTATCGTCGCCGAGGGCTGGCGTCCGCTGGGACGGGCAGAGCGCGCGTTGGAGCAACACATCGTCAACACCATCGCGGCGCGACATGGTGTGGACGGCTCGCAAGTGGTGTTGCGCTGGGCGGTTCAACAGGGTGCGGTGGTCATCCCCGCATCGAAGAGCCGGGAACGGTGGCTGCGCAATGCTGACCTCTTCGGTTTCGAACTGAGTGACCAGGAGATGACCGAGCTGGCGACTCTTGATCTTGGTGAGGACAAGGCCTGGGACGCCGACACTCATGAAGAGTGGTGAGGTTGCCACAAGAGCGCACGGTTGAGGACGGCACTCAGCGCTCGGGCAGGGCGATAGTTATCGGTCTGGGAACATAGTCGTGCCCGGAACCGGTGAAGACTGCCCATCAGAGCAGCTCATCCGGATTCCGGGCACGCGATGATCGGTCGTCCTGCCGGTATCGGCTACCGGCAGGACGCGATCTCACAAGCGGGAATGCTCAAGTTGTTCGGATCGTCCGGGGATGGTCTCGAGTTCCAGTCCCTCCTCGACGCGTTCCATACCGCCGACCACAGCCGCTGCTGCGGCAGCCGGCGACAACTCATCGGCCTTGGGATCATCGGAGAGCTCCCGGCTGACATCCGCCAGGTCCTGCCCGATCCGCATGCCGTAGAACGAGCGTCCGACGAAGTACAGCGCCACTCCGAGGAAGATCACCGAGAGCACGTGAGCAAACATGGCGTTGCCGCTCTCGCTGATCGAGACCGCAAGCTCAACGGCAAGCAGCCCGAAGAGGGTGCTGAACTTGATGATCGGGTTCAGCGAAACCGATGAGGTGTCCTTGAACGGATCACCGACGGTGTCCCCCACGATCGCTGCATCATGTAGCGAGGTGCCCTTGGCGTCCAGATCGACCTCGACGAGCTTCTTCGCGTTATCCCATGCGCCACCTGCGTTGGCCATGAAGATCGCCTGGTAAAGACCGAAGAGTGCCAGCGCGATCAGGTAGCCGATGAACATGAACGGCTCCATGAATGCGAAGGCCAGTGTGGCGAAGAAAACCCCGAGGAAGATATTCAACATGCCGCGCTGAGCGTAACGCGTGCAGATATCAACGACCTTCTTCGAATCCGACGCAGACGCCTTGGAGACTCCGTCCAGCTTGATATTGGCGGTGATGAACTCGACCGCGCGGTAGGCACCGGTCGTGACTGCTTGCATGGATGCCCCGGTGAACCAGTAGATAACCGCGCCACCAGCGATGAGACCGAGCAAGAAGGGGGCGTGAATCAGCGACAGCTTATCCACATCGTGCGCGAGCCCTTGGGTGAGAGCCATGATGATCGAGAAGATCATCGTGGTCGCGCCGACCACCGCGGTGCCGATCAGCACGGGCTTCGCGGTCGCCTTGAAGGTGTTTCCGGCTCCGTCGTTTTCCTCGAGGAAGCGTTTCGCGTTCTCCCACTGAGGCTGGAATCCGAAGTCACGCCGAATCTCGTCGTCGATGCCATCGATGTCTTCAATGGTCGACAGTTCGTAGACGCTCTGCGCGTTGTCGGTGACCGGACCGTAAGAATCGACGGCGATGGTCACTGGGCCCATACCCAGGAACCCGAAGGCGACCAGGCCGAAGGCGAAGACCGCAGGAGCGAGCATCAGCGTACCGAGGCCCAGGGTGCTGACCAGGAATGCCCCGCCCATTAACCCGAGGATCGCGAAGCCCAGCCAGAAGGCCGAGAAATTACCTGCCACCAGACCCGAAAGGATGCCCAGGGAGGCGCCGCCCTGCTGCGCACTAACCACAACCTCGGTGACATGGCGGCTCTTCACTGAAGTGAAGACCTTCACCAATTCCGGGATCAGCGCGCCGGCAAGAGTACCGAAGGAGACGATCGTGGCGAGCTTCCACCACATACCGTCGTCCAAGGTTGAGAGCATCGCGTAGCTGGTGAAGTAGGTCAGCACGATGCTGACAGCGCTGGTCAGCCAAACGAGCTGAGTCAGCGGGGCCTCAAAATCCATGCTGTCTGCATCGACGTAACGGGCCTTTGCGAGGGCCGCGTTGATCGCATACGAGATGAACGATGCCAAGACCATCACGATGCGGATGGTGAAGATCCAGACCAGCAGCTGTACCTGGGTCGTCAGGTCATCGACCGCCAGCAGGATGAATGTGATCAGGGCGACACCGGTCACGCCATAGGTCTCGAAGCCATCGGCCGACGGACCCACAGAGTCACCCGCGTTATCGCCTGTGCAGTCGGCGATGACACCGGGGTTGCGCGCGTCGTCTTCCTTGATGTGGAAGACGATCTTCATCAAGTCAGAACCGATATCGGCGATCTTGGTGAAGATGCCACCCGCGATCCGCAGTGCGGAAGCCCCTAGAGATTCACCGATGGCGAAGCCGATGAAGCATGAGCCTGCAATGCCTGCGGGTAGGAAAAGCATGATGATCAGCATCATCATCAGTTCAACACTGATCAGCACCATCCCGACGCTCATGCCGGCCTGCATCGGTATCGCATGGGCTGGGTAAGGCTTACCGCGCAGAGCGGCGAAGCTGGTCCGCGAATTCGCGAAAGTATTTACTCGAATGCCATACCAGGCGACTCCGAAGCTACCTGCCATGCCGATCAGGCTGAAGGCCAGGATGATCGCCACACGTCCCCAGGAGAATCCGACCAGAACTCTGTAGTAGAGCAGGATGACCGCGCCGATGAAGGCCCAGAGCACCACCAGGAATTTCCCCTGCTGAATCAGATAGCTCTTGCAGGTCTGATAAATGAGCTCACTGATTTCGCGCATCGATTCGTGAACCGGTAGATCCCGCAAACGGTTATAAGTGACCAACCCAAAAAGGAGGCCTGCCACGCAGACGAGCAAACCGAACGTCAGGAGACGATCGCCCGGTATCCCCAAAAACAAGACGGAAGAGAAGTCCGGTAGCACCAGACTCGCCTCGCCACCTTGAAGACCGCCTTGCTGGCCACCAGAGCCGCCGGAGCAACCGGCTAGCAACGCGATCAATGACAAGCCGGCTATCCAGATGGCCCCTGTCACAGCCCGACGCTTATGTCTGGGTGTTCTCGGAACGTCTCTGCGACTCATACGAGTCTCGGTCATCATGGCCCCTCTCCGAGCATGACTAAACGGCCATCTGGGATCTGACTATGCATCCCAAATTTGAGCTACAGCTCTAAATCATACGCGGATACCTAAAGATCGATAAAAAAGACCACCGCTTGGACGTGCGTTCGGCAACGATGCGTGTGAACTGCTATAGTCCCCGATCCGGGCATTCTTCGCTAGCGACGAACCTACAAACCCATCGAGAGCAGCGTGGCCAGCTGTGGTTTCGTGGACGACGCTGGCCACCCATCGAACCGAAGCTTCACAGCTTAAGACTGATACCTGAGGTCTGTTGTTCGAGCATCTGCTGGATGAAGTCCGCGATCTGGGCCGCCGCCTCGACCGCGGTAGACGACAGGCCACCCGAAACATAGACCTGTACCTGCGGATTAGGCAGACGGCGCTTCTTTATCTCGGCGAGCGTCTCGTCGTCGAAGCGGGCATCCAGATCGGGGCGCGTCAGGTATTCATCCTTCGACGTGCTCAGCGTCTGCACGCTGAACATCGCTAGCTCCTAGAGTAGTGTCGGATCCACGTCGGTGAAGACGGCATCTTGGGCCGACGCATTGTCCGCCCAGAAACACAAGAGTGCGCTCGTTGTGTAGCGGGGACCACTGCGGCCGAGAGTTCCACATCCTGATCGTCCATGGTGATCGACGTGTGGTTCACCCCCCTGACATTGGCATACTGCGCGACCAACTCATAGACCGCTTCGAGGAGTTCCCGGGAAACCCCGAAGTCGTCATTGGCGTCTTGGGTACCGGCGATCGATTGGAAGATCATCGATAGCGGCGCTCCCCGACGTAGTGCCTCCATCTGAGTGGTGATACGCGAAAGAACGACGACCTGGGTCGGGATCTGGTGGCGAGTCATGAAATTGAAGACCGCATCAGCTATCCGTTTGGTGCTAGCAGCATCGTCACCAACGGGGTTGATGCCCAAACAAGCGTCCCCACAGCCGAAAGAAACCGCCTCGGCCAACCCGAGCACAATGGTCTCCGGATCGTCGGTAGTCGAGTTGGTTTAGGCGCGGTAGGAGATGGTTTCTGCTTGACCGATCTCAGTATTGCACTGTGTGACGTACCGAATCTTGGATGCGCCGTAGACCAGGTCCATCGAAGTCATGATCTTCGCCACTGCGGAGCCCACCTCGCCCACAAAGTTGCGGCCGGAACGTTTCAGCACATCGGGGGTGGTCTTGTGATCCAGTACCCATTCGCGCAGTTCGCCGATCATCAGGTTTTTCATCGCCTGGTAGCCGGGCTGATTCAGCCCCTCCCAGTTCACCCGAGTGACCTCATCCTGCTCATAAGGTACGGTCGGGTTCTCGGTCAGATCCCCTACCGTCAGTTCCAAGAGGACGACCTTGGCGGCAAGTCTTTCAGTCGCCGTCTCTGCGGCGATGCCGATCAGACGCTCACCGGACTTCGGCTCACTGGCTTTCGCGAGCACCTCGGTGACTCCGGAAAACCGGTAGCTGTGCCCGTTCAGACTGGTCGCTAACTTCATTGTATAGATCTGGCTGCGACAGACCCCTGCACGACGCCGCCCAGCGCCGACCTGCCTACCACCGTCAACATCGACACAATGAGAAACACGAGCAATGTCCGGATCCACCCAATGTGGTCTGATCGAAAACTCAAAATGCGACATTCAAGCTGAAACAGGTCACACTGATAATCGTCTCTGGCACGGCTCAGCCCAGTTCCAGGACGGTACGCCCGGGCAGGGATGACGTCTGCATATGCTGCAACACCTCGTTGATATCCTCCAGCCTCGCGGTATGTATCGTGGCGGCGATCTTCTCTTGGGCCGCCAGGTGCAGAGCTCTACCCAGATCAAATCGGGTTCCGACGATGGAGCCGCGCAACGTAATGGCCCGCATCACCATGTCGTATATCGACAGCGGGAAGTCGCCTGGCGGCAGCCCATTGAGGACCACCGTCCCACCGGGCCTCATCATGCCAACTGCCTGCCCAAACGCGGCCGGGGACACAGCTGTAACCAAGGCTCCGTGCGCTCCGCCGATCTGCCGCTGCAAATAGCCCACTGCATCGGCATCCCTGGCGTTGATCGTCATCGTCGCGCCCAAGCGGGCGGCCAGGTTCAGCTTCGCGTCATCGATGTCGACGGCGATAACCTGGAACCCCATCGCCCTGCCGTATTGCACAGCCAGATGGCCCAGACCACCGATACCCGAGATCACAACCCAGTCGCCCGGATCGGCGTCAGCCATCATCAAGCCCTTATAGACCGTCAAACCGGCACAGATCAGTGGGGCTGCGGAAACATAGTCGAGGCCGTCGGGCAGTTGTGTGGCGAAGCGTCCGTGGGCCACCACATACTCCGCGAAGCCTCCGTCAACATCGTAGCCGGAGCGTATTTGATGAGGACAGAGCGTCTCCCACCCCGAAAGACACTGTTCGCAGATACCACAGGCCCAGTGCAGCCAAGGCACGCCCACCCGGTCACCAATCTGGAGATAGTCGACGCCTTCACCGAGCTGGACGATCTCCCCGACCGCCTCATGCCCGGGGATCCGCGGCAGCGACGGCTTGTCAGGCCAATCCCCATCTACCGCATGCAGATCGGTGTGGCAGACGCCACAAGCATGTACCCGAACCAGGACTTGGCCAGGGCCAGCCGTGGGCACTGGTAGCTGCTTCAATTCGAGAGGCTGACGAAACTGGTTGACTACAGCAGCGCGCATGAGACCCTCCATGATCACTCCAATCCGGCCGGAACAGCGGTGATCGCTACGGTGTTGACGATATCGGAGACCAGCGCGCCTCGCGAGAGATCGTTGACTGGCCTGTTCAAGCCTTGTAAAACCGGACCTATCGTCAATGCCCCAGCACTGCGCTGCGTTACCTCGTAACTGTTATTTCCGGTCTGCAGATCGGGGAGAATCAGCACCGTTGCCTGGCCCGCGCCCGGAGAATCCGGCAGCTTCGTGCGCCACGGCGGTATCGACTGCGGCATCGTACTGTAATGGCCGGTCCACGCTCAGCTCTGGGGCGCGCTGACCGAGGAGATCGTATGCACCGTCGTGTTCACTGAGCCGGAGACTATGCCGTCTGCCGAGCCCTCCAGAACCATCATCGTTCCGAAGTAGCTGACGTCTTCAACACGTTCTCTGGCTTCGGCTAGCGTGACACCTTTCTTTGCGCATGGCTCGGCATAGTGGACGGCGAATCTCTCGCGCAGCTCGCTGGTATGCGGATCGATTAGCGTGACGCCGTCGAGGCTCAAACCAAGGTTCGCGGCCTGCTTCATAATCGCTACAGGATCCCCCAGCAGCGTTAGTCGACAGATCTTCTGATCAGTCAACCGACTGGCGGCACGCAGAAGGCGCTCCTCAGCACCCTCCGGCAGCACAATGTGACGGTCCGCCTTGCGTGCCCTTTCCAACAGACGATGTTCGAACACCAGCGGTGTAACGATGTTTTCGCGCCCGATCGGACGAGCCTCATCCAGAAACAATGAAGCATCCACCTGCTCAGCGAAGACGCGCCGGGCTTCCTCCAGCTGGATCACATTCAGCCGAGGCGGCACCTTCTCATGATTCTTGACCGTCAGACAGACCCGCTCGATAGTGCTCGCCGAGCGTAGCAATGGCGTCTTGGCAGCGACCTTGTCCCACGGCTGACGCACCTCGTCGGCCAGCGGCCACCGGCCTGCGGCAATCGCCGCTGCCGGTAGAGAGAACTGGCCGGAGATCTTGCCCACGAGCAAGCCGAGCCCGATCTCGCTACGAAACGCATCGGACGGAAGACTCCCACCCGTCCATAACGGCTGACCATCTCGGGCAACAATCCGACCGCCATCTGTAGCAGGTGGGGGCAGTATTCGGTCGAGCATAGATAAAGGGCGGGCCGTCCGAATTCGCTGGTCACGGCCGCGGACCCCTATTTCAGTACCCGGATGATGGTCGTGGCAGTGATAACGCGACGGGCCATTGGCGCTCCTCTGTTGCCTATTGGCCGACGATGGAGTCGAGGGCACTAGCAGCAGCCTCGCGAGCAGCACGAATGTCGGATTCAGTGCCCGACATCCACATCCGCCCGTAGACCCCGACACTGCTCATGTGATTGAGAAAGACCGGCGCGGCCTTCTCGGCCTCGTTGGCTGCGATGGTGATATAGGCGGCCGGCTCGACTTCCATGACGAGCATGGTCTGGCCACCCTCGATCATGGTGCCCATATTTATTCGGTTCAGTACCTGCGCCTGGGAGGGGTGCACATTAGTGATGATCTGCTCGGACGCGATCACCGGCGCAATCCGCGATTCGAGCGGTTGTTCGAGGAACTCCAAGACGACCTGCGCTGCGCGATGCACATCTGCCTGCGACATCGAGTGCACCTCGAACATGCCGAACTGGCGCTCGACTATCTGGGCGCCCGGCAGCACGTCCGCAGCCTTGAGCACCTTGTCCATAACCTGGAAAACCCAGTTACCGGGCGCCATCTCGACGTAGAGGCTGCTCATGCCCTCAATGGCAGGAGCCCCTGATGCGATCTTGCCGACGAAAGCCGCGAACTGGGGCTGGATGCGATCGAGATGGCAGAAAGCCCTCAACTGGAATCTTGGCTGCGTAACCATTTCAGGAACCTTCTGATTCTGTCATCGGCGTGGCCCATCCGGCCACACCCAACGGAGTAACGAGCATCGGTTCGGGAGCGACCTTGCTGGGGATCCCGGTGACCTCGGTCATGACCTCGGCAAAACCGGTGAACGCACTGGTACCGCCGACCATATGGATCTGCTCGACATTTTGCCCAGCCACCGCGTCGCGCACGATCGAGGCGATCTTTTCCATCGTCGGACGCACGACCGGTAGCAGTGAACGTTGCTCGCTGAGGTCAACCTTACGCGCTTCGGCCTCCGCGAACGGAATCCTGAAGGCCCCCGAGATCACCAGCGACATATGAGTGCCGCCACTGGGTTCGTCCGAGGTCTTGACAACCTTGCCGTCGCGGATGATCGCGACACCGGTCGTGCCACCGCCGACGTCGACTACTGCCCCGTTACGCACAGCAAGCACGGCATTCGCCGCGGTCGGCTCGTCAACGACCGCATTACATTCGATGCCGACGCCCTCGAGTACGTAGTGGTGGGCACGACTATCGCCGGACGAGACACCCGGCGGAATAGTGACCGCACCGGCAGACAGCCTGCGTCCGGTGACCTTCTGGAGATACTCCTTCAGTTCACGCACGACTCCCATTGCGCCCGCGAAATCCCAGACGATGCCATCGCGCACGACGTCGGCAAATTCGTTGGCTGCGGCCAACGGCTTGCCGTGTGCATCGGTGACCATAATCACCGTGAAGGCGGTACCCAGATCGACCCCCATCTTGATCGGTGTGGCAGGAGCGATTCGTTTGGGCTTCGCCAACACGGCAGCAGCCTGATGCATCGTCCGAGACACAGAAGCGTTCATTACTCGCGACCAGCCTTCATCCTCAGTTGGCGGAAGTAACAACTGCTGGAAAGCCTGTTCAGCGCATGCAACGAATCCATCTTGCCGCGCAACTTAATGCGCGGGTGGGTCTTGGGCGCATGCTGCTCTGCATCCCGCTGTGCCAACTCGGACGGCTTCTGCTTCAGCGGAGCGCCACGAACCAGGCAACTCGGCAGTTCGTCAGCGAAAACAACCGGAAAAGCGGCTACCCTATCCCAGTCGCGCGTATGGTCGCGATCGGTTGCAGTCTCAGTAGCGTCAGTAGTCACAGCCACGCCCGAATCGACCATCACGAACGCCTTGTTTGACAAAATCAGCCGCTGACGGCGATGGTCTGCCCCCGCAGGCCCCGCGACTCGGGTTCCCATCGCGGGACGATGTAACTGGTCGCGAAAACCAGGCTCTGTAACGATCATTCGATCTGATCCTCCCCGTCGCAGGGAAAATGCCATAAACGAACTCAGTCCAGCTCGGCGTGCCGAAAACGTTCGCTGAGCCTCTAAAGGCGTCAGCAGGATACCCCATCTTGATCTTGCCGCCGAAGCTGCCACTCGAGTGTAGTTCGCCCCCAAGCGCTATCTACACCTGGCCGCATGCGAGCGTCCACGTGAACGAACCCTTGGATCAGCCGTTCCGATTACCACCGGACCGGTGGACGATACCGCAACGGCCGCCAGGACGAGACAACGAAACTCCCACGAACGCGAACTGGCCGGAAGACCGGCTAGGTCACTCGGCCGAGCGATGCGGCAGGATGAGTTCGATGTCGCCGTGCGGACGTGGAATCACGTGAACCGAAATCAGCTCGCCGACACGAGCGGCAGCCGCCGCACCAGCATCGGTCGCAGCCTTTACCGCACCGACGTCGCCACGAACCATCACGGTCACATAGGCGGCACCGATCTGCTCTTTACCGATCAGCCTGACGTTGGCGGCTTTCACCATCGCGTCGGCGGCCTCAATGGAACCAATGAGACCCTTGGTCTCGACCATACCGAGAGCGGTCATGTTGACATCAACCATGGGAGTACTCCTTCTAGTGTTTGCTGCCGTGCTTTTCATAGCTGCGGGTTCGGGGCTCTTGGCTACTGCCTTGATCCCTGCGCTAAGGCTTCTTCAGTTGTAGGTGGACGTTGATTCGCGGCGCCCAGGACCGCGCCTGCTGCCGTCTTATCAGCAGCCTGGGCCGCGAGGTCGGTGACGGCGGGAATCGTTTTCCGGTCTTCACGCAAGGCCTCGAAGTTCAGCCTGTTTCTGTCCAGTCTCGCTTATCTTTCATCTCCTGGTGACCTCACTTGGGAAGATCTGTCAGAATCTGGCGACCGGTTCTCTCGACGAGTTCAGCTTCTTGGGTTGACCGCAACATCAATTACCACGTGCTGGAATGCCGCACAGGCTTCGGTGAGCTCGTCAGCAGGCCACCGCCGTAGTTCGACTTACTTGGCGGCTCGAAGTAGATCTGCATCGAGACGTCTGCAGCCTTCATCGCTAAATCGAGCGCAAAGGTCGCTTCCAACGGTGGAGCATGCCGATTATCTCTCCCGGCAGCGACCCTGTTGGATAATGAGAGTCTGCATAGAAGCTCTTCGCGTAGACGGCCTCAACTTCAGCGAACTTGGGGGCCTCGTCGAGCGAGATGTACAAGGCGTCGTCGCTATCAAAGGCGACCAGGCCCAGAACTCGGTGGCTATCCCCCAAACCGAGCTTGGCAGCAAAGCCGCTGTCGACATTCGAGATAATCCGCACTGCCAGGATCGACGGCTTAACAGGATCGAGGATCCCCATTCCTTGAGTCAGCGGCGTTGAGGCGCGATCGCGACCTTGAGTGTCCGGCGAGGAACGCTGGAACTCTGCTACGGACCGTCCACTTCCGGCAAACCATGAGCTAAACTGACATCACCAGCTATACCCCCAGGGGTATAGGTCGCGCCGCGGTCACGCCAGGCCCCCAATGCCCATCACGTGGTAGCCGCCTATCGGTTCAGAGGACTCTCCATGGCTACAGTCGAACTCACCGAAGACAACCTCCCGGAGATCCTTAACGCGCCGGGCATCGTGATCATCGATTTCTGGGCAGGTTGGTGCATACCGTGCCGAGTCTTCTCCCGGATCTACGAGTCGATGTCAACCAAACACCCCGACATTGTCTTCGGTAAGGTCAATACCGAAGTGGAGCTGAATCTGACTCTTGCCTTCAAAGTGACCACTTTGCCCACCTTGATGGTCTTCCGCGACGGCCACGTCGTATATGCGCAGCCAGGCGCGATGCGATCACGCGATCTCGCTCATCTCATCGGGGCCGCCCGCGAGCTTGACATGGACGAGGTGCGCCGCCGCCGATAACCTCGACCCGCCACCCCGCGGGCGACCCTGTGATGGGTTTAGTTGAGACCCCAAGGATCTCTGCTAAACCTTCAGGTTGATACCTGAAGCCTGTTGCTGAATCATCTCGGACATCAAGGTTGCGATATGGGCGCCGGCCTCGATCGCGTTGGTGCCATCCTTATGGATATTCGATACGCAGGTCCGCAGAGCCTCTGACATCCCGACCTTTGCCTTGTAAGCGATATATGCCGACAGCGACTCCGGGGTCACCAATCCAGGGCGCTCTCCTAGCAGAATGCAAATCACATCCGGGTTGAGGGCCTCCGCGATCGGCTCCATGGCGCGCACCCGCCCGTACTTCACATAGAACGGTGTACCTACAGTCAATCCGTGCAGTTTCAGGCCCTGCTCCAAAGACGGCAGAAGATCTGCCACATTGGCCTCGACCGCGGTCGAGGACAATCCATCGGCAACAAGGATCTGCACTTGCGGATTGGGAATACACCGTTCCTTGATCTTGGCGATCATCGCGTCGTCAAACTGCGTACCCAGGTCGGGTCTTTCCAAATACTGGTCTTTTGACACACACTTCGTTTGCACGGAGAATAGACCCAATTTTTCCAGCAGGTCCGGGTTCACGTCGGAGAAGACTGCGTCCTGAGCCGCGGCATTATCGGCCCAGAACCGTAGCAAAGCCCACGTGGAGTAGCGCGGTCCGCTGCGTCCCAGCCCTAACCGGGCAGCGGTTCCCCGTTTGAGCCGTTTGAACTCTTCCGGGTTGGCCGCATTTGGGACGTTGTATAGCTCGCGGTAGTCCACCGCACGAATATCAGGCACCTCACCGCTCTCGACGTCTGCCGGCAACGATGCGGGGCGCACGAGGTCTCGTCCCGAGATCTCGAGATTTGCGTCTGCTGACGGCGCGATCTCCCTCGCAAGTGTCGCACCATCTGCTCCAGATCCGGCTCCTAAGTCGGCTAGCACCCGACGGACGATCTCTTCCAATTTCTGTTCATTCATTGTGTTCGCCTCACTTCAGGAAGATCGAGCCGTCGCCGGCTTTTTCGGTCAAGACACCGCGCTCATCACACAGTTCGCGTGAAACCATCCAGCGGTGGAATTCGGGCGCGGCAGTGCGACCGAGCATCTCGCGCAAGGTTGCGTTGTCGTGATAACTCGTATCTTGGTAGGCCAACATAACGTCGTCGGCCACCGGGATCCCGATGTAGTAGGTTGCACCGGCCATCGCTAGAAGCATCGTGGCTATCTGCTGATCGTCCATCGAGATCGAGGTGTGGTTGGTGAAGCAGGGTGCCATGCCCATCGGTAGCCCGAGCATCTTTCCCATGAAATGATCTTCAAGGGATCCCCGGATCATTTCCTTACCGTCGAAGATAGTCTCCGGGCCGATAAAACCGGTGACATTGTTGACCATGAACGGCCTGAAGTACCGACAGAAGCCATAGGTGCGAGCTTCCAGAGTCATCTCGTCGACGCCAAGATCGCGGCCGATCGAGACCTCGGACCCCTGCCCGGTCTCGAAATAGAGCAGGTTCGGCCCCTGGCAAAGACCCTGCTGTTTGATCAACGCATCGGCTTCTTCCACCAACGCCTTGCTAACGCCGAAGTCGTCGTTCGCTGCCTGCGTACCAGCGATGGACTGGAAGATCATCGACAGTGGCGCTCCCCTGCGGACCGCCTCCATTTGGGTGGTGATGTGAGAGAGCACCACGAGCTGTGTCGGGATCTCGTTGCGAGTCATGAACTCGTAGCAGGAATCTGCGATTCGCTTGGTATTCGCAGCGTCGTCATTCACGGGATTGATACCGATGCAGGCATCACCGTTGCCGAAACTGACACCTTCGGCCAGACTGAGCACGATCATCTCGGGATCATCGGTCGTCGAGTTCGGCTGTACCCTGCTCGCGATCGTGCCCGGCTGGCCGATTTCAGTATTACATTGGGTCGTGTACTGAATCCGTGAAGCGGCATAGACCAGATCCATTGAACTCATGATCTTTGCCACTGCGGCTGCCACCTCGCCAGTGAAATTGCGCGCCGACCGCTTCAGCACATCCGGCGTCGTGCGGTGGTCCAAAAACCACTCGCGCAACTCACCGATAGTCATATTCTTCATCGACTGATAACCGGGCTGATTCAAGCTGTCCCAGCCCATTCTGGTGACTTCGTCTTTCTCATAGGGAACCGTTGGATTCTCTGTTAGGTCCTCAACAGTCAGTTCAGAGAGCACGACCTTGGCAGCCACGCGCTCGCTATTTGACTGGGCTGCGATCCCAATCAACCGATCGCCTGCCTTAGGCTCATTGGCCTTCGCTAAAACATCAGTGATGTTCCTGAAGCGATATGTGATCCCATCCAAGCGGGTAGTCAGCTTCATCGTTTCCTCCTCTTCTAGTCGTTGAAGACTAGGGTTTTTACGACCACTGGCACCGCACGCCCGGCGCCTACAGGTGTACCGATATCGATGAAATCGCCGTTCGCGGTTTGCACCGAATCGATACAGATAAGGTCGTCGCGGCGCCCACGCTGCACCGCAAGTGATTGTCCGAGCACTTTTGCTCGATCGGATTCAAGGACGACCACCAGCGGGTTGGGGCCTTCCAGGACTACTTTTGCGCCATCGATGATCGACTGCGCCAGCCGCTGAATATCAGCGAACGAACGCAGACTGTGGCCATCGAGTGCGATCGCCACCGTCTGCTCCGGGTGATCCGGATCCATGGTTGCCAGACGCTCTGAGATCTCGAGCGTTAACAGCTCCGGATTCTCTTCTATCTCGGGAGGTATCCGCAGGATCGGCACATTTCGGATGGGGAGCAGTCCGCTGCCGAAATCGATAGTCGACCCACTGATCTCAGTGGTGTGGACGCCTGCTCCCACCACCGTGGCACCGATCGTCTCGGTCGCCTGGTGGCGTTGGATCAACTTGAAAGCAGAATCCTCGTCGATTGATGCCCCCAGCAACGGACCAATATCGCCGAAGCGGAACGGATCGCCGTGATGTGGTCCGTCGATCAGGTCTGCGACACCACCACTGAAACTCACTGATGTGGGTGTGATGGAGGAGCGCAGCGGCTTGCCCTCGTTGGTATACAGCGCTAAGTGAGGCTCATGCCGTTCGACGAGCCCGATCGACATGGCGAGGTGACGTGCCATCACTCGGGTGAGTGTTCGCAAACGTTCCGCGTTGGCCTGATCGCCCACCGCAAGCGGAATGCCGGCCGACGCCGCCAACTTGACAATCTGGGGAGATACATAAGTGATCCGGCGGTCCGGGGAGATCCGCACCAGCCGACCACCGATATCCAGGCAGCTGGTGCCCAGCAGCTGACCGTGCTCGTATGCAGCGATATTCGTCGTACCGCCTCCGATATCGAGGTTGGCGATAACACCACGCGCATGCGCCGAGTACTCATCGATTCCGGCGCCACGAGCTGCAAGCACGGATTCCAGGTGCGGGCCCGCAGTCGCGACCACGAAGTCGCCGGCCAATTCGCTCAATGCGCTGAGCACCTGCTCGGCATTCTCTGCTCGGGCGGTCTCGCCGGTGATGATCGCTGCTCCGGTACCGACATCGGCTGGCTGGAAGCCAGCCTTCTCGTATTCATCGATTACGATCTGTTTGAGAGCCTCGGCGTCGATCTCGTCCGGTGAGATCAGGGGGGTCGTGTGGATCTCGCTGCGGAATACGATCCGCTTATCGACGATCATGATACGCGGCACAGAGAACGAGCTGGCGATGTTCTCCACCTGCAGGCGACTGAAGACTACCTGTGTCGTCGACGTACCTACGTCGATACCCACACTCAAGATCCACTCGGTCATCGCAGATCAACTCCGGATTCCGCGTTCATTCCGGCCTGAATGGCGGTAATGGCGACCGTATTAACGATGTCGGAGACTAATGCGCCACGGGAAAGATCATTGACCGGCTTATTCAGCCCCTGCAGCACCGGGCCGATCGCCAGCGCACCTGCGCTGCGCTGAACTGCTTTGTAGGTGTTGTTCCCAGTCTGCAGATCGGGGAAGATCAGCACAGTTGCCCGGCCAGCAACCGGAGAATCAGGCAGCTTCGTGCGGGCAACGGCCGCGTCCACCGCGGCATCATACTGCAGCGGCCCGTCGACATTGAGTTCTGGAGCACGCTGCTTGACCAATCGAGTGGCTTCAATCGTCTGTTCGACATCTGGGCCGATGCCCGAGGTCCCGGTAGAGTACGAGAGCATCGCAACCCTGGGCTCTATCCCGAATTGCTTGGCGGTCGCTGCTGAACTGATCGCGATGTCGGCCAACTGCTCCGGATTCGGATTCGGGTTGACCGCACAATCACCGAAGACCAGCACCTGATCCGCCAGGCACATCAAGAAGACCGACGAGACCACCGAAACACCCGGCTTAGTCTTGATGATCTCGAGAGACGGACGAATGGTGTGCGCGGTGGTGTTGACCGCCCCAGAGACCATGCCATCAGCCAAGCCTTCCAGCACCATCATGGTGCCGAAATAGCTCACGTCGTGGACACGTTCACGAGCTTGCTCCAGGGTCACCCCCTTTTTCGCGCGCAATTCAGCGTAGCGGGCGGCAAACTTCTCTACGAGTTCGGTGTTGTTCGGATCAATGATCTGAGCACCATCGATATTCAGGCCCTTGTCCGCTGCGATCTTCTTGATCGCAGCCGGGTCGCCAAGCAACGTCAGTCGACAGATCTTGCGTTCCAGCAGTCGTTGCGCGGCCCGCAGGATGCGTTCCTCGGTGCCTTCGGGCAACACGATATGCCGGTCAGCGTTACGGGCTTGTTCCAGCAACCGATGCTCGAACATCAACGGGGTAAGCACATCGCCACGACCAACCGGACGAGGCTTTTCCAGCAGTACCGATACGTCTACTTGTTCTCTGAAAAGCCGCCGGGCCTCATTGCGTTGAACAGAGTTGAGCTGCAGCGGCACCTCTTCGCTGTTCTTGACGGTCAGATAGACCTGCTCAACTGTGCGCTTCGAGCGCAACAGCGGTACATCCGAAAGGGCATTCTCCCAGGCCTTGCGGATCCGGTAGTCGAGCGGCCAAGGACCTGCCACGATGGCAGCGCCGGGTTTGCTGAATAGATTCGCCTCAACGCCGACCACCAAGCCAAGCCCGATCTCGCTGCGGTCGGTGGAAAAGACCACGGTGGCGTCCGGTGTCACGTCCGGCAGCAGTCTGGCCAAAGTCATATTGGCGATCAACAGCTTGCCGGTACGCCTGTTCGCCAGATTCTTCGGGCCCGCAAGCACCGTGGCCTCCAGCGCCTCTGCCGCACCTGCCAGGCCATCGACGGCTCCGGTGACCTCGTCCACGACGAATACCGGAACCGAAAGATCGGCAAAATCACTGGCGTCGAGGTTCTGGCCACAACGACGCGGCGCGATAACCGCGAGAACCTGAGAGAAGTTGCTTGACGCCTCGTTGAGCGCCACCTGAACACGCCGATTGATCTCCTCGACGCCACCGTGAGAGGGAACCACAAAGACCAGCGGCACCCCAATATTGGCAGAAACCCGCGTGTTCCACGACAACTCGATAGGCGCAAGCGAACAGTCGTATTCACTGCCAAGTACCAATACAGCATCATGATGTGCCGCGCATTCCTTGTAGCGGGCGATGATCTGGGTCATGGCAGCCGATGGGCTGCGCAAGATCTCGTCTGCCGCGACTCCCCAATCCTGCACACCCGAGTGTGTCCCGGCGTAGCTGCGCATCTCGTCGAGCACCCGGTCCGTATATGGCTCGGCGACGATCGGACGAAACACTCCGACACGGTTGTAGCGGGTGTTCATCTCCGCAAGTAAACCTACAGCCAGTTGCAACAGGTGGGGGCAGTTCTCCGTCGGGCAAAGATAGACGGCTGGCGGGGTCGATTCAGCAATCATCGTGTCGCCCCTCTACTTCAGGGCCTTGACGATGGCTGCGTCCAGGCCGTCTGGTTCGTAGCCCAGTACTCCGATGACCGCCCTGCGCACCTGATCGTGGTCGACGACATCGTCCTCGCCCAACACGGTGCAGTCTTTGTTCTCCACTCGCAAGCAGGGTTGCGATCCACCGGCTTCAGCGAATCCTCGGGCCTGCTCACTAGATGCCATATCGATGCTCTCGGATCGATCGGTGACTGCTGAATCAGGCACGGCAGGCGCGACGAGCGGTTCGTCCATCTTTTCGGCAACGGGAACGAGCGTGATCCCCAGGCTCGCTGCTTCATCGCGGGCCAGTGCAGTGACGATATCGCTCGCCTCAAGCTGTAGACTGCTGCCCCCCTGGGCCGCCAGTTCGCTGATGGCGGCCCCAGTGATGACACGGCGTGACATGGCTACTCCTTATCGGCCGGTGATCGCATTGATCGCGTTGACAGCGCCTTCATGGGCCGCGTGAATATCGGATTCCGTGCCCGACATCCACAGCCGTCCGTACATTCCGACACTGTTCATTTGGTTAAGGAAAACTGGTGCGGCTTTCTCCGCCTCGTTGGCGGCGAGGGTGATGTAGGCTGCGGGCTCGACCTCGAGCACGAGCATTGTCTGGCCGCCCTCGATCATGGTGCCCAGGTTGTACCGGTTCAGTAGCTGCGCCTGGGCCGGGTGCACGTTTGTAACGATCTGCTCCGAAGCGATCTTCGGCAGCACGCGAGATTCGAGGGGCTGACCTAGAGCCTCCAAAACAATGTCGCCGGCGCGCAGTACCTCCGCTTGCGAATTCGAGTGCACCTCGAACATACCGAACTCTCGCTCGACCATCTGAGTTCCCGGCAGCACATCAACCGCTTTGAGAACCTTGTCCATCACGTCAAACACCCAGTTACCCGGGGACATCTCAATGTACAAACAGCTCATGCCCTCGATAGGAGGCGAGCCCATGGCCACCGCACCGGCGAAAGCCGCGAACTGCGGTTGGATCCGGTCAAGGTGACAGAAGGCCCTGAGTTCAAGGTTGTCCGGCAGCATACCCATCTCAAGCACTCCTCTCATCGGCGATAGTTGCCCCTTCGACGACGGGCCTGGCCCATTGAGCCACGCCCAAAGGCGTGACAAGCATCGGCTCCGGCGCGATCTCGGTCGGAATGCCGGTCACGGAGGCCATGACCTCCGCGAACCCGGGGAATGCGCTGGTACCGCCGACCATATGAATGCGTTCGACGCCCTGCCCGGCCACGGCATCACGGACGATAGTGGAAATCTTTTGCATGGTCGGACGCACCACAGGCAGCAATTCGATTTGCATATTCGGATCAATCTTGCGCGCCTCTGCCTCGGCGAACGGAAGGTTGTAGGCGCCCGAAATCACCAAAGACATGTGTGTTCCGCCGCTCGGTTGATCTGAGGTTGTGATTACCTTGCCGTCGCGGATGATTGCCACGCCGGTGGTGCCGCCACCAACGTCAACGACCGCGCCGTCACGCAGCCGCAGCACCGCATTTGCGGCTGTCGGCTCATCGACCACGGCAGTGCACTCTATGCCTACGCCTTCAAGCACATAATGATGTGCCCTGCTATCACTCGACGAAACGTTGGGCGGAATAGTCACGGTTGCGACGCTCAATTCGCGTCCAGTTGCCTTCTCGAGCCTGGCTTTTAAATTCCGCAGAACAGCTATCGCGCCTGCAAAATCCCAGACGATACCGTCACGAACGACATCGGCGGATTGCTTGGCCACTGCCAACGGCTTACCGTCATCATCGGTTATCGCGATGACCGTGAAGGCAGTGCCGAGGTCGACCCCGACCTTGATCGGTTTTGCAAGGTCGATACGAGCAGGTTTCGCCTCGCGAGCGGTTGCCTGACGCAGGATCTCGGCAATTGATAGGTTCATTTCTCCAGGCCTGCCTTCATCCGCAGCTGCAGGAAGTAGTAGGTACTGGATAGGCGATTGAAGGCGTGACAAATCGAGGCGCCCCATGCGGGTGCGGGGGTGCCGAAGGCTTCCATCGCGGTGATCTCAATCTCGCGAGACTTCGACCTGGCGATATTGAGCATGTGCTGCAACTTCGGCTCGTTCTCATCGATCGTCAAGTGGGGGATGCCCAAAGTTCCGGCCGGGTCATGGGTTGCATCGTGGATACGCTCCGCGTCCCAATTGACCAGCTCCAGCTCAGCAACAGTGCGGGCGTTATATTCCGCCGAGGTCAACTCACGACAATAGGCTGCGATTGTCCCCAAGTCAGCCGCGAGTGCTTCATTCCCCTCGTCCTTCGCCATCCACTGGATCAGCAGTGTCAGCGAATGCAATGAATCAACCTCGCCACGAAGTTTGATTCGCGGATGGGTCTTCAAAGCGAAGCTGTGCGAGTCGAGCTGGGTCATCTCGGACGGCTTCTTCTTCAACGGGGTCCCGCAGGTGATGCAAGCAGGTAACTCACCCGCGAAGTTGACCGGGAAGACCGACGGTTTATTCCAGTCTTCGTGGTGATGGTGCCCAATGGTGTCGGTGGTCTCCGTCTCACCCTGCACTGCGGGGTCAACAAGCTCCAACGACCACTGCTTCACGAAATCGGCTGCTGACGGCGATAGTCTCGCCCCTTTAGGTACTTCAACCCGAGCGCCCGGCTCAGGCCTACGCAACTGGTCACGCAGCTCCGCTTCAGTAACGTACATCAGATCTGGTCCTCCCACTCAGCGGGGAAGGTCATGTAAGCGAACTTCGCCCAACTTGGGGTGCTGAAGGTGACTGGAGTTCCATTCGGAATGAAGAGTATGTCGCCCGGGCGCCCCACCTTCACGCCGGTGGGTGTGCCCAGATGCAGCTCCCCTTCGAGAATGACTTGCACCTCGTCGTAGGTCAGGGTCCACGGAAATGAGCCCTTGGTTATTGACATGTAGCCGACGGCAACGGGGGCTCCGTCACTCGCGTCGACCACCTCAGCCGTCCTGACATCCATTCCCTCCGGTGGACCGGGATAGGCGAACCGCTTGCTTACCGCATCGCGCATGGTCGCGTGCTTAACTGGCTTGGCGGCGGTGGGGGCGGCAGATTCGCCGTCCCCACGCGAGCCCAGCAGCGAGGCCACGACCGCGCGAATGCGCCCAGCTAGTTCGTCCGAACCGATGTCCTGAGTTCTCGAGTTGGCAACCGTACCCGGTGCGGGTTCGCCTCGTTCAATGACCACATGCATCTCGGCGGCCACGTCCTTCGCCAGCGGCGTGACGATAGCGTCAGCAGGTACTGATAAGACACCGCTTGATGCAGCTCTCTCAACATCTGCTGCGGATATGACAATCTTGGCCATAGTGCATCACTTTCGAACGTACGCAGTCGGATTCTTAGCTCGAGAAAGGCTCCGCATCTGATTCAGATCAGTCGCGGCGCAGTCAAGGAGCCTGCTCGGCTCCTCGCATTGCTGCCCGATCAGTCAATAGCGGGACGCCGAGGCAAGATAATCTCGACATCGCCGTGCGGACGCGGAATCACGTGAACCGAAATCAGCTCGCCGACACGGGCGGCAGCAGCCGCACCAGCATCGGTCGCAGCCTTTACCGCACCGACATCGCCACGAACCATCACGGTCACATAGGCGGCACCGATCTGTTCCTTGCCGATCAGCTTGACGTTGGCGGCTTTGACCATCGCATCGGCGGCCTCGATGGAACCGATGAGACCCTTGGTCTCGACCATGCCGAGCGCGATCATGTTGACATCAGCCATGGAATTACTCCTTCTAGTGTTTGCTGCTCTGTTTCCGGTGTTGGTGGGTTCTGGGGACTTGGCGGAAGCCTCGACCCGTTCTTCTGTGGCCTGTTCAGTTGTTTTGGTTGGTTCTTGTACCGCCTCGGTCTTACGTGGGCGCGGACCCGGTTTACCTTGAGATTCAGCCATCGGCTACCTCCTCATCACGTCACTTGTGGATCTCCGCCAGGATTTGTCGGACGACCTTCTCTACCAAATCGGCATCGTCAGCGGCCGCTGGAGCGACGGTTGCCGCTGCTTGCGCCCGCGGCGCGCTGGTCGTTTGCTCCTCATCGGTAGCCTCGGCATCCATGTCATTGATGGCTCCCCCGTGCGCCCGGGCCACTTCGGGGGCCGGGTTCAGGTGATAGGCAACACGCTTGACGTTGAGCAAGTGTTCGACTGTCACGTTGCCGCTCACCACTGAGCCGCCGATGCCACCGGGCGCCAGGGTGAGTGAGGGGCGGACGCCGGTTGTGTAGCCAACCCCGCCCAGCGAGCCCCACGTGTTAACCAGCACGCGGAATGCCGGCTTTTCAACGCCGAAGGCCAAAATGGCTTCTTCGTCGCGCGAATGGATCGCGACCGAGTGTCCTTCGCCACCGAAACGCAGTAGCTCGATGGCTCGCTCGCAGCCAGCACGCCAGCCATCTTCGACCATCCAGCCGAGCACCGTGGTGAGCTTTTCACGCGAGATCGGGTGCTTTGGCCCCACTCCCTCGAGGTCGGCGACCAACACTCGGACCGAATCCGGGACTTCGAAGCCCGCCAGCTTTGCTAGCGCTTGAGGCGTGCGACCAACATATTCGGCGAGCATCAGTCCGTTGGGGCGGAACATCTTGCTGGCAAGCAGATCAGCTTCTTCTTTGCTCATCCAGTACGCGCCGCGGGCCTGCATCTCGGCCTTCAGCCGGTCAGCGATCGGGCGGTCAGCAATGACGGTCTGCTCGGACGCGCAGATGGTTGAGCAGTCGAACGACTTCGATTCGACGATCATCTGTGCGGCACGGACGACATGTGCGGTCCTGTCGACATAGACCGGCACATTGCCGGGACCGACACCGATAGCCGGCTTGCCACAACTGTGCGCCGCCTTGACCATCCCCGGACCGCCGGTAGCCAAAATCAGCGAAGTCGCGTAGTGGTTCATCAACTCGTTGGTGCCCTGCATAGTCAGGTCGGTCAAACAACCAATCATGCCCTTGGGCAACCCAGCGGCTTCGCCTGCCTCGGCCATCACTCGAACTGCCTCGACAGTACAGTTCTTGGCCGACGGGTGCGGAGCAACGATCACTGCGTTGCGGGCCTTGATGCCGATCAGGATCTTGAAGATCGCGGTCGAGGTCGGATTGGTGGATGGTGTCAATGCCACGACCACGCCGACCGGCCAGCCGATCTCGACGATCTTCCTCTTTTCGTCTCGGCGAAGCACACCACAGGTTGGGACATCCTTGATGGAATCCCAGACAACCTGCGAAGCGAACTCATTCTTCAACTTCTTGTGTGCCGGGTAGCCGAAGCCGGTCTCGTCGTGCGCCATCTGTCCCAGCCGACCAGCTTCTCGCATGGCTGCAGCCACCATCGCTTCACAGATCTGGTCCACCTGCTGCTGCGAGGCGAACTGGAACGAGCGCATCGCCTCGCGCGCGGAGACGGCTAGGTCACGCGCCTGCTGAATAGAACGCAGGTCCGCGTCCATAGTCTGACTCATCGGTTCACTCCTTGTGATGAATAGTTCGCGGTTCAGTATTTCTTCGGGGCTGCTGCCACATCCAAGACGCCGTCTTGGAAAGCGGCACTGGCAGCCCGGCAAGCACTCTGGGTTCCGGTAAGGATGCCTCCCGAAAAGTTCGTTTCGCTCGGCGGTTCGAAGTACGCACACATCTGGACGTCTGCGGCCTTCATGGCCAAGTCGAGTGCAATCGTTGATTCCAGGGGCGGGGCGATCAGGTACGCTATCGGCTCACCACGTTGGACACCGGCCTCGGACGACAGGTACGAACCAGTACTGCTGATCAGATGCGGGAAGAAGAGCAGTTCACCGGCCTCGTCAGCGGTGTAGAACCAAGCTTCGTTCTCGCAATAGTCGATGCAGGCATCAACGCCAGAACGAACTTCAGACGGGCTTGGGCCAGCGAGAAAGCCGATAACCTCGCCCGACAGTGGGCCGGAGGGGTAGTCCGAGCCTGCATAGAAGCTGCTTGCATAGATGACATCGACCTCGGCGAATTTGGTCGCCGCGTCGAGCGCCACGTATAGCGAGTCGTCCAACGTGCAAGTGATGACGCCCAGCGCCCTATGCTCGGGGCCAAGCCCGAGTTTCTCAGCGAAGCCCCGGTCAACACTCGGAATGATTCGAGTGGCCAGTATCTCTGGCTTAACCGGTTCAAGTATTCCCACGTTGTGGCCTTTCTCCCTCAAACGTTGAAGGCGCTCCTGCGACGGCTATTGCGTTTCCGTCAGCTCTTTCGGAATGTCGTTGTGCCGTCGACTTCCAAAGAATCGAGAATCCCCATGATCACTGCGTCCACAGGCGCATCCACGGTCATGGGTGTGAATCTTCCGGCGCTGCCCTGGCTGATCAAGACCAGTTCACCGTGGCCCGCTCCGACGGCATCGATCGCGACAAACGGTTTACCGGTCATCTCATCCGAAACGCTGGTTTCGCAGACAATGAGCAATTTTCGTCCCACTAGGATGTCGGCTTTAACTGTGGAAACGGCCGATCCGATAACGCGCGCAATAAGCATTTTGGTCAGCTCACGCAACCCATCTGATCCACGATGTCCATGTTCTCCCCTTCGAGTAACAAAACGACTTCCCGATGTTCGCCGACGCTTCCCCATTTGCCTGATCTGGGGGGGGGATGAGCCCCCGGATGGCTCCAGCAACTTTCCATCCGGGAGCTCAAGCTCAGCGGTAAGAGGCTTCCAGAAGCTCGACGATCTCTTCCTTCGACATCACGTAACGATCCCAATCGATCTCGGTGACGTCGACGGTAACGTCGGCAATCTTCTGGAACTGAGCCGGGTCGATGCCAAAGTCCGACATCTTGAGTTGATCGGCCCCGGTGATGGCCATCACCTTGTCCAAAGCACGGCAGAACGCGGTGCCCGGCTGTGACGGATCGGCCGGCGTCCCGAGCATCTCGCCCATCTCATCGAAGAACTCAGGGAAGTGCTTGGTGTAGCGCTTGTAGAACTCCTTGGCAATGAAGATCAGAGTCGCACCATGCGCGACCTTCGGGAAGACGCCACCCATCGACTGAGCAATGATGTGGTGCGTGGTCACGAAGTCGAGACCCATCGAGTAGCCACCGAGAATATTGGCTGCGTACGACATATTGGTGCGCGCTTCAAGATCGGAACCATCTTCAAGCACCTTCGGCAACCACTGGTAAGCGGTCTTGAAGCCGTCAACGGAGTAGAGATCCAGCAATCGATTGCGGTGATTGTTGGTCATATAGCATTCCGCATTGTGGAAGAAGGCATCGAAGCCCTGGTACATGGTCTGCGACTTCGGCAGCGACAACATCAGCTCGGGATCGATGATCGACAACGTCGGGAAGAGCGCATCTACGGTGAAGTCAAGCTTCTCAGCGGTCTCCAACTTGGTGATAACGCAGTACTGGTCTACTTCGGTGCCGGTACCGCAGGTGGTGCCGACGGTAACGATCGGGGATGCGCCGGTGACTTCCTTGCGGCCGCCGGTGCCGGTACTTGCGTAATCCCAAAGCTCGCCGCCCAACTTGTGGACGAGCGCGACAGCCTTGGCAGTGTCAATACTCGATCCCCCGCCGAGTCCGAAGAAGAAGTCGCAACCTTCGCGGTTGGCAATCTCAACGGCCTCCATGACCGACTCGCGGCTGGGGTTCGGGTACACCTTGTCGTAAATGACGGTCTCGACACCGTTCTGGGCGAGCAAGTCGAGCACTTGATCCTGAATGCCGAGGGTCTTCATCAGGCCATCGGCAGTCACACAGACCAGAGCCTTCTTTCCGGGGAGCTTGGCGGTTGCCAACTCCTTCAGCCGTCCGGCACCGAAGATGATGCGGGTCGGCAGGTAGGTATCAACTGTGAACACGAATCCTCCTTGATCCGAGAAGCAGGCCCGGCAGATCGGGTAGGCCGACCGCGCCCGCTTCATCGACTTCTTACTTGAGACCGTCCAGGGCAGCCTTCAATACGGCAGTGTCTTCAGCGCTCAGCGGGGAGAGTGGCTGACGCGGAACCCCAACGTCTAGACCCTGCAGGGCGCAGCCGGCCTTGATTGCCGGGATGAAGGCGGTGCGGAACATCGCATCGAGGACTGGATAGAGCTTGCCCCATTCGTCCAGCGCAGTCTTGAGATCGCCCTCCTTGATGAGCTTGGTGACGCGCACCAGCTCCTTGGGAACGACATTCCCGGCACCGGCGAGAATGCCCTTCGCGCCCTCGACCAGTGCGCTGTACAGATAGACATCCCAGCCGATGTAGGTGTCGATCACGTCGCCATGCTCGCGGATCAGACGCAGAGCCTGCTCGTAATCAGCGCTGGAGTCCTTGATGTACTTGACGTTCGGGATCTCGGTGGCGAGCTTGCGCACGGTCTCCGGGTCCAGATTCACACCGGTAGCCCCCGGAATGTTGTACAGCATGATCGGCAGATCAGTGACCTCGGCAACGTCGGCAATGTAGCGACAGGTCTCGTCGATCGTGATGGGTTCGTAGAAGGGTGTCACCAACATGATTACGTCGGCGCCGGCTTTGTCGGCAGCCTTGGTGAGCTTGATCGCCTGAGCAGTACTGCAAGCACCGGTCTGAGCGATAACCGGAACTCGCCCGGCGTTGTGTTCGATGATGACATCGACCAACTGCAGACGCTCTTCGTGACTCATCGTTCCGACTTCACCGGTGGATCCAGCTGCGACGATCCCGTCTACGCCACCGTTAATCGATCGATCCACAACAGCTTTCAGGACGGGGACGTCAATCTCGTTGTCAGCGTTGAAAGGGGTGGTGAGCGCGGTCAGGACACCGCTCATTTCCTTGGCCATTGGTTTTCTTACTCCTCTTGATTTCACTACTTCTGAATTTCGCTACTTTGCGGACTTGGATGATAGGCCGATTACCTTGCGACGCTCAGCCTCATGATCGGTACCGAGGATGCTGTTAATCGTGTTAGCGGCTTCGAAGCCGGAGTTGATCGAGCTATCGGTGTAGTGGGTGCCCATGAAGTCACCCGCGAGGAAGACCCGGCTGGCGCCGCTCATCAGGGTCTGCTGAATCTTGTTCCGACCCGGGAACGTGTACGGAGAGGCGTATTCCCAACGCTTTGTCTTGGCCTCGACAACCAGATCAGAGAAGTGGCTGCCCAAAACATCGTTCAGGTCGGCAAGGTGAATCGCCTGAACCTCTTCGTCTGACTTGTCGAGCAGGGCACGGCCCAGATGGGCGGGCGAGAACGTCATGATCGAGCCACCGGGTTGACGCTCGGTCTCCTTGGCGCGGACGATGCTCGCTTGGTTCAGCACGATGGCCATAGAACGCTTGGGAGTGGCGATGCCGTAATTGTTGTCCCAGCGCTGGGGGGAGGTCTCGTTGGTCAGGAAGGCCGAGCAAACGTGCGGGCCATACTTGACTCGACTGAGTGCATCGCGTAGATCGGCCGGCAGGTCGACGCCGATCTTGTGGGACACATTGGCGGTCGTCGCCAGCACAACTGCACGGGCCTCAACTTCCTTGTCTTCACCGTTCTCCGTGTAACGGACGATGACGGAATCCTTCTTATGCACGATTTCGTAGACAGGCGCGTTGATACGGACACGATCTCCGAGCGAAGCGGCGATAGTACTAGTCAAGGTCGACGGCCCGCCCACGATGCCGTAATTCAGGCCCTGGCCGATGCCGAGCACAAGACTGAAGTAGCCGATGCCTTCACCGGCCGAGATTTGATTCATACTGCCTGCCGAGCGAATGACCGTGACTTCGAAGAGCGATTCGGCATCGCGCGGGGGGTTACCAATGAAGTCCTTGAAAGAACGCTGGCTCTCATAGTCGAGGATGCGCTGCTCACGTACCACGTCGGATTCACCCGGACGATGAGCCGCGGCAGGCAGATAGCCACCGATTAGCTTAGACATGACCTTGATGCCGGTCTTCAAGGTGCCTATGCGCGCCTTCGGCGACATCGGTAGCAAGAATGGGTAGGTCGCGATCTGTCCTTTAGGGATGAACTTGCCGTTCAGCGAGATGCCGGCCAAGGATCCGGTGATTTGTACGGATTCCACGCCGACCTCGCCCAGCAGCGTTTGAGTCGCAGAACCAGGGCCCGCGTACACGTGACCGCCCCAGTTCAGCCAGTACTTACCGCGACGTTCGGATGTAACGCGGCCACCGACGCGATCATCAGCTTCCAAAACCAGAGTGTCGTAATAGCGCAAGCGCCAAGCTGCGGCAAGACCGGCAAGGCCTGCTCCGACGATAACTGCATCCTTCATTTTCCTGCTCCCCTTCGAGTGCTCTCGGCTGCTCGCCTGCAATGCAACCGATTGACGCTTGACAGATACCTTGCAACTTCGCTCGACATCTGTTTGCGGTGGAGTTCTGGTCCACCTGATCGACTCGCTTCTCGGCAACCAACCCGATATCTGTGATTGTAATCTGTGATCACATTTTGCGCAAGTGGTTCGCTCCGTGAACTTCAAACGCGGAGTCCCCTATAGCGAAACCGGCGTACACGATGAGGAAAGGGGCGTTGACAACGGGCATCGTCTCCGCCACCTATCCCGGCCGGTAGTTGCGTAACCCGGTCAACATCCACAAGACAGACGGCTACACAACAACGCATCAAATTGAACGATGAGGATGGAGGTGCCTGGACATCCGGCTTAGACTCCATCCTCATCTCTGCTTCTGGTTCTCAGCTACCGCAAGTTGGCGGCGTCCGCAAGATTCATGTTCCGGGTTTCCGGAGCCATCACAATCGATAGGATCATGCCGACCATGAACAAGCCACCACAGATGTACAGTGTTGCGGCCAGACCCCAATTCATCATCACAAACGGGAAGAGGAAGGTTCCGACAGCCGACACGATACGGGTGACGGCGGTGATGAAACCCATCGCAGTGCCACGGATATGCGTCGGGAAGAGCTCATTCGGGTAAACCCAGTCGTGGGCGCCCATTGCCACGTTGAAGGCACCGTAGACGATGAAAACCACCAAGATGAACCAGAATGGCATGTGCATGCCTGAGGTGAACCCTAGAACCAGCAGCGCGGCACCCGAGATGGCGAATGACCAAATCAAAGTGATGCGACGTCCCAACGTCTCCATCAAGAAGAAGATCGGGATTAGACCCAGCAGGTAGAAGACGTTCATAATTGCCGCGCCCAAGTATTCCTTGTTGCCATCCGCGAAGCCCATATTCGCCATGATGGTCGGCACATAGGTACCGATGCCGAATGTCGGCAGCACCTGCAGCGACCAGAAGGCTGCCACGAAGAAGACCCACTTGCCGTAGCCATTCTTGAAGATATCGCCCAGCCGACCCATCTTCTCAACGTCTTCCGCGTCATGCTCGGGCAAAACGACGTTCGGACCAAGCCGCTTCAGCACTTGCTGAGCCTCAGCGTCTTTACCCTGGCTCATCAACCACCGTGGCGATTCAGGCATGATGATCCGCATCACCAACCAAATCGCAGCCACGATGCCGGGGCTAGCGAGCATCCAGCGCCAAGTGTCCGGCCCACCAGCAAGCACCATGAAGTAGCCGACCACGAAAGCGCTTGCATAGCCCACATACCAAAATGCGTTGAGCGCGCCCACCATCGAGCCACGATTTGCTTTCGGCATGAATTCTGACATGTATGGGCCCGCGATCGGGTAGTCCGCACCCAAACCGAACCCAAGCAGGATTCGGAAAATGAACACTGCCATCGGATCAGTGAAGAAGAAGCCGATTACGCAGACAGCCAGGATAAAGGCGAAGTCGAGGACGAACATCTTCCTTCGACCGATCATGTCGGTTATCTGCCCACCGATCAGGCTGCCGAAGAACATACCCATTAGGGTGCCCATACCGATCAGCGCGGCCATCAGCGCCGACATCTCGACGTTCTTGTGCATCTGGGCGAGACCGACGGCAATGATGCCGAGGGCGTACCCATCAATGTACGGACAGCCGGCGCTGCACGCGAACACTTTGTAGTGGAAACTGTTGAGCGGTATGTCTTCCATTGACACGGCATCTCTTGAGCCGTTAATTGTCATGTCACTCCTCCTTGAGTGAGCCCGACTGATCGGTCGAGACTCGCTTAAGTCGTTCACTGGACACCACATGAGTGGTGAGTGCTGGCCAATTGCGACGACGTATTGATCGTGACACTAACACGTGATCACAGATCATGCTAGATGTGATCACACTTTCTGTGGTAATTTTTTCCCGAACCGAGGCTTGTACCTGAGTCCGGGCCTGCTACGACGACGCACTCCTGCCCCTCGCGGACTCATGTTCACGCTGGGCTACTCGCCAGCGAAGCGCTGCTTCCTGGTGTTTAGGTTCAGCTCGTGAGTGCGCTCGGTCTCTGGCCTGAGTTCCACCCCTGGGTCGAGCACCTGAAGTGTCTGCGCTAGTCACGGTCCCCTGGAAGAGTGTTTTTCGGGCACTAATTCGGACGACTCGGATCGATATAGGAGCTCCTTTCCTGCAGAAGGTAAGGATCCGGCCGGGAGCAGCGTCGTGTCCGCTTGACCGATGTGGCGCAGGCGTCATCGGACCGGCTCGGGTTCACCGTGATCAATGATGCTGTGCTTGTCCCGTGGGCTATCAACGTCGACGAGGTCCGCGAACTCGCGGGGCACGAACGTTGCAGAAGCCGCAGGCTCGACCGATTCAGCACAACGTAGTGGCCACGACCCTGATGAGCATGCTCACCGTGCTGGTAGTACGTCAGCTCATCAGAAGGTCGCAGCAGGCGCCGAGACGGTCAGCCAGATACAGGGTTGCTCGTACCCCAATACCCGTGACTGCTCCCCAGATCGCTTTACAGGCCCAGTTTTGTCGGCAAACAGGCATCTGGGGACCACTGACGGGTGTTGGCCGGGTTTACCCCGGTGCGATTCATCGTCGGGGCGTCCTTACGAGTGGGATCATTTGCACACGTGCAGCAAACCTGTGCAGGATACGAGTAGAACGTTCTACGGTCCAACCGGCCAGCTCTATCAGCACGCGGACCGTCGCGCGCAGGTTTGGAGTTCCACAACGTGGGCATGGATCGTGCACGGCGACAAGCATCAACACTCCTCAAACCGCTTCATGTTCGTGCCGCAGGCACTCGGTCTGACGCAACGGCAAGAGCCCGCGATGCGGACGATTCACGTCAGATGGCGCCTGCAACACTGGCCTTCGCGCATAACCTGCACGTCTGCGCGGAATATCTGGCGGCACCGATGGCCCGCAGCTTCGGAGCTTGAAGCCTTTATGTCCCAAGTCTCCAGTTGCTGATCGCCTATCTGTGTGATCGCACTCAGCTCATTCAGCTAGGCGCTGCCGAACGGCGAAGATGCACGAACTGCACCATCGATCACTTGATCCTCGGACAGTGCCACACGGATACGTCGCGTTGCGGCGTCAAGGGATTCGTCGGTGGCACGGGCAGCCAGGCCTGCGTCACGAATCTCGGTAGCTTCGAGAAGCCGGTCTTGATGACGCAGCAGTTCGGGCAGGTTCCCGGACTGCATTTCTTGCTTAGCGCCGAAGATCTTATACGTGCGGCAGCGGCGCCAAAGACGCCTAATATTCTCTACAAGAAACGGGTTCCCGGAACCCGCGTAAATCACCGCCAGAAATTCCTCGTCTTTGTCGAGGTATTCCGCCACCTGCCCAGCAACTAGACTATCTTCCATCTCTATTCGGAGCGTGCGTAGTCGCGCAAGATCATCGGGAGTCGACGCCGCTGCTCCGAGTCTCGCAGCCTCGACTTCGAGTAGTCGACGCACAGCATAGAGATTGAGTAGCTCCTCCGCTGAGAAGGTGCGAACCACGGCACCGCGGTAAGGTTGCGACTCCACCAGGCCGGCTTCCTCGAGCCTCTTCATGGCCTCGCGCACCGGCATCACACTAATTCCGAGCTGATCGGCGACTTGGCGGATCTGAAGCCGTTGACCGCCCGCCAAATCACCCCGCATAATCGCATCCTGAATCGCATCGAATACTTGATCTCCAACGCGCACACTCGGTCCAAGTTTCGGCAGATTCATGAGGGCGATCATAGGGCTGCCGATCCACCGAGCGCTAATTCGACAATCGGAGTGTCGCTTTTACACCAGCGACACTCCTGCCACCACTGCCGATTCCCACGGCGCAGGTGCTTCAGGCGCTCCCTGTTCGAGCGATACGGCAAAGCCACCTCCACACCAGCCACCGGAGGCAACCTTCTTGATTCGCTGCAGTGTTCTTTGGACTTAGGGACCTTTGATGTTACTGGCAGCGCATTAGGTTGCGTGCTTCAGTGCATCGATCGTTAGTGACAGCTGAGCTTTCAACCGCGCACTGACCTGACGGCGTCTTGTCCCCAGGACGGTTTCGCCGAGCGGAGGAAGGACTCGATTGGAGGATCTGATGCAAAACAGCTGGCAGCTGGTTTCTCTGCACCATGCGCGATCCCCTGACGTCTTGAGCCGCAGCCCGGATGCATTGGTTTTGGTGAATAACTAACGCTGGGTCCGGGCCACTTGTCGTTGGGCAATTGACCCGCTCGGCGCGTCGAAAGTCTCATCGACCACTCTCACGGTGCCCGTGGTCGAAACCACAGCAGCCAGCACCGCCGACCACGACTTCACATCGGGGCGTTGTCGTAGGAGTTGACGGCGTTCCCGCTCGGTCATGCCTCCCCACACGCCCCATTCAATGCGGTTATCGAGGGCCTCTGCCAGACACTGTGCCCGCACAGGGCATCCCATGCAGATGGTCTTCGCCCGCTTCTGGTCCTTACCTTCCGGAAACAGTGCGTCATTCATCCCTCTGCATTTGGCCAGCAGTGGCCAGTCCTCGGGGTCAGGCATGGCCATCAATGCACGCTCCCTTCATTGGCGAGTCCCCCTAACCTACACCCGACCCTTGTTACAGGGAAACCGTGGATACGACTGAAACAGCGACAACCATCGCCGTTTGCCTAATAGTTCGTGCAGAACCCGCTGTCAGCGGTCGAATCCGTGGAATCTGTTGCTGGAAGGGCTGGAGACATCACGTACTCTAGATGGCGTGAGCGTGAAGACTTCCGGAAGCAAGCCATACTCGCTGCTTATGTTCGTCGTGGTCAGCATTCTGGCTGGGGTGCTGGTCGCTGGGCTCGGCGTCCCTTTCGCGGCGTTGGCTGCAGGCGCAACCAGGGCAGGTGCGGCCGCTCTGCGGGATGTACCAGCCGACCTGGCAGTTCCAGAGCAACATGAAGCCTCCACGATGTACCTGTCTGACGGCTCAGTGTTGGCAACCTTCTTCGACGAGAATCGACAGTACGTCCCTCTCGACAGGATCTCCGCCGAAATGCAAGCCGCGCAGATCGCGATTGAGGACCACCGCTTCTACGATCATGGTGCGGTTGATCTTCAGTCCATCGTGCGCGCCGCGCTCGGCAATCTCGCGGGCGGCGGGATCAGCGGCGGCGGCTCGACGCTCACACAGCAATATGTCAAGCAGGTCCGCATGCAGATGTGCAACGGCGACACGGTCTGTGAGCAGGAGGCGCAAGCCCCAAATCTGAGCCGCAAGATCCTTGAGATGCGTTACGCGATCGCCCTTGAGAACAGCCTCACCAAGGATGAAATCCTCGAGCGCTACCTCAATATCGCCTACTACGGTGACGGCGCGTACGGCGTCCAGGCTGCGGCGCGGCATTACTTCAATGAGGACGCTTCCGAGCTGAGTGTGGCGCAAGCGGCGATGTTGGCTGGGTTGGTGCAAAATCCAAGCCAGTCCGATCCTGTCAACTATCCAGACGCCGCCTTCGCTCGCAGGCAAACGGTGCTCGACGCACAGGTGCGTTATCAGGGCATGGCGCAAGAAGTAGCCGACGAGGCCGCCATCGAAGAATTCGATGCCTCCCAGGTTCAGACCATGGGCAACGGCTGTATGGGTACTCGATACCCGTTCATCTGCGATTACGCGTCGAGAGTACTGATAAGTGACGAGATGTCGGTCCTCGGCGACACGTGGGAGGCACGTCGCGATGTGCTCAACCGGGCTGGGCTCGAGATCACCCTCACCATCGATCCGGTGCTGCAAGACACCGCACAGAACGTGATCAGCTCCGTTGTCGGCCCCGAAGATGCTGCGATCGCCGTCGCCGACACTGTCGAGACCACTACCGGGCGAATCCTGGCGATGGCTCAATCCCGTCCATCGATGGGCGACGGACCGGGCGAGACCGCCTGGAATTATTCGGTCAGATATGACATGGGTGGGGCTGACGGCTACCTCTTCGGTTCCACCTTCAAGCCGTGGACGGCTGCGGCAGCGATCCAACAAGGGCACTTCCCGGACACGACCAGTTACACGGTGCAGAAGACCCAGAACTGGCGCGGACAATGGTTCCAGGGCTGTGACGACGACAAATTCTTGCTCAGTTCGGACTATCAGACGACCAATGCTGTCGCCGGGCAGGACAAAGGCACATTCAACATGGTCACCGGCATGATGTGGTCGGTGAACAACTACTGGGTTGCACTCGAGCGTGATGTCGGCCCTTGTGCAGCCGTCGACATGGCTGAGCGAGCCGGGGTCGAACTGTCCCAACCGATCGGTAACGAGCAGTCGCTGGAGGACTTCAACTACATTCCATCGTTCACCCTGGGCGCCGCGAAGGTGACACCCCTGTCGATGGCTGTGGGCTACGGCACCTTCGGCAATCGGGGCGTGCGCTGCAACCCGATCATCATCGAGTCGCTCTACGATCGCTGGGGCAATGAAATCCCAGCACCCAGTGCCGACTGTCAGCAGACGATTGACCCGAATGTCGCAGATGGCGTCAACTACGTGCTCAACCGGACGCACACCTCCGGCCTGTCGTCCTCGACATATATCCCCAACGGCATTGACCAGGCGTCCAAGACGGGTACATCGGACAACTCGGCCTCGAGCTCGGCGTTTGTGGGCTACACCCCGGATATCTCGACCGCGGTCGTGGTGGCGGGCGACAACACCAGCGCACTGTGGCAGAACACCCCTGAGCAGAGCCGTGACGTGACGAGGATCCCGTTGACACCGCTGGGTGGCAGAGGGCTCTATGCGAACGGACGCACCGATGCGGGTGGGCTTTGGAAGCCGATCATGCAACAGGCAATGGAGGGTATGCCGCAGTCGAAGTTCACTAGGTGGGTCCCGCCAGCAGGTACTCGATGACCGCCGCCAAAAAGCTGGCATTCGCCGGCGGCAGCTTGATCGGACTCGGTAGTGCGGTCACTCTGGGCGCTTGGGTTGAAGCGCGGGCCTTCATGCTGCGTAGGGTCGATGTGCCTGTGCTCCCCCGCGGATCAACCGAGCTTCGGGTGCTGCACATCTCCGATATCCATCAGATGCCCTATCAGAAGCTCAAATTGAAGTTCGTGGCGAGCCTGGACACGCTGAACCCGGATCTCGTGATTACCACGGGCGACAACATCTCCAGCCCGAAGGCAATTGATCCGCTGCTCGGCGCGCTGGCCCCGCTCCTGGAACGGCCCGGCGCTTTTGTCTTGGGCTCGAACGACTTCATAGCCCCGAAATTCCGTAACCCGGCGGGCTACCTTTTCAGTAACTCGACGGCTGACGACGATCACAAGGACCTGCCCACCTGGCGGCTGCAAAATGCACTCACCGAAGCAGGCTGGGACTATCTGGACAACGCATCGGCTCGGTTGTCACTGGCAAGGCTGACCATCGATCTACGGGG
>JALHFX010000197.1 GCA_022837595.1 Propionibacterium sp.
CTATGGTGCTGCTATTGTATTCCCTGCTGACCCTGTAAAAGAACACTATGTATTTGATGGATGGTATTATTTAGATGCTGAAGCAAATGAAGTTAAATTTGTTGCAACAGCTATGCCAGATGCAAGTTTAGCATTATATTCTAAATATGTTCCATATAAATATACAATTACATTAGTTGCTAAGAGTCACCATACATATCATTATAGTAAAGACTTATTACTAATGGAATTATTCGCAGATTATCATGAATTCTTAGGACGCACAGATTCTCTAACAGACTTCGTTCATGGTGCTGGAAAAACTGAAGGTTATGACGGTCCATGGCAATCAGTTAAGAAATTCTACAAAGCTAATAGAAGAGATGTTGATGATTCATTAGGAGTATTCGTATCTGATTCTAGATATCATGATAAATGGTTAGCATTCTTTGACCATGTGGAATACCTAGTTAGAAAAGCTAATCCAGCTCAAGGATTCTGGAGTTCAGAATGGCTTGGAAACTTAAGATTCCCTCAATGGATTAAAGGACAATCAATTATTGGTAATGCTACAAATAGAAACATTATTCCAACAACTCCAGCTGAAATTAAATATACAGTTGAAGATGGTGCAATTGAATTACCAGAATTATGGACAGTTGTTCCTATGTCGTTAGGTACATTTGAAGGCTGGTATGAAATGACTCCTGAAGGATTAGAAGTTGTTACATCTATTCCAGCTGATGCTACTGGCGATATGACGCTTTATGCTGCATTCGGCGCTCCTAAATTTGAAGTAGAATATTATGACGGAGCTTCATTATTAGAAAAAGAAGTTCTAAAAGAAGGTAAGAAGATTACTTTTGTTAAACCTGAAAAAGCTAACCATACATTTGAAGGTTGGTTCACAGATGCTGGATTAACAGAAGCTTATGACGCAAGTGCTCCAGTTACAGCTGATTTAGTTCTATATGCTAACTTCGTATTAGAAAATAGAACATTAACATTCAACTCTAACGGTGGAGATGAAGTTGCTGCTATTACAGTACCTCACGGAACTCAAGTTTTAGCACCAGCAGATCCAGCAAGAACTGGATATACATTTGCAGGTTGGTTTGCAGATGCTGACTTAACAGAAGCATACGCATTCCCAGTTAACTTAGAAGCAGATACAACTGTTTATGCTAAGTGGAATGCTCTTCCAATTCAAATTACATTTGATTCACAAGGTGGATCAGCTGTAGCTCCTATTGATACAGAGTACGATGCTATTGTTGCAGCTCCAGAAGCACCAACACAACTTAACAAAGCATTTGCAGGTTGGTATAAAGATGCTCTATGCTCAGAAGGTCAAGAATATGATTTTGCTCTTCCAGTATCAGCACTTGCAGACTTTGTACTTTATGCTAAATGGGTACCAGCTCCAAGAACTGTTACATTCAATACATTAACTGATGAAGTTACTGTAGATCCTGCAGTAGTAGATCATGGTACAGCTGTTGCTGAACCAGCAGCTCCAATAAGAGAAGGATACACATTCTCAGCATGGTATACAGATGCTTCATTAGCTACATTATATGACTTTAATGATCTAGTAGTAGCAGATATTACACTTTATGCTAAATGGACTATTAAACAATATAACGTAACATTTGATGACAACCATGGATCAACAACAACTGTTTCAGTTGAACACGGTTCATTATTAGATGTTCCTGCACCACAACCAGTATGGGTTGGTCACGACTTTGGTGGTTGGTACAAAGATCAAGAATGTTCTGAAGGACAAAAATTTGACTTTGCTACTGAACAAATCAAATCAGACTTAACATTATATATTAAGTGGAGCGTAACTCAAATTACATTAACATTCAACGTTAATGGCGGATCAGCAATT
>JALHFX010000077.1 GCA_022837595.1 Propionibacterium sp.
TTGCGGTCCCGCAATGGAGCCTGACCTCATCGGTCAGGAAAAGCTGATAAATGCGGTTGACAATGTGTCTCGGCGTGCATTCCCCGCAATGGAGCCTGACCTCATCGGTCAGGAAAAGGCTTGCCGAGCGTACCCCCGTCGAGCCCGAGCGCGCTCCCGCAATGGAGCCTGACCTCATCGGTCAGGAAAAGAACTGGTGTCGTTCGTGGGCTGCTCTGCCAGTCATGCCCGCAATGGAGCCTGACCTCATCGGTCAGGAAAAGATCGTCGACATCCCGTCCGCGTGGTGGCTCACCTCCCCGCAATGGAGCCTGACCTCATCGGTCAGGAAAAGCTTCTCCGTCGGGTGCACCCCGCGCCGCAAAGACAACCCGCAATGGAGCCTGACCTCATCGGTCAGGAAAAGGTCGCGGCCAGCAGCTTTGGCGTCCGCGACCAACTCCCGCAATGGAGCCTGACCTCATCGGTCAGGAAAAGTGGACCGTCCTCTGCCACCTTGCAACCCTGCCCAAGGACCCGCAATGGAGCCTGACCTCATCGGTCAGGAAAAGGTCGGCCCTCGCCTCGGCGGGCGCAACCAGCATTGCGGTCCCGCAATGGAGCCTGACCTCATCGGTCAGGAAAAGCGACCGCCTCGCCGAGGAACGCCGCCGCGAACGAAAGCCCGCAATGGAGCCTGACCTCATCGGTCAGGAAAAGCTAGATTCCCTCGGCGTCATCAGCTCAGTGAAAGGCTCCCGCAATGGAGCCTGACCTCATCGGTCAGGAAAAGGGCTCGCGAGAAACGGAGCGTTTGGCTAGGCGCGACGCGGCAGCTCGCGAGCGCTTGGGTGGTGAAGCCGTCCTGGACCTCTGATGGCAGTTCAGACGAGCATTCAATTCCCTCCTGGCAAGGATGCGAGCGCTTGCGCTTGGGGGTGTCGGCATGGAAGCGCTCGTCATACGATCTGGTCTCCTCTCTCGGGAAGCCGTTCTCGGTGGCCGACGAAGGTGAACCGGGCACCATCAATACTGCCGAGATCGATTATCACGACGGAGTCCACTTCCAGATTCATGATGCCCTCTGCATCTGATCGTAGATGTGTGAGCTCGGTTCTGGTCAGATCGCAGACGAATACGGAATACTGCAACCGATCTCCATGTGCTTCCATCAGCTTGCAGATGCGCCGGAGACGTGCGGGTTCGCGAATGTCGTATGCAATCAAGTGACGACGACGGGCCATCGGTCACCTCGTTACGAAAGGAGTATACGCGGATAGCTCGCCGAGAAGATGGGCAGCTAGCATCCGAACTTGGACCTCAAGTGCGCGGCGATAGGTCACTCGATAGCCAAAATGGGGGTGCGTGATCTCGTGGTCTAGCCGTCGCTCGTAGGCGCGGAGTACAGCCTTTCGTCCTTCAGGCTGGAGTTGACAGCCGCCAGCGCGAGTCACGAGACTTCCTTCTCGGACCTCCCCATTGTTCAGCACCTGAAGCACGACGCTTTCCGCAATGAGTGGTCGAAACTCCTCGGCGACGTCGAGTGAGAGCGCGGGTCGTCCGAATCGAGGCTTGTGAAGGAAACCCATGTACGGGTCAAGCCCGACAGAGTGAATCGTCGTCGTGAGATCTTTCACCAGCAGGGCGTATGTGAAAGATAGCAGGGCGTTTACGGGGTCGGGCGGTGGCCGCCGGGCCCTGCCATTCGCGTCGAATGCGGATATATCAACTTTGACTGCCTCGGACAACATTGTGGTGAACTTTCCAAAATAGAGCCTCGCAGCGGTTCCCTCGATCCCAAGCAGGCTCTGAGTCGACTGGACCCTTCTGGCTGATGCGGAGAGTGCTCGCAGCTGACCATTCACTGCATCGACCTGGCTCCGGGAGTTGCGACGAAGCAGGGTAGCACTGTTACGAATCTTGCCTGCGATCATTGCAGAGGCGATACTCAGCGCGGCTTCAGGCGAGGCACAGTACTGAGTTCGTCGCAGTTCGACATTCTTGGCTGGCAGACCCTCGGCCATGCCGCAGAACCATCCGCCGTATGTGAACCACAACAGCGGCGCCTCCCGTGCCATGAGCTCGCGGATGGCTTGGGCTGACACGGAGATGTTGCCGAAGACACAGACTTGCGATACGTCGATCATCCGAAAGCTCGCAGTCACCTTGCCCTCGTGAAACACCTCGAGCCTTCCACGACGCACTCCGACTGTCGCGCCTTGAGTCGATACATAGACCGGGCGGGCATCCTTGTCTGGTGCCATCACACGGCGGAGAGGTTCTCGATCGCGCGCCCGGACGGCTAACGCATTTGTCTCGTCAGGCAGACAGACTCCGACAAGTGAGCATCGTGGGCATTTCGGGCTGCCAACGAGTGGCGCTGGAGCGTCAGGCGAGGCGGCGGTGTGCCATAGACGGCGGAGAATCCCCATGATCTCTGCTATTGCCTCGTCATCCACGGCGAAACACACTCTCCGCCGAGCTTCGGCATACCAGATCTCAGCTTGGTTCACTTTGTAGCCTGCCTCGCGCAGGAGCATTGCCTGAATGAGCGACTGAGTTCTATCGTTCGGCCAAGCGCCACCATCATCAGCGGTCCGGCCCTTCTTGTAGTCGACTGGGATAACGACGCCTCCGCTGACGCCCTCTACGAGGTCAATCTGCGCTGTCAGCCCGAGCCTCTGCGATGTGAGCAAGACCGAGGTGGCACGGCGCCCTTCCCATGCTTCTGCTTTGTCCGGCAAGTTACCTGCCTGTGCATCTACTACTCTGTGAACGTACAGCCCCTCTTCGACGTCGTCATTCGTGGTGAAGCTTGACCGTACCCATTCCAAGTAGAACAGCCGCGGGCAATACACAAATTCGTTGACGATTCGAGCCGGCACAGTTTCGGGTAGGCCAGGGAGATCGGGGCGTATGGCTGTCATGGTGCGACCGGGATCAAGACGCCAGAGGATTTGCCTCCGGAGGGCCTATAGCGTCTGGCTCGGCATACATGGATGATCCCGAGAGGTTTCAGCTTGGACAGTTGGGCATCGCTACCGACATCGTCAATGCTGGCCAAGGCTGGGTGCTCAATGAGAGCTGTTATGCCATGGGTGCCCACGGGTTGGTCCCAGACGGGAAGCCGAAGCTCGTCATACGTCCTGGATCCGGCCGCCCTAACTGTGTGCCAGCCGCTGCTGAGCGGTCGTCTTCGCGAAGAGACGGTGGTGCGCAGCAAGGGGTAGCTCATCAGAGCAAGCCAAGTGGCTCCGGGGACTCCTCGCATGCTTGGCGATCCAGTGCCATCCTCGGTGGCATCCCACATTGCCCGGTGATCGAGATATTCGCCGGTCACGCCAGCCACCCGACGCCATCCGGTGAGTGCTTGTCGCAGGTAGTCCGGTTCTCTCTGAATCTGTTCGAGTGGCTTCGCCAGCATAGTTGCCATGGACTGCTTGCCTGAGGGCGCCGTGAATTGGCTGATCGCAATACGTCCCTTGTCATCCACAGCAAGATCAGTGACGAGAGACGATAACCAACGACGTGCCTCGGCGGCCTCTCCGGACTCCATGCCGGCGAGTAGCATTCGGCTGAGTCTGCGTAGATCGCTCGGCGGAACCCGTAGACCGTCTGGCGCAGCGCCGGGGGGCGGAAATCCTGGCGCAACGCCAGGCAGCACTGATCCGTCAGTGATCCCGGCAACAACTGTCTGTAGGCCGGCCGCGACAGCGTCTACGCTGCCGTAGCGGCCACAGATGACTGCGGTCAGATTCGTGCGATCCCATCGCAGCATGGTTGAGTCGTCGGAGAATTCCGCCAGGAGGCGGAGAACGCCGATGGCCGCCAAGACGCCTAAGGGTGATTCGCCAGTGAGCGCTGGCAGTCGTACTTCATTCATGATCCTTCTCCCGACACGGTCATATCCGCACAGCGAACGACGGCTTCTAGCAGTGCCAGTCCCCACCTGCCATACCGCCGATTGAGTAGATGGAACGCGTCCGCATGGCCCAGATCCACGGCTCGCGGCAGTTCGGCAGTCATCTCGATGCCGTCGGCGTACACGCTCAGTTGGTGATTCGCGTTGTCGGTGACAATGGGCAATAGCGGGCGCGAGTATCCGTGGTGACTCGCGATCAGATGCAGGACGAGGTCAGCATCCGCCGAGTAGCCGTCCGCCAATGTCATCAGATACTGAGTGATCAGCGCGACAGACCAAGTCTCGTGCCGCGCGCGTCTAGGAAGGCCACTCCGCCGTCGGGCTTCCCGCTGTCGCTGCAGATCCCCCGGAGGCATGCCGGACTTGGCGAGCGGTTCAACGGCAATCGCGGCACGCACGGGATCGCCATCAAGGAGCATCGCTTGAAAGCGCGGATCTGCCTTGCCGAGATCATGCCAGCGAGCGGCATCGTAGACGGCCTGCGCGAGGTCGTCGGATAGCCCCAGGTGTTCTACAATCTCCCTCGCCCGATCGGCTACGGCCTGACAGTGTTTCGCGAGCGTGACCCGTCGATTGAGATGCACTGTTCCGTCAGTTGCATCGTCGGATGCCTCCTGCCACCGAACGGTGGAGCCCGCCGGACGCATGAGTGCGACCGGAAGCAGGAAGCGTTGCTCAACAGCGTCCCTGCGGTTCACGGATTCGGGAACAGGATGCACTGTGGCGTTCTCCATGATCTGGCGCAGGCGTTGTCGGCGGTTCTCCCTGTCCCATGCGCTTTCTGTTAGCGGCTGGGCTTCGTCGAGCCACGCCAGCAGCCAGCCCTTGCAGCGCTGCTCGAGCTCGAGCCTGATCTCGGGATCATCTGTCGTCTGCCAGGCCTGGATTCCCTCCCAGAGTTCGGGGTTCGGGGACGTCAGCGCGAGACGGTTGGGTAGCCGCAGATCGAGTCGTAGCGCAGGTTGATTGCGCTCAAGAGCGGCCAACTCCGCGATATCGGTGACTCTCTGTTTGCTGGTGGGTGACCAACCGTACTGATCAAGACCACCCATCTCAGTAGGCACCACCACGAGATCTCCGGGGCGTAGTTGCGCCGCCGAGGCCCACCGCCAGGCTGCAGACCCGTCGATCTCAGTAACGCGCCGCAAGACAGAATCCATAGAAGTGTGCCCAAAGGGAGGTGCCTCCCAATCATCATCGTCATCCCAATCGCTCACGGGCTCAGACTTCACACCGACTAGCCATCGGCGCACCGCTGAGAGCGGGACCTCGACGCACTCTTCCGCTCGGACAGGGATTGAATCAATGGCTTGCGTGGCTTCACCTTGACCGGCCGCCGAGCCATCGCCGTTGAGCAAACCGTCTCGCCACGCCAGCGAGACGGGCGCAACGCCGTTGTCAATCCCGTGCAGGTAGGGATCCAGGGGGGCATCGTTGGCTGGCGCGGGCCCGGTCCGCGTCCAGGCGTCAAGATGCGGGGGTAATAGGAGAGGAATCGTTGGTGGGTCAAGCAGCGCATCCCTAGGCGGTGAGAACCCGCGGAGTGCCAGAGGAGAGACATCGATTGGGCCATGATTCGCTCGAATGAGGTCTTGGAGAAACTCGGCCGCATGTGCACTGGCAGTTCCGTATACGGGAGCGTTGGGGTTGTCGGTGTGGATGACAGTGACGGACGCGCTGCTGCGGAGGCCACGCCGATTGACTCGACCAATTCGCTGTACGAGTGCGTCCCAGGAAGCGCTTTCGGTCACCAAGTCGGTGGCATCGAGGTCGATCCCCACCTCCACTGTTTGTGTTGCGACCAAGACCGCGCTTCCCCGATCCTCGGTGCGTCCAGCTGCAAACAACCCCAACGCTTGCGCGACGATCGCCTCGCGATCGTACTGACGAGTACGGCCGATCAACAGGAGAAGCTGCGCTGGCTCAGGGAGTCGCTTCGTTAGCTGAGCGTGCACTGCCCTTGCTCTGTCAATAGTGTTACAGACCACGAGCAGTCGACTTCCAGCATCAGTCGACTTGGCCAGTGCTGCCTCTGCCAGCTTCTGCACCGCAGAGTCCTCGGCCGCGGTCTCAACCACGAGCGTCTTAGTTGCAGTAAGGCGCTGCCGCGCTTCAGCATTGGCGAGGTGGGCTTGGGTATCGAACTTCGGTGTCCAACCCGTCGGCTGGTCTCGGGCCGTCGCGGTGAGTTGGACAACAGCGGCCTGAGGGATACCCAGCGAGGCGCGCGGGGAATCATAGCTCTCGGCAGCGCCGAGAGTCGTCGTCAGCGCTGTCGCCAGATGTGCCTCGTCAACAAAGATGACAGAGTCTGTCCCGACGAGCGCGGCATCAATCGGCCACCGCCGGGGACTCACACCGTAACCACGGAAGAACAAGCGACTGCCAACCTGATCAACAGTCCCTGTTATAATGCCTGGTTGATCGGGTCGAGTCAGCCAGGCGGAGTCCCAGGTGACGCCACCGCGCATCTTCACCACCGGCAGCAATGTGCTGGGTGCTGACGGGCTCACGAGCTTGCGGAGCCCAGCAGCAACTTGGGCTGCGACGCTCCCTGGTCGCGCGCTTTCAAGTCCTTGCGCTATTCGACTCGCGTGGGATGCTGCCTGGTCGACGACGATGCGGCGATCGACCACGAAGAAGATGCGACGACGACCAATGCGCGTGTTGTCTTTGATATCGGCGGTGAGCGCGCTGAAGAAGACGGCAATGTCGAGCATCGTTGTCTTGCCCAGACCTGTTGGCACATCGACAAGTGATGGCCAAGAGCCATGTTCGAGGACCTCATCGACGAGATCACGTTGCCACGGGAACGGGCGCCAACCGTGTATCTCGCGGTGGAAATCCGTGAAGTCGTCAGCCTGCATCGCGTTCACCCTCTTCGATCTTCTCGGGCTGGAGAAGTCCCACTCCGAAGTAACGCCCGGCACCAACAATCACCGGGCCCGCGACCGGCTGGTCGAAAGTGACTCGCGCATGGCAGAACAGTCTCCCTCTCGCTCTGCGCGGGAGTTCCTGAGGTCGGAGATTGACCGCTCCCGTGATCATCCCCGCTGTGCTTACCTCGACCAGTTCGGGCGTTGGGAAGCCTGCGAGGGCCACGCTCTGCAAGACGCCTGCAGCCAACTCCCCACTCTTCGGATAGCGATCCAACACAATCGGGGTGGCGGTAACCCACCGACGCGATGCTCGTCTCCAGTGCCAAGGGCTTGCAGCTCGCGGTAGAGGCTCGTCCGGTCTGTATTCGAGCACGAAGTCATTGCGAAAGCCTGGTACGTGGAGAACTACTGTTCCATCGACACCCGAGCCCAGAATCCCGCTGAGGATGCGTCGGCGCGTCGCTTCATCCATACCAGGTACGGCAACTGCGAGCCCAACAAGATGACCATCCGCGAACGGGCTACCGCAAACCGGCAGACCGAGGTAGGCAACATGCGGGTTGCCCTCGAACCCGTGGCCGTGAAGGGCCGGAGGAAGAGGTTCCTTGGTCTGACTCATGACCATTGAGCGCAGCGCGGCGGTGAATATCGGGAGCAGCCTGCCGGCAGGCCGCTGGTCGCGGAACCGGAGGACGACGAGGTCACGATAGGGCGACTGAAACGTTACTGCAGGTGACTCTGCCTCAAGCTCGCCAAGACGTTGATATGTGCGCCTGGCCCTGGCGCCGTCGCTTGCCTGCCAAGCTGAGAGCCCCTGCTCATGAAGCGTGTTGAGTTCGTCTGTGTAGCCGGGATACGGCACTCGTAGCTGCAGCTCACCGGGCCCATCGCCGACGGGTTCGAACACGTCTAAGCCGTCCGGGATAGAGATCTCATGAACGCGCCGCACGCCCATCAGGACGACGGATGTCGATCGCCCCAGGTAGGGCACGCGCCGCGCCAGCGAATCGAGGCAAGCGACTGCTTCATCGTTCAGAGTGTCATCGGACGCCCACACCAGTTGCACCCGCGACTGCATGGGGAATGCGGATCGTCGTTCTCGAAGACCACTCGTGCGACCGGGGTGGTTGAGATTGCCACCTTTCGGCGCAACGGCGTTAGTCACAACGTAGGTTCGGCTCCGACTGGCCAGCGCATCGGACGCGTGTAGCCGGGGTGGTGGCAGGAGCTCCAAGGCTCGCAGGGCTGGAAGGGCTTCGCTGCTCGCCACCGAACGCAATGCCGAGAAGACCCGAGCAGGATGGGGTGGCCATTCGACTGTCCGCGGATCTTGCCCCCCTGCCGCGTCATAGCGATCAGCCGCCAAGAAGAGGTCGAGGCAGATGGCCATGTCATTCTCCCGCGACTTCGGCCTTGGTAAGGCTGAAGTCGATGGCCTTACCAAGGGCAGGTGACGGAGTGAGTTCGATAGGCTCCAACTCAAGTCCGACTCCTGCCGCTAGTGCGGCATCCAAGGCCGAGTTGTACAGCGCAATCGCTTCGTCCGCGTTCAAGCGGAACGATTTTGTGAGGCCCCCCCGCCCCACCCATTCGAGCTTCTCGTCTTCGACGACAAGCTCGCACCCACTGCGCAACCAAAGCCCCGGACCGCCGAAAGCCAGCCTGTCGCCCAAGAGGGCGTACGCTGCCAACAGGACCCGCGAGGCGAGTTGTTGCTCTGCGCTGGCAGAACCGAAACCGAGGCGAACCAGCGCGCCCAGGCTTAGCGTCGCCATGCGAGTTGCGCTCGTGATGGTTACGCCACCATGGGCAGGGTTTGGGGCGATATTGCCATGCCCAATCTCGCTGAGCTTTCCCTTAACGGTTTTCTCACCGCTGGCGGAGTAAGTCCACTCATCTCCTTCGCCCTTCCTGGAGCCAACGAGGTTGAGTGGGTCCATGCGGCCCGCCTTGCGGGATCCTTCGATTGGGTCCCAGCCCACGATCTCGCTGGCATAGACACGAGGGAACTTGGCTTGGCGTCCCGTGCGGTGGCTGTTCCAGCTGCCGTAGACAAGGCTTCCAGGATCATGCTTCAGAACCGCAGCCGCATTATCGAGGTCTGCCGATTGAAGTGCTCTACCCAACATGGTCTTGTCGAACTTGACGCCATCCAGGAGTGAGTCGCGCCAATAGGCATCGAACACGCGGTGGGGGGCATCCAGACCCGTGATCACTGCGTCTGCGGCGCCATGGTGAGTAAGCCGGAGCATCGGGACTCGAATGAATCCCGCAGCCCAGGCTTGGCGAAGCGCTGTCTCCGCGCGGTTGGCCTCGGAAGGAATCTGGTCAAGCAGCACGGCCTTCCGCTGCTCACCGTCGCGGACACGCTCTTCAAAGAGATAGGGAGAAGCGTCGTTGCCTGACATTGGAAAGGTCGGCGGGAACACCTTGCTGCCAGGGCCTCCGCCGGCCTGATACGTAACGTTGATACGCGCAAGCGCGAACTCCTCGCCCCGGACGTTGTCCTGCAGTTGCTCGAGCGTAAGAGATTCCATGATGTGCTCCTCGTTGAGTTGGTTGCCTGGTCGGATCGTAGTAGCGCGGTCTGACAATCATGATATGCCTTCGCCTGGGGTACGCGTCAGACACATAGCGTTACGACCCAGCCAATTACCATCAATGATTCGGCGGTATTCTATAGTTGCTTGAGCCGGGCTCCATTGCGGCATGGTCAGCGGGTGGGTTGGAACCCGTGCTTTCCCGGTGCGTTTGGCCGGCGGCGAGAATGCCGCCGGCCAAACCCTCTTCAGAACGCCCGAGCCGCCGCCAACTCAGCCGCCTCGTCGAACTCGGTATCGATATCAGGCGCCTTCGTCAGCAGCGACACCACGACCGCGACAATGAC
>JALHFX010000198.1 GCA_022837595.1 Propionibacterium sp.
CGACCCCGCCGGCCCCGGACAGGGTCTCGGGACCGGTCGCGGACAGGGTCCAGGACGACGCCGGGGCCGGGGTCCCGGAGGTGTTCACCACCGACTTCACCAGTCTGAGGAAGGCGGTCGGCGTGGGACTCGAGTTCGCGTACGCGACGACTGTCTTCTGGGTGTAGCCCCAGGCGATGAGGGACGCGTCAGGGATCTCGTCCTGGCGCAGTGTGATCCAGTCCCTGTCGGCTGTGTTCCACCAGCGATTGACCGCGACTCGTCCCGTACCGGTCTGCGAGAAGGCGTAGAACTGGAGGGTCTTCTGTGTGTACCCGTAGGAGGCCATGCGGGAATCGGAGATCTGGCCGTCGGCGATGTCGACCCAGTCACCGTCGCTGGCATGCCACCACCGGTAGACCGCGACCTCGCCGGCCGCGCCGGACGAGTTCATCGAAACGTAGAATTGCGGCGTGGCAAAGCGGGTGTACCCAGCAGCGGTGAGTTGCGCGCTGGTGGGTTGGGACGGGTGGTCCGCGACCGAGCGCCAGTCCCGGACACTCGAGCTCCACCAGCGGTAGACCGGAGTGGTGGCGATTGTCGCGGCGTCGGCCGTCTGGATGCGCGTCACCGAGCCGGCGACGAGAAGGGGCACGAGGATCATGAGGATCATGAGCATCGCGTGGCCGCGGTGAGGGGTGGGCAGCCTGAAGGATCTCCCTGACATGGGTCAACTATGGGCGACCTGAGCTGGTGCTGTGAGCATTCCGTCCAGGGGAGTCCACGTGATGGACGTGATCCGTGCCTCGGCGTCCTCTGCGGCGCACGTGAGACGAGCGAATGACCAGCTGCGGTCCGCTGCACACCGGCGAGCATTGCGGTCCCTGAGCTCCTTGCGTAGCGTGTGTCACACGTCCCGCGCCGTTCGGAAGTGGTGAGTCAGTCGCGCAGACACAGCACCAGGCCCACCGCGAAGGCCCGGGTCGGCGCAGGAGCGCTGGCACTGGGTGCCTTACTGGTGGTCGCGCCCGTCGCGGGTGTGGACCTGCGTGCCGTCGCTCCGAGCAGTGCGGCCAAGGGCGATCTCTTTGCCGGCTCCGTCGCCGGCGAATTCGAGCGGTTGCCGGAAGCGTTGACCGCCGGTAGGGCCATGAGGGTCGAGCTCCTCCGAGCGAACGGTGGTTGGTGTGGCGACGAGATGCCCAGCGCGGGAGTGGGTACCTTCACCGTCGTCCCCGGCTCGGAGGCCGCCCCCGATCCCACGCGCCGGGCCGTCTCCGTCCTCGTCCGGACGGAGGATGGCATCCCCGTCGACGGCGCGGCCTTCGCGGCCGAGGTCATGCGAATCCTCAACGACCCCCGCGGGTGGGGCTCCACCGACGGCGTGAGCTTCGCGCGCACGGACGTGGACGCCGAGGCGGACATCGTGCTCACGCTCGCCTCCCCGGCCACCACGCAGGCGCTCTGCGGTGAGCTTCCCACCAACGGCTACACCTCGTGCGGGCGCGGCCGGCCGGTCAACATCAACGGCGCCCGCTGGGTCGGAGGAGCCGCGGCGTTCGCGGCGGCCGGCGGGTCCATCGAGGACTACCGCGCCTACGTCGTCAACCACGAGGTCGGGCACTCGCTCGGCCACTGGCACGAGCCGTGTCCCGCTCCCGGCGCGCTCGCACCCGTGATGCTGCAGCAGACCCTGTCCGTCGGGACGTGCACCCCGAACGGGTGGCCCAACCCGCTGGTCGTCCCCTAGTCGTCGAGCAGGCGGAGCAGGTACTCGCCGTAGCCGGACTTGCGCAGGGGCTCGGCACGCTCCCGGAGTTCGTCGTCCGTGAGGAAGCCCCGCCGCCAGGCGACTTCTTCCGGG
>JALHFX010000078.1 GCA_022837595.1 Propionibacterium sp.
ATGACGGGGAAGAGGAAGGGGATCGGTTTGTTTGGCGACTGCCAATCTACCAACCTCAGAACCGTCAACCACTACTTCCCCCAGATCGCGCGAAGAACCAATAAAAAGCCCTTTGCCGAATATTCGGCAAAGGGCTTTTTATTTGGCCCTAGTCAGATATCCGCGCCCACTCGGAAGCAGAGAGTTTTGATGCACGATGCTGTAAAGTGGTGCATCTAATTAAGAGTTCCTTGATCATGACCGCTCAACGAGGCCGCAAGCCCACTGGCAAGCTCCGGCAGACACGCATGTCCGCAAGCCTGCCGCCGGATGTCCACTCGACACTACAGGCCATAGCGAAACACAAGAAGGTCTCGCTCGCATGGGTCATCCGTGATGCGGCAGAGAAATACATCTCTGAACAATGGCCTATCTTTGAGGGCAACGAGAGATGAACGATGGCTTCGAAGTACGCGAGCTGTTCAGTAACCTGGATCAGGAAACTGAGCAGCGTAAGCACCATAAAGATCCCGCCCGCAAGCAAGTTTCTAGGGAACGTGCAGAAATCCAGATCCGGATGTTCAGCGAATTTGATTCGCATACCCGTAATGGATTCGACATCGATCTTGAGCCACTCGATGCAACCTTTCGGGACAGTAGCGTTGCTCCGCTGCACTCGTGGTTCCCATATTTAGAGGGCTACTCTCCTCGCTTCGTCGAACGCGTTCGGCATGAGTATCTGCATAGTGCGAAGCGGATCATTGAGCCGTTTTCTGGGTCGGGTACTACCCCGATAGTGCTAGGCCAGTCCGGCATAGAGTGCGCCTTCTCTGAGGCGAACCCTGCGATGGCATTCATCGCAGAAACAAAACTTGCTGTCCTTAGACTGGACGAATTAGAGCGAGCGACGCTCACGCAGAGCCTCATGTCACTTGCAGATAAGTTGCCGCAAATTGTGTCTATAACGACGACTGACGCAAGCTTGCTGGACTCTTATGGAGCAACGTTTGGACCTAGCATCTTCTTCGATGAACCTGCACTAGATGCCGTACTGCGGCTCCGCACTATAAACGACGAAATCACAGCTAAAGACCGTCTTCTCGGAGACTGCTTCACAGTTGCAGTGCTGTCGAGTCTTATCCCATCGTCACGACTTAAGCGGGCAGGCGACCTCCGCTACCGGACGCCGAAGGAGCTCGCTGCCGGCCTACCTCACCCCGTTGAGTTGGTCTGCCGCCGGCTTGTGTCACAAGCTACCGATTTGGCGCAGGGTCAAACCCTGAAAGCTGAAACCCGGTTCGCATGCGCGACCGCTGAAACCTTACACGAGCACATCGGCGACGACTGGGATGGAGTGATAACCAGTCCCCCATACCTCAACGGAACTAACTACATCCGCAACGCACGGTTAGAGCTTTGGTATCTGCGGCACCTCGAAAAGAAATCTGACCTTCGGCGCCTGCGTGATCGCGTCATCACCTCCGGCATCAACGATGTGCATGCAGAAACGCGGTGGGATCCAGTAACACCAGGCGTTCAGCGAGTCGTGCGCGCCATCGAACAGAACACCTACGACTCTCGCATCGCGAAGATGGTAGGCGGTTACTTCAATGACATGTCTTCGGTCTTTTCATCGCTGTCGAAGTGCTTACGACCCGGAGGGCGCCTGTGCATTGACATCGGCGATAGTATTTACAACCAAGTCCATGTTCCAACAGACGATCTGCTCATAGAGGTGGCCGAGAGCATGGGATACAAGACTGTGGAGCGCGTTCACCTTCGGAAGCGTATTTCGAAAGGCGGCGAAGCTGTTCGGCAGCAGCTACTGGTACTCGAGCGACCCAAAAAATTACAGGCGACAAGCCATCCGGATATTGATAAGAGGACTGTGGAAGAAGCTGCTCTAGGAAGAACACTCAAGGCTGAGTGGCGAAACGAGTGGGAGGTCTTCAAACACACCCTGCCGCATCAGGAGATACCGTACTCAAAGAGAGAATGGGGTGGGCCGATGCACTCCATGTGTTCGTACCAGGGCAAGATGAAACCTGCCTTGGCTCACCACCTGGTGAAGTGCTTCTCATCCCCAGGTGATGTGGTACTCGACCCATTCTCCGGAGCTGGCACCATACCGCTTGAAGCATGCCGCATGGGTCGCCGTGGATATGGAATCGATATTTCTCGATTGGGGCATGTACTAACACTGGCGAAGGTCGCAAAAACCTCGCCCGTGAAGATGGAAAATCTGCTCAGTGAGCTCGAAACATCCATCAAAAACTACCGGTTGAAGCCCAACGATATCGAACGCGCCGCTGAGGTGCGCTTTAACAGCGCAATTCCAGACTACTTCCACCCTGATACTTTGCGGGAAATAATCGCAGCAAGGTCGTTCTTCTTGGCTCGCTGGGATAGCGGGGCGGAGTGGGCCGTGCTGTTTGCTTGCACCCTACATCTGCTGCATGGGAACAGGCCTTACGCCTTAAGCCGACGAAGTCATCCAGTAACCCCGTTCAAGCCCACTGGCGATTTCGAGTACAGAGAGCTCCTTCCAAGGCTACGCGACAAGCTCGCTCGCCTTTATGAGGGGCTAACGAACGATGAACGGGAATGGGGCGGCTCTGCGCAAGGTGACTGCACGGCCACTTGGCCGGCCTCGATCCCAACGGCAGACGTCATCATCACATCACCGCCGTTCTTCGACTCAACTCGGTTCTACATGACCAACTGGATGCGATTTTGGTTCGTCGGCTGGGAGCGTGAGGATTTCGACATCCGGGCAAGTGAGTTCCTAGAAACGAGACAGAAGCAGAACCTCGACGTGTACCACTCGTTCTACTCAGCGGCTCGTGAGCGCCTCCATGACGGAGGGCTCATGGTTCTGCATCTTGGGAACAGCTCCAAGTGCGACATGGGTGCTGAGCTAAGCAAGCGCGTCGCACCGTGGTTCTCGGTTGCCGACATGTTCACAGAAGGCGTTGAACATTGTGAATCACACGGTATTCGAGACAAGGGCACCGTAAACGGCCATACCTACTTGGTGCTCGTAGCAAACTAGAGTTTCTGTACGCGGCGACGGTCGTATTCAGCCTGGAGATCAGTACCCTTGTGCTGCTTGCTCCTAGCAAACACCTTCTGCAGCGCCTTGACTACTAGTTCGCCTGCCACCTTTCCATCTCGCTCTTTTGTCATCTCCTCTCGGAGCAGAAACTCACCGAAGAACCAGTCGAGGCGACTCAACAGGAAGCCAAGCGCCTCGTTGTTCGGGTGGCTCTTGGCGAGGTCATCGAGCGGAATGCCGGTGATCTCTGCCAGCATTGCGAGCTTGGCTGGTGTGTAGAAATCTGCTGGCGCCCTGTCGCGCTTTTCACTGTTGCATGACCCGCATAGCGCCGTTGCTGTTTCGTCTAAGGGCCATAGCAACGCAAGTGGCCTCGTATGGTCTAGGTGCATCTCGCGAGCTGTCTGCAGCTTCGTCCCGCAGTTGAAGCAGGCACCGCCGAAGCGCTTCCACACATCGTCAGCGAGCTCTGTGCCCTTATCGTGTCTGTAGCGAAGCTGAGGCGTACCGCCGTATAGCTCGGCTAACAAGAGCTCGAACGCACGACGACGGGCGCCGTCCTCCTTCATTTGCGCTGATGTGCGCTGAGGGTTGTGTGCTGCGTTGACCTCGAACTTCTTGCAGAACCGACATTCGAGTTGATAACCGTAATCGAGTTGAAGAATTTCCCTGGCATCATCTACGTTGCGTAGCCTGCCGAATGTTGCGTGTCTGCATGGGCGTCGGTGATCGGCAACGCAGTGGTTACTGAAACTTAGCTGGTCACGTTCTAGCGGTACGTTGATAGGCAGGTAGCGACCGCAGCGATTACACGACTTCAAAATCAACGGGTTTTCGCCCCCCTCAGCATCCTCGGGCGCTTCTATGGTGACCTCGCCGGCCGCGTCTTCGCTAATGAAAAGCGCTTCCGGGGAAAACTGGTACATGTTCCTCATGAGCTCAGGGCGAGCATTATCCAAGTGCTTGTGCTGCACACGCCCACACATTGGGGCATATAGAGATACTGCCCCAGTATCCATATCAGATAGAGCGAAGGTGAGCGTAACCTCAACCGGTGACGCGTCATGTGCAACCCACATACTGCCGGCCTTGTCCCACGATGAGTCACCGTACTGAGTGAGCGTTCTCTTTTCGTAACCACCTTTCAAGCTGTAGGTGACGCCTGGAGTATGCCAGAACCATACACCGTAACCGATCAAGTCGCCCTTGGCATGCCCGGCTATCGAGAATGTAACGGACACCGCCTCGCCAGATTTGATGAGAATTCTTTTCTCAAGGTGCCTACGAAACTCACCACCGGTCGTGTCCTTGTGTACCTTGAAACCGGAGCTTCTGGTCATCGCACGGCGGCGGCCAGCGTAGAGAGTCTTACCAGGAAGCTTGCCGCCACCAAATTTGTCCGTGGTCATTTGGTAATCCCCCCATTTTTAGGGGTAGTCAGAAGTAGAGCTATGCGGCCATGGCCAGCCGCTGCTTTGGGGTGATGCCGCCCAAGGCCATGTTTGGGCGCTCGTGATTGTAGAGCCAGAGCCAGTTGGTCGCGAACCGACCTCGAGTGCAACACCCCGGGTAGCTATCTTCCGCCGACCCTGACCTGTCCGTTAAAGGATCATTAGCCGGACAAGTGCGAGGATGTCCGGAAAAATAATTGATCAATGGGTTTGCGGACAATAAGATAGGCGGACGGGATTGCGGACAAAGGGTGGGCAATCATGGCTCTGATCGGCTATGCGCGGGTATCGACCGCGGAGCAGGACACCGCACTGCAGACGGACGCACTGCGTACGGCAGGATGCGAGCGGATTTTTGAGGACACGGTTTCCGGCGCCAAGTCGGACAGGCCTGGCTTGGCTGAGGCGCTGGCGTACCTGCGTGAAGGCGACGTGCTGGCTGTCTGGCGTCTGGATCGGCTCGGTCGTTCTCTGCCGCACCTGATCGAAACGATCGCCGCATTGGAAGCGCGTGGTGTTGGCTTCCGCTCTCTAACCGAGGCCATCGACACCACCACCTCAGGTGGTCGGCTCATCTTCCATGTGTTCGGAGCGTTGGGCCAGTTCGAACGCGACTTGATCCGGGAGCGTACCAAAGCAGGGTTGGCCGCCGCCGCCGCCCGCGGGCGCAAAGGCGGGAGAAAGCGTGTTGTGACCGACGACAGGTTGCAGCGGGCGCGCGCACTCATCGCCAACGGGTTGAGTGTCCGCGAGGCTGCCGGACGGATCAAGGTTAGCAAGACCGCGCTCTATGCAGCCTTGCAGTCCTCGGCCAGTGTATCCGGTGCCTGACGCCGTGCAGCAGCCTTCTGTACGAGTGCCGATGCTTTCCTGTTTTAAGTTTTTGCGATTCGTCGTAAAATCGCACATACGCTAATACAGAAAAGATGAAAACATGATCATTGGACTTCTGAACCAGAAAGGTGGGGTAGGCAAGACTACCCTCAGCGTGAACTTGGCTGCCAGCCTCTCACGCACTGGGGCCCGGGTGTTGCTGATCGATGCAGACCCCCAGGGCAGCGCGTTGGATTGGGCTGCGGCTCGACAGGCTGAACAGATTTTTTCCGTAGTGGGGTTGCCTAGGGCGACCGTGCACAAGGAAATCGGACAGATCGGGCAAGGTTACGATCACATCGTTATCGATGGTCCGCCGCGAGTCACCGACTTGGCTCGATCCGCGATCATGGCTGCAGATGTAGTCCTGATACCCGTACAGCCTTCCCCCTACGACATTTGGGCCGCAGAGGAGGTTGTGAAGCTGATCGAGGAAGCACGTATCTACAAAGAAAGCCTGAAAGCTGCTTTTGTGGTTAATCGTAAAATCGCAAATACGGCAATTGGTCGTGACGTGCGTGAAGCCCTCGCGGCGTATCCCGTCCAAGTGTTGGCATCTAGTGTCACGCAGCGGGTTGTTTTCGCTGAAGCGGCGGCTCAGGGATTGGCCGTACATGAGATTGATCAGAATGGGTCGGCAGCGAGTGAGATCGAAGCCGTAGCGGCCGAACTGATGGAGTTCGCACGATGAGCACGAAGAAGGTATCTATTGGCGCCAAGCCGACCAGTAAATCGACGCCGGCCGCCGCTGATGCGTGGGTGGAAAGCCGTGCTCCGGCTGACGGGCCGGAGCCGATGAAGCGGCTCACCATAGACGTTCCGATGAGTTTGCATCGAGCGATCAAGTCTCAATGTGCAATACGAGGAACGAAGATCGCGGACGAAGTACGTGAGCTTCTTTTGCAGAAATACGGAAATACGTAAAAACGTATTTAATGTTTTCTTCAAGGAGGGGGCGCCCTTTGTCTCTCAGGAAACCCAGGAGAGTCCGAATGGAGAGCACTGCCAAAGCCCGAAAGGGTCGTCAGGAGCCCACACAGGGCGAGACGCAGGGCGTTCTAGACCTCGCAGCCGGCACCCCGCCAGAGCCTGCTCAGGACACCACGTCGGCCAAGTTGCCGGCGCCGGTCAAGCGCGAGCGCCCGGCGTTGCTGCCACTTCGGCACACAGACCGCGATTTCTTCCTTGCCGACCTGTTTGACTATGCGTTGAAGGATGACGGTGCGAGCATGGAAGCGCCGATCTTCACGCTTTCAACCAAGGCAGACTTGTCGACGTGGACATGGGAGAGCAAGGACGGAAACCGCAGCGTCGAGGTCTATCCGTCGATCAAGGGCCGGGCGACGCAGTTCGACAAGGACGTTTTGATTTACGTTGTCAGCCAGATGACCGAGGGGCTGAACAGAGGCCGGGACGACGCCAAGAATCGGACCGTGCGCTTTACGGTGCATGACTACCTTGTATCGACCAACAAGCCCACCGGCGGCGCCGAGTATCAGCGCCTCGAGAACGCCCTAGAGCGCCTGCGCGGAACCACGATCAAGACTGACATTCGGACGGGTGGACAGCGCGTCAAAGAGGGCTTCGGGATCATTGATTCCTGGACGATCATCGAGCGGGCGCCCGATGACGAACGCATGATTGCCGTGGAAGTCACCTTGTCCAAGTGGCTTTTTAATGCGGTGCAGGCTCACGAAGTGCTGACCATCCACCGGGACTATTTCCGCCTTCGCCGGCCGCTGGAGCGGCGTCTGTACGAGCTGGCGCGCAAGCATTGTGGCCATCAAACTCTGTGGAGCATCGGCCTTGAGCTGCTGCAAGAGAAGGCCGGCAGCAAGGGCACCTTGCGCGAGTTCCGCCGCATGGTCCGCGAGATCATCGAGGCGCACACCTTGCCCGAGTATCGGATGACGCTGGACGACGCCGACAAGGTGACGTTCTACGTCCGCAACCCCCAGCGGCTCATTGCCGGGCTGACCAAGGGCAACAAGGCTGACGTGGTGCATTCCTACACTCGAAACCCGAAGCGAGTACCGCCCGAGCTGGATAAGGGGAAGGGCAAGCCTTAGCCGGCGCACTTGGTTACAACAGATCTACCTGGCCTGCTCGCATTTTTCATCATGCCCCCCGAACAGGGGCTTTTTCGCTGGCGCGAAAACCGAGATGCCCTTCCAGGCTCGCTATCCGCTCGGTCTCTGCGGGACTGGCCGTCGGCCACCCTCAAGGCCACCACACGCCCGGCGGGTGTCTGGTGTGCGCTGAAGAATTCCCACGCCTCGTGTTTTCACCCACGCTTGCCGGTGGGTGCCTACGGTCGGACTCGTTATATCACCCACGCTCAGGTCATTGGGCAGCGCCGTTGCTGTCACTGGTCCTCTATGGTGAGACGATAAGCGCCAAAAAACTCACTTTGGACGTGTCGTGTCGCCACGGCGGGCGGTTCGTTGTTTCACCCACGCCTGTGAATGGGCTCGTTATATCACCCACGCTTTCCTGTGGATGGACTCGTTATATCACCCACACCCCATTCGTTATATCACCCACGCCAGAAAATTCAGAATCCAGTAACGGCAACCCTTTCAGGCTGATATCCACAACCGTAACGCGCGCGCGCGATTCTTAACTTATAAAACCTTTAACGTCAGTTAGGCCCCTGTGCCTGTGGAAAACTCTTTCCGTGGCCAAACCGGGCAAGGGGCACCCCTGCGGGGTTCCCCCGGCAAAGCCGGCCCCCCCTCCCCATTGAACAGGCCCCCAAAGGGGGCGAAATGAGCCCCCAGACGCTGCTAGACCGCATTCACCACACCAAGCACCAAGGGAAACCAAAGAGAAGAAAGGAAAAAAGCAAACCCCAAAACATCGATGAACAGTGAAAGGGACGGTCTAAGCGGCTCGACCCGGCAAGCCGGGCCGACCGGCCGCAAGCGGCCCCCTACGGGCGCTAAGACCCGGACAAATCGGCCTCCGCCCGCAAGCGGGCCGACGCCTCAGCCGGGTTTCTGTGGAAACCGCCCCAAAGCGAGAGGTCGACGAATCAACAGCCGCTAAAAACATCTGTAAAACCGAGGGGGAGACGGAAAGGTACAGGTGAAATCCAGCTGCAGGAGCGTTCTGGATGGCCGCTGAGGCGTTTTCTCGGCGTGGTCCGACCGACAACATTGCCGAACTGCATTTAATCGCTTGTAGCGCGTTTCTGGCCTTGGTGACAACCGGACGCCCTGCAGGGATCGGTGACGAGGTTTGGCTATCACCAAGGCCGGCTGAGATTCTCTTGCTGCCTCGCACACTCCCCAAGGCTGGGCTGGCGGAACGCTGCACTGAACTGCAGCTCACGAAACGGAAAAAATCGTACGCTAAGCCGGATCCGGCTTGTCGATTGGCACGGCCCACCATTCCTGCGCGTGCTGGGCCGAGCTCGGCCAGTTCGCGTTATCGACCTGGAAGCCGCGCAGCAGCAGCCCGCGCGGGGTCATGCGCAGCACCTGCACGTCGAACAGTGGCGGCAGCAAGGGCCGCTTGGCGGCCGAGCCCCACTGTTCCCAGAGCTGCGCCGCATGCAGCGGCCGCTTCTCGGCGGTCCCGATCGGGATGTCGCCTATGCTCAGGGTGCCGGTGATGCCGGGATCGGCCAGACATTCTTCGCGCGGGCGGCGCACTCCGGCCACCATCAGTTCGATGACTCTGACGTGCATGATTTTGCTGTAAAAAAATACAGCTTATTTTCGCCCAACGTGGCCAGTTTGGGGCAGCGATCGATCGCCTGGTGTGGAGGCAAACAGCGATGTGCGGACGTTATGCGCTTTACGGTCCGGTCTCGCGTCTGAGCGAGGCCTTCGAGGCGGCGCCCGAAGGCTTCGCATTCGAGCCGCGCTGGAACGCGGCGCCGATGCAGTGGTTGCCGGTGGTGCGCCAGCGCCCGAACGGCGAGCGGGTGATCCAGCTGCTGCGCTGGGGCCTGGTGCCCTCGTGGGCGAAGGACGAGGCGATCGCCACGAAGCTGATCAACGCGCGCGGCGAGTCGGTTGCTGAAAAGCCCTCGTTCCGGGCGGCGTTCCGCCGCCGGCGCTGCCTCGTGCCGGCCAACGGCTTCTAGGGGTTCTAAGCCGGAACCGCCGAAAATTCCGTCAGCCGATCAACGTGGCTTGTCCTCGGGCACCTGCCGGGCGTGCCACTGGCGGCACCTCATCGCCC
>JALHFX010000079.1 GCA_022837595.1 Propionibacterium sp.
CCGAGTTACTGGCTTGCCGCGCTCGGCGCAGGTGGGCTCTCCGTCTCGTTCTTCATGTACCTGATGTGGCTGTTGCCGCATCCGGACTCGCCGATGCCGACCTGGGAACACCTGCAGAGCGCACTGGCGGGCGAAGTCGCGATACCGGTCGTCGTGCGCGTGATTGCATTCATCGCCACCGGCGCCGTGGTCCTGCTCGCGCTGCTCCACTTCGCGCTGCTGTGGTGGAACATCCGCGCTCACCGCTCGGCCGCCGGCCAGCGCGATCTCGCATCGCTGCGCGCATCACCCGGCGAGGTGCAACTGATGGCGGTACCCCTGACGCTGGCGATGACGGTCAACGTCGGTTTAGTGCTCGGAGCGCTGTTCGTGCCCAGCCTTTGGTCGGTGGTGGAATACCTCTTCCCCTTCGCCCTGCTCGCCTTTGCCGCGATCGGCTGGCATGCGCTACAGATCTACGGCCGCTACCTGTCGCGCTTCCTCGTCGATGGCGGCTATCGCGACAGCGAGCACAACCATCTGTCGCCCCTGCTAGCGGTGTTCACCTTCGCCATGCTCTCGGTCGGGTTCGCTGCGCCGGCAGCGATGTCCCATGTGAAACTGGTCTCCGCGCTGGCGGCGACGGTGTCCATTCTCTTCTTCGTCCTCGCCGTGATCGTGGCCGTGATCGTACTGGTGGGCGGCGCTGCCGCGATGATGACCCACGGCCTGCAGCCAAGAGCCACGCCGAGCATTTGGATGCTGGTGCCGATCCTCACCCTATTGGGCATCGAATGGGTCCGACTGCGCCACGGACTCGTCCATCACTTCGCGTCTCCGCAGGACGGCGGCGAGCTGTTCTACATGCTCACCGCCCTCTTCATGCTCCAGATCGGCGTGATGCTCATCGGCTATCGCGTGATGCAGCTCAACGGCTATCTCCGCCTGCATCTGTCGGGTGAGGGGCGGGATCCGGTGAGCTTCGGCCTCATCTGCCCCGGCGTCGCCCTCTTCGTCATGGGCATGTTCTGGTGGCACCTGGCCTGGGTCGAAACCGGGCTCGTGGACAAGTACGGCGCCGCATACTGGGCCGGTATCGGTCTTCTTGCACTGATCCAGTTGGCGACACTGCTTGCCCTGCTGCGGCTGGCGTGGAAGCTGTTCATCGGGCGGGAGGCTCGCATTGCCAGCATAGACGAATGAAAGATTCGATTGAGCGCGCCTGCGGCGTCTATAGCGACCAGCATGTCATTGAGCTATCCAGCGGCTTCATCATCGACTCCGATGGTGAGGTTCGCCCATGAAAGTGATCCCCCTCCCTCCGGCCGGAAACTCGCCGCAACGGTCAGCGAGGTGAAAGCACTCCAGCATGTTCGCGCCACGGCCGGCAAGGAAGCGAAACTGGCCGGTTGGGAGCCCAGAAAGCCGACGCTCAAGCCAGATCTGGTCGGCCATTTATGGAAGGTGAGGACTCCCTCGATGGCGTGATACGTTGCGTGCCCCCTTCTACAGAACGACCCTTGCCGTAAAGCCCTGCGCCTGCAGGGCCGCGCTTGCTAGCGGACAGCCTGCGGCCCCGCTTCGAGTCGCTCGCTTGAAGCGTCCGGACGATGTGGCGCCAGAGATAAGATCTGCCGAGCAAGCACCAGGGCGTCCTCATCGCTGACGGCATTCGCGGGCATGGCAACCGGCCCCCATTCGCCAGCGCTACCGCGCTGGATGCGGCCAGCAAGCAACTCTTGAGCACCCGGTTCCCCGGCACGACAGGCGGCGATGTCCCTATAGCCTGGCCCCACAATCATGGCGCCGAACCCATGGCAGTTCATGCAGTATTTCGCCCGTGCCAGTTCAGCCGACGCAACGGCAGACTGACCGGGCAGAAGCAGCGTCGCCACGATCGGTAATAAGAAAACCGATCGCCGACTCAAGTGGCACTCCTCTTCTGCATCGCGCAGCAAGGTCGCGCCTTCTTGATCACGGGCGTGATCATAGGTTTGCCACGCCCGGACCGCGCTTTCGTGAGCGTATCAGACACTCCACGTCTGACAGCAAAGGGAGAGAAGCGGTGTGGCGTCGGTGGCGGTCGCCATATACGACCGCCGAGATGCATCATTGGCGGAATTTGCACGCAGCTTGTCCGCGCCCGCAATCCGCGGCGAGGCGAGTTCCGCATAGCATCGAGGCACCACAGACGTCTCGAGAGGACAACAACATGAAGGCATTCCAGGACTACTACCCCGAGAACCTTGCCCACTGTTACGGCTGCGGCCGCAACAATGAGCACGGGCACCAGATCAAGACCCTCTGGGATGGCGACGAAACGGTGACCCGTTATCAGCCGAAGCCGGAGCACACCGCAATTCCCGGTTTCGTCTATGGCGGCCTGCTCGCCTCGCTCATTGATTGCCACGGCACGGGTACGGCCGCGGCAGCCATGTATCGCGCCGAAAACAGGGCGATGGATAGCCAGCCCCCGTTCCGCTTCGTGACCGGGTCACTGCACGTAAGCTATCTCAAGCCCACCCCGCTTGGCCCGGAACTCGAGATCCGGGGTCAGGTGAAGGAGATAAAGGGCCGCAAGGTCGTGGTCGAAGCGACCGTCTTCGCCGATGGCATCGCCACGGCCAAGGGCGAGATTGTCGCGTTGCAGATGCCTGACACCTTCACCAGTGCCGCGGCGAACTGAGTGACTGCGTAAAGAGACCATCCCACAATCACATCGTCGTCACGGCTCGCGTTTCCGCACCTTCTTCCTGCCTGGATTGCCCTCCTGCAGTCGGGTCTTGCTTCACTTGCCAGAGACAGCTTGCGGAGGGCGTTTCACCTTCACCATGGCGTTCATGCTGCCTGCGCACAAAAATGAGCCCGCCAATACGGCCCAAACGCGAAATTACCCCGCACTTTGTTTCGCGAGAGGTCATGCGCCAGTCGAAGGCATCGCCCACCTTGTAGCCCAGGATCGCGGTACCAATGTCGGAGCAAACCGACAATTTCCCGGCGCTGTCATCCGCGTCCTCCGGGTAGTCCAGCGCCACTTCCATTTCCTCGTCGTCCAGTTGCAGCAAAGTCCTTGAGTTCATCGTGACGACATTCTGCGGCACTTGACGCGGCTCGACGACGATGGCCCGCTCGAGTTCGAAAACTGCCGAGGGATGCTCGGATGCGAGCAGACTCGTGAGCCGTTCCTTGTCGAATTCGGTGATGTGGATGTCAGCGACGTGATTCGAGGCGCCTTCTCGCAAGAGCCGGAGATAACGCTCGGCGCTCATGGCGAACAACTTCAGGGTAGAAACCTGGTGTCGCCTTCATCTGCACAGACGCATCGATCCTCGCCCGCAGCAATTCCTCCACCCCCGCTTCGCCGATCGCCTTGCGAAAGCGTCCGATCTGCGTGGCGTCGCACGGCAGCGCCGGCGTGTAGTAGTCCATGCCGCTGAAATACTGCCAGACCACGTTCTCCGACCAGCGAATGACCAACTCCTCGTCGCTCAAGTTGAAGGCGTGCTTGAGGTAGAGCCGCGCAGCCATGAGCAGGATCGGCAATCGAGGCCGTCCCGGGTTACTCACACCCGCGCCCACGAGCTCCACGCGCGGGCCAAACAGATCGACGTCTTCCGTGCGAGAGCCGGTCCGCACCTCGCGCGCGAACGACGGGGCCAAGGCCGCCCCGATCTGCGCCCATGGCATGCGTTGCGCAAGCACTGCTAGCTGGTGACGCAAATCGATCATCTGGTCGAGGCGAGCACGGAAAAAATCGTCGGTGGCTATGGCCGTGCGGAGTGAAATCTCTCAGGTTTCAGTGGGTTGTATTTTACTTTCTCGGGGAACCCAACGGGTCGGGATCGGCGAAAAGCCTATCGTGGAGCGCGCTGTTGCGTTTTGCAGGGCCGACGACTTATCTTCCCGATTTCAGAAAGTCTCTACTCGCGGCCAAGCAGCCACCCCACCGAGGCCTGTCCAAAGATCGCCCACTCAGCACACGCAACCGCTCGATAGCCTCACATCGCTGGCGAGGACCGGTAAAGGGGTATGGCATCCCGTAGCGCGAGACTTTCAGCAGGGTCCTCCACATTCTCGATCCACGCACCTTCGAGGACGCCTTCCGGCGCTGGGTGGGCGGCATCGTTCGAGCGGTAGGAAGCGACATGCTCATCGTCGATGGCAAGACCGTCCGCAACTTGAGATCATTGCGCAAAGGAATCTAACGCATAATTTTCGCCACACGGTCTAAGTGCCAACGGAAATGCTCTGCCGGCCCCTCGCTCATATAGTTAAGATTCCGACGATCCGCCTGAGCACGAGCATCACTGAAGAATGTCAAGGGAAATCGCTTGCTGTCATTTCCAGAGATCGCCCAATGAGAACCTGCTCCGTCTGAGAAATCCAAACGTTCCCAATTGACCTTCCCGGTAGTGCGGGCAATCACGGCATCGTCGAGACATTGATAGAATCGCGCAAACAGACTTACGGCGAACGCATGTTGCATTACCCAATGCGCTCCCTCGTCAGACCAGTTATAGCGTATGATTGATACCGACGCTTGATTCCACGCCACAAGTCCATTTGGACGACGCTTCGGCTCACGGAAAAGATCCGAAGGCGCCGCCAATCCCTCCCAGTACATTCGCCAGCGAATAAACGCAATTGCCTGTGAGCAGAAGTCTGCTGTGGTCTCTCCATTGAGATCCCACCATAGGGTGCGACACGCTGAATCGACGCAGCGACGATGCCAACGGAGCACCTTTCTCCACAAGTGACGCCGCACCGCTCGGTATACGACTTCCAATTGATCCAGCCTCGTCGTCCATTGCAGCGGATCCGCTCTGGGCGGAGCCTTCACCCACCTACGCCTACGCCTGATTTCATTTTTCACATCGATCAAGGTAACCGGTATCCCGCGCGTTACCGCATTGATTCCTTCAAGCGCTAAGGGGATTTGCGACGAATGATCAATTTTGAGATGATCCATGACCGCGGCGACGAAGCCCGTATAGTCTAGATGAGACTTCAATACATCGACCCGACCAACGGCGAACCTCGAGCATCCGCTCACTCGCGATTCTCGATCGAATTCGTATGCAAGGGTCACCACCCTATCTTCTTCCGTCAGAATCCTATTGATGTCCTCGATACGGTTTCTCTGATCATCCGAGAGTTGTATGCTTCGCTCTGCCTGTCGTTTGATTGCCCCAGCTAATTCGTATCCACATTTTGGGCATGCGAAGGGACTACGAAAGACATCGCGGCTCAGCCGATATGGGATCTGACTCTTGCATTTAGGGCATCCGCGAGTCAAGGAAACGCCATGAACTGGACAGGCCCCTATGTAATCGAGCTGATGAAACGGAATATGCAATCCATGGCACATGCACCGTTCGCACCACTTTAGGTCAGTGAGCGCCTTGGCCTGGGCATTTGGAAATCGCTCAAGAACAAAACCGCCGAGCACTGCCTTCTCGGAAGACCGGAACTCTTGTGCAATCCGACGCACATCAAACGGTCCGACAACTCGCAAATCGATGTATGGATCCATTTGAGTCGCCTTCTTAACCCCAAGATCATTTCTTATGAAGAGGTCTACTAGCTCTTTGACGCCGATGGCATTAAGAACAGCGAACTTCGACAGCATTCCATAAATTGAGTCGAGTTCAGTTGACCACGTATCGCGCCAACACCACGATACCTCTGGGAGCATCGGTTCATCAAGAACGATTCTCGCAAACGGCCTCATATTTCTTCGTAAAAACCGTCGCCCATAACAAGCTTAAGCTCTTCTTGGGCCGAAACGTAATTAGACTCTTCGACACAGTTATCCCAAATCGCTCTTGAGAATCTGAAGTCTGCAGCATCAGATGCGGCGTACTCTATGAATGCGATTTCCACGGTACGCGCTAGATACTGCATCGGTATTTCTAGGCAAAAATCAAACCGCGCTTCCGAATGGGCTGCGTCAAAGGCGTCCCATAGCGCCTCAGTCTGATCGACGAGCCGCAAACCGTCCGAAAATGCATAGGGGAAAAAGAACCGCGTATATGTCCAATCTGAAGAGAACGGATAGCAAGCTTCATCATAGCCGGCCAAGCAGGTCGCCAAGTCATCTGGGCTCTGAATGCCGCGGAACGGCATCTCGTCTATCATGAACCGAGCAACAATCTGCGTCTGACGCGCTTCTCGAAATGCGTTCTTTTGATTAATGAGCTGAGGTTGCCCGACGAGGAGTGTGATCATCCGAATTCCGGCGCGCTCCAATTCATCGTGAACATCACGAAGCCACTCGTATTCAATGATATCCAAGCGCTGAGCTTCGTCTGCGAATGCAATGACGAGGTTATAACGCGACCGTTCGACGAGCTCTGAAACCCGCTCGACAAGCCGACTGCGCTTGCGAGCAATAGATCCGGACTCAGCTGCCGGATGTCCAACCGCACGTAAAAGTGTCGCGAAGAACATGTCCTCGGAATGACTCTTGCTCTTTCTACATCCGAAGCTAAAAGTAACGATACCAGGCATGTCCATTTTCAGAACACGAAGGATATATCTTATGCTGTACGTCTTTCCAAACCTCGGGTGTGCATAGATGATGGCCCCAGGAGTGCGCAGGCGAATTATTTTCTTGACGCGTTGATAAAGCTCCTCGATGGATGGCGTCGGAAGAATATACTTCTGCTCGACCAATGGATGCCGGTCAAACGGTATAGGACGAACGTAGGACACCGGCGCCTCCTAAAAAACGATGGTTCGCTTTATCTTGAGGGACTTTGGCTGGGGCTTTGGATGCTCAACTAGAGACTGACCGCCTTCGCCAGCTTTCGAGCGATTCGTTTCGTTGGAGTGCGAGGGTGCACTATTGTGCCTCGGTTCTACAGGCGCTTGCGGGAGATTAGTTTCCCGCGGCAACTTAGACCCTGACTGACGATGCTTTGCGAGTTGATGCCGCGCCGATTTGCTTCGAGCAGCCTCCGCTCTTTTGTTCTTGACCCAGGCCTCAACCGGATCGTCGTCCTCGCCTATCTTTATCTTTCCAAGGGCCCTAAGCCGGCGAATATCTTGGCGGACACGCAGCGAATGTGGGGTGTAACACCAGGGACGAGATGCGGTCAGTACGCCAAGCTCTGCTCCGTCCATAAAAAAGGCTGTTAAACATCTTATATCAAACGGATTAAAGTAAATTCTGACTTTTTTTCCGATTAGCCCTGGATTGTTGCCGAGTACATCACTTGTGTATCTTACGTGCTCGAAATTAACATGCGGACGCACTCCATCCTTGATGCTTCCGCGAATTGTAACAATTCGCGCCTGTTGAATTAAACGTATTTTCCCGCGTTGTTCTCTCGGAATTGAACGTATGAAACCTCTTCGTTTTGCTATGTGATGCGCCATCGCCTCCAAGGGCGACCTACCGCTTGCCCCAACTTCCCCGTTATAATTTGCGAGTACTACCTCAATAAGATCCTCCAGTTCATCAAGACTCATCAGCAACTCAGCCTTTGAACCTGGATCTCCCAGTTGTCGCACGATATCGTCGGGACGACTTCCCGTCGTGCCGGCAATGCGGTGAGCAAAATGTGCTGCTATTACGCGGAAAAACTGCTCGATGAATGGCCGCTGGTTAGGTTGTCCCGGTGGGCCCGCATCTGTCCAGCATCCAACCACTTCACACAGGCGTTCCAACGTATCGTAGGCTAAGTTTGCTTGCGCATTGTCGAATCTGAACCATTCCCAGCACGCGAAGGCAGCTTCTGGAATGACGTCAGAGGGAAAGCCACCGCCCGCCCGTATGGCAAGACCAGGAATTTTCAACTTCCGAGGCTGATGCGGGAGCAGACTTGCCTGCAGTGCCGCCGCAACATCGTCCTTTGTATATTCCTTGCCGTAGGCCAGCGTATACCCGAGCACAGCACGGGTTAGTATATCTAGCACGACCAATATCCAGATTCGGCCGAGCTCCATGCGGGTCTCGAGACCGTAAGGATCTTGAACCGTCAGAACGAGGCGCAAGTCAATTTTGTGGCCGTCAAACTCGACGACTTCAAACGGATTCAAAGCAGCAGGCGCCGCGCGCCGCTCACTCGATGTCATCGGCGCGCCGACCGAACTGGCTCCAGAGTTTCGCGACGCTAATTCGAATGACTGATTTGCCAGTCTTTTTAGATGCGTTGCAAGCGATCGAAGTCCACAATAATCTTGATTGAACGGATAATCATCCACTCCAATCCCGAGTTCCCTGCATTTCTCTAAAAATCCCTTATGAATCTTCTTAACTGATTTTCGCACTTCCTCTGCTGCGTCGATTCGACGAATGCGCCTTTTTAGCTCTTTGACAAGGAAAACTTCTAAGGACGGGTACCGATCCAATAACATGGAGAACGCGCCTGCCGCCCCTCCTTTCTCTTTAACGCCGCTTCGCGCTATGGGCTTGGTGCGACTATACCGAGCGACTCGCTGATATCGAATTAATCCTCGAAAGCCATATATCCGTCCATCCGGATGCTTTTCACAACATCTTTCGAATAGTCTATACAGGGTCGAGGTCGAGACTCCGGTTGCGCGACAAATGTCGGCGATCCGCATCTCTGGATTGCCTACAAAATAACGGATGGCTTTCTCGCGGCATTGATAAGCCTTTCGTTGCTCGTCGTCGAGGCTCAGATCATCAACGATGGGCCACACCGACCAGTCCCTTAGTTCGACGGGGATGGATTCTCTTTGAAATCGAAGCGATCCGAAGGCGAAGGTTTTCATCTCGAAACCACCAAGGTATCAAGACCGATCGCGGACGTGAGAATGCTTGGGATCTGAATGCGGCCTTCGTGTACAAGTCGAAAAATCGCGGTGCGGACTAGAATCGGATCTTCGTCATCCAACAGATTCTGAATCTCGTCGATTGTGCGGCCGTCCCCGCACATGCGATAGATCTGATCGGAAAGTTCAGCATGAACAAACCGAGAATTCGCGCCTAGATACCGGAGAATTTCACCCCAGTTTCTTCGCGCTTCGTCGGGCAACCCAAGGTCTTCCGGCAGATGCAGCACGATTGACAGGTCGTTCGCCGCAGCCCAGACGTTGAAGGCGGCGTTCGGCAGATTTGGCTCTGAACGCCATGTGCGCTCGGTGGGCCGAAGCAGCAACCATAGCTCTTCTCCGCTTTCGCGCTCCACCCAGAAGTCGACAACGCGCTTGGGCTTTAAGTCATTGATTACTAGCGGGCGTTCGCAGTACGCAAGGACGGACGGATCAGCTTCAAGTGCGATAAATGCAGAGAGGTTCTGATCACCGAAGAGTGTGAGACGTCTTGCGATTTTGACGCCGAAGACGTCGTAGCGGTGGCTCTTGAAGGGCCGCGTGTTGTCGGCTGGCATCGTGAACCGTCGTTGTTCTTGGTTGCGCATCAGATCGCAAATCCCCGCTATGCGTGTATTTCTACTTTTAGTTCACGCTTTCATATTTTTCCACTATTACTTCTGACAGCAGGCAAGGAATAGTGGTACGGCAGGAACAGTGGACTCTTGTAAAACAAAT
>JALHFX010000199.1 GCA_022837595.1 Propionibacterium sp.
AGCAGCGGTGCGACGACGTCGTCGAAACCGGGTGGAAGGTACTCGTCCTCGGCGGTCTCGCCGTCTGTCCGGGTGGCCATCGTCACCACCACGTCGGGGTGCACCTCGAGCACGTAGCGCAGGAACGCCGCACCGGTCTGCTGGCACAGCTCGGGTCCTCCGCTACCGAAACTGCAGCCGGGTTGCAGCAGCGTGACCAGCTGCCAGTTGCGCTCCTCGGCGATCGGCACCAGCATTGCCAGCAACTGCTGAGTGTGCGAATTGCCCACCACGACGACGGTGCGCGACGGCAGGAAGATGGTCGGTGTCTGCCAACAATAGCCCGGGCCCATGTCTTCGATGGGGGCGAATCTGCCGGAGCAGGCTTCGGACAACCTCATCCACTGGTCGTCCAACTCCCCCACTTCCGGCAGGACCGGTGCCCCGGGATCGCCCTGGTAGACGAAGTCGTCCATCAACGACCGAGCGCCCGGATTGTTGCGCTCGAAATCGGCGCGGGCCTGCTCCGTCTCCTGCCGAAGACGCGACGTCTCGAAGCTGATCCAGCCGCCCACCGCAGTCGCGGTGACCATCACGATGAACGCAACGACCACGGCCATGTGCTTGGTGGTGGCCTCCGCCCAACGCCAGCGGCGCAACGGCTCGTCGATGAACCTGGTGAGCACCACGGCCAGGCCGATCGAGCTCAGCACCAACAGCGCGCCCGGAACGAGGGCCACGTCCAGCTGGCCGGTGACGGCCCGGTAGGTGGTCAGGATCGGCCAGTGCACCAGGTAAAGCGCATAGGCCGAATCGCCCAGCCGCTGCACCGGCGACCAGCTCAAGAAACGATCGACGCCGAGCGCGGAGCCCGACGATCCGGCGATCATGATCGCGGCGGCCGAGCCCAGCGGCCACAAGGCGATCCAGCCCGGGAAGACACCTTGGACATCGAGCACGATGCCGCACAAGATCATGCCCGCCAACCCGACCCAGCCGAGAGTGACGCGGGTCCACTTGGGCGATCTCACGAAGGGAATCGCCAGGGCCAGCAGCGAGCCGGCGAAGAGCAGGCCGAACAGCACTGCCAGCGCCCTCACCGGACGCCAGCCCATCTTGCGGCAGATCAGCCACGCCAACCCGAAGATCAACGGCCAGATCAAGAAGACCTGGCCCTGCACGGACAACGACCAAAAATGCTGGAAGGGCGAGGCCAGCGATTCGTCGGCGGCGTAGTAATCGGCCTGCACCGCCGCCAGTTGCCAGTTCTCCACATAGAACAGAGCCGCCAACCCGTCCCCCCGGTAGGCCCAGACCGCCCACTCCGGGTACCACAGACCGAGCGCGATCGAGGTCAGCAGGATCGTTGCCGCAGCCAATGGCAGCAGCCGTTTGAAGGTGTGCAGCCAGTAACGTCCGATCGCCAGCGGTCTGCCATCCTCGGACTTGCGGACGAATGACAACGTCATGAAGAAGGCCGAGATGAGCAGGAAGATGTCGACGCCGCCGGACACGCGTCCGATGAAGACGTGATAGAAGACCACCATCAGCACCGCGATCGCGCGCAGGCCCTGCACCTCGGGCCGGAAGCCCGAGTAGCGGTTGACGACCTGAGAATCTGATGGCACGCAGAGAGGCTACCCAACGACCCTGAGGAGCCGCGAATACGGGGCATGCCCCTGGCGTTTTCGATAACAAACTGATATCGGCCAGATGATCGGAATGCTTGCGGCAGGCCACCAAGCGCGGCAATGTTGGGTCATGGCTTCAAAGACGAGCACCCAAGCACCCAAGGTGAACTCTCCGGCAGACATACGCAACGTGGTCCTGGTCGGATCTGCTGG
>JALHFX010000080.1 GCA_022837595.1 Propionibacterium sp.
GGGCATGTTGACCCGCGCAGGGGTATTGCCGAGGAATCCTGGAGGGGTTCGAGATGACCGTCACCAATGCGAAGACCACGGACGCGGAGCGCGAAGCCGCCGAAGCGGGATGCCCGCACGCTCGCGCAGCAGCGCTGCCGCTCGTCACGCTACCGGAGGATGCATTCGAGAGCGCTTCGGCCCTCTCCAAGGGAAACGGTCAAGGGACCACCGGCATCTTGCTGGTCAACCACGGCTCACGCTCCCCGGTCTGGCGGCGGATGCTGCTCGATGTGCATGCGCAGGTCGCCGACGAACTCTTGGCCATCCCCCAGGTAGCGCAAGTACGGACCAGCTACATGGAATACACCGAACCGTCGATCGCGAGCCAGCTGAAGGCGTTCGACGCTGACGGCATCACGGATGTCCTCGTCGTGCCCTTGCTACTCACCGTCAGTGACCACAGCCTTGACGACATTCCGGCTATCTGTGGCCAGCCCTCCTCCCCCGAGCTCGTCGCCAAATTGGCGTCCGAAAAGATCGAGGTCTACAAGCCGGACGCAAATATCACGTTCGCGCCGCTGCTCGACTTCTCGGGGCTGGTGCGCACCAATCTCAGCCGTCGGGTTCGCACAATCCTCGATCGTGGGGCTAGTGACGCCGCTCGCACCGGGCTGGTGCTGGTCGGCTATGGCAGCGCCGAGTTCGACGACGAGTGGACCGCATTCTTCGAACAGACCCGTCGTCACGCCGAGGAAGACCTCGACATCGACGTATCGACCCACGCCTGGTGTGGACACCTCGTCGACTACGACAAGCAACCCACGATCGATGCGATCAACGAGATGCTCGAGCTGGCCGACAAGGTCATTGTCGTGCCCGAATTGGTCTCCTACGACCCGATGTTCCAAGAGCGGATCATCGGCCGGGCCATCAGACAGTCGACAGACCCGTCTCGCGTCCTTTACAGCGCTGATGCCATCCTTCCCGACCCTGAGGTGGGGAACTGGGTCGTCAGAATCTCCCGCGAACTGCTGACCGGCTGCCAGGACACGTCCGACTGATCCTCGGCAACCACCTCAGGGGTGCCCGCGATACCGTCGGCCTGTCTTATCAGTCACCAACGGAATCTCGCGCACGCTGGACGATCAGTGGATCGACCTGATCGACCAAGGCGTGGTCTTTGCCTTCATACTCGAACTGGCTGAGGAAATAGCGCATCGCGTTCAATCGGGCCCGCTTCTTGTCGTTGCTACGGATCGTGATCCAGGGCGCATGGTCGGTGTCGGTTCCGGCGAACATGGCTTCCTTGGCCTCGCTGTAATCCTCCCATCGTCCCAACGACTCGAGATCCATCGGTGACAGCTTCCAGCGCCGCACCGGATCGATCTGCCGGATCGCGAACCTGGTGCGTTGTTCCCGCTGGGTTACCGAGAACCAGAACTTGGTCAACTGGATGCCGGCATCGGTGATCATCCGCTCGAACTCCGGCACCTGTTTCATGAAGACCGCATACTCGTCATCCGTACAAAAACCCATCACCCGTTCGACACCGGCCCGGTTGTACCAGGAACGATCGAACAAGACGATCTCCCCTTCGGTCGGGAAGTGCGCCACATAGCGCTGGAAATACCACTGACCCTTTTCCCGACTGTTCGGCGTAGTCAACGCCACCACACGCGCCGCGCGCGGGTTGAGGTGTTCGGTGAACCGCTTGATCGTGCCACCCTTGCCTGCCGCATCGCGGCCCTCGAAGACGATGATGTGGCGCATCCCGGTGTCCTGACCCCAGTACTGAAGCTTGAGCAGTTCCACCTGCAATAGATACTTTTCCTGTTCATAGGTGTCCCGATCGAGCAACTCGTCGTAGGGATAATCCTCCCGCCATGTCGCGACCGCGCGTCCGCCCGGATCGATAAGTTGCGGGTCCGGGCGATCGGCTCCCCCGACCGAATACCCCTCTTCCACCAATTGATCGATGTACTCACGCAGATTCACATCGGCATCGGGCAAGATGCCGTCTAACTCGGTTGGTCCAGCCATCGTCTCTCCTCGTACACCGCCATCGGTGAATGGGTGCCGATATCCGACATACCTCAATTTACGACCGGCGGGCATCGATGGAGGCTAGAACTGCCTACGTCGGTGCGAACTCAACTGCCCGGGCCACCAGATCGCCCGACCAATGTCGTAGCTGAGGGCAGGGACGAGCAGCGAGCGAACAATGAAGGTGTCTAGCAGCACTCCGAACGACACGATGAATGCGATCTGTACCAGGAAAAGAATCGGAATCACCGAGAGCGCAGCGAATGTGGCCGCGAGAACGATACCGGCTGAGGTGATCACGCCGCCAGTGATGGTCAGGCCGCGCACGATGCCGGTCCGGGTGCCGTAGCGCAGCGATTCCTCTCGAACCCGGGTCATGAGGAAGATGTTGTAGTCGATTCCGAGAGCGACCAGGAAGACGAAACTATAGAGAGGGACTGCGGGGTCAGCACCCGGGAAGTCGAGGATGTGGTTGAAGACCAGCGCCGCCACACCCAGAGCGGTGCCGAAGGATAACACCGTCGTGGCCATGAGCAGCAATGGAGCCACCAGGGACCGGAGCAGAAGCGCCAGAATGACGAAGATCACCATCAAGATGACCGGAATGATGAGATTACGGTCCCGGATGGAAGCGTCGTTCGCGTCTATGGCCACCGCGGTTGCTCCCCCAACTTGCGCGTCCGGAACGACGACCGAAAGCTCGGATCGCAGCGTCCGGACGATCTGTTCGGCCTCCTGAGAATCGGCCGCGTGAGCCAGGGTCGCCTGCAACATCACCTTGCCATCGACAACGGTCGCGGCAGGTGCAGGTGTCCCCGGAGGGCCGAGCGGTTGGATACCTTCGACGGTTACCGGCGCCGTCCCGCTCGGCGAGTCGTCCGCAATGACGCTCACACTGTCGACGCCGGGCTGCGCTAACAGAACATCGGCGGCGTCTTCCAAGTCGCCCTCGGTGACGATCACGAGCGCCGGACTGCCGGACCCGGCAGAAAAGTGTTTCCCCAACAGCATTTGACCGTCGCGCGCTTGAGATTCTCCGAGCACCAGCTCGGACTGGGCGACGCCCCCGGCATTGAGGCTGGTCGCCGCGAACATCCCGATGGCCAGAACCGCCGCGGTGATGATCCAGATCGGACGTGCCTTGGCCTGGATTTGGCGTCCGAGCCAGGCCCACAGCCCGTGCTGTTGTACGCCGTGCTCGGCAGCAACGACCGCCGGCTCGAAATGGGGGCGGCGGGGCCAGAACGCCCAACGCCCCAGCACGAACAGAATCGCGGGCAACAGGGTAAGTGCGGACGCCATCGCGAAGACGATGCCGATCGAGGCGACCGGCCCAAGCGTGCTATTCGACTTCAGATCACTCAGCAATAAACAAAGTAGACCCGCGATGACAGTGCTGCCGGAGGCGAGGATTGGCTCGAACGAGCCACGTAGTGCCTGGTGGGTTGCGTCCCAGTTGTCCTGCTGGCTACGAAGGGCTTCTCGATATCGCGCAACATAGAGCAGCGAGTAGTCAGTGGCAGCCCCGATGACAAGGATGAACAAGATTCCCTGAGTCTGACCGCTGAGCAAGAGCACACCGGCTTTGGCCAGCCACCAGACGCTGAGCAGTGCAGCGCATAATGCGAACAAGCTGGTGGCCAAGACCACCACGGGCAGCAGCAGCGATCGGTAGACCGCGACGAGGATGACGAAAACTGCGATCAATGCGACAGCCAGCAAGAGCCCGTCGATGCCGGCAAAAGCATCGATCAGATCGGCAGTGAACCCAGCAGGACCGGTGACGTGGACGTCGACGCCCTGGGGTGCGGCATCCCTCAGCCGCTTGCTCACATCGTCAACGACTTCGCCGATTTCGGCGTCGGAGTCGATGGGGACGAAGGCCTGCATGGCGAGACCGTCCTGGGATGGGATTGCCGGCGAGACGGCGTCCCGAACCCCAGGCACAGCGGGCAGGTCTGCGACCTGGGCGGACAGAATGGCGATCTCTTCTTCGGTCAATTCGTTTTCCGAGCTGAATACCACTATCGCCGGGATCGCATCCGAGGCGGAAAACGCTCCCCGCAACTCTTGCACCTTCGTCGCATCCGCGGAACTGGGCAGATAGTTCGCCTGTTCGTTCGATGAGACTTCGTCTATCCGGCCGAAATACGGGCCGCCTACCGCCGCTGCGGTAAGCCAGATAAGGATCAGGACCCCCGGCACCAAAGCTCGAAGCCATCGACGGCCACCATCAGCCGGAGTCGACACCTGCTGGTCGGCTGCAATGTCCTTCTCTTCTACACGAGCCTTCTCTTCTACAACGTCTATTGCGCGCATCGTTCTCCAATCAATCCGACGTCTCGTCCAGACATCGCTCCACAACAACTGCGCTTTACCTTGCCTAGCTAGTTGCTAGCTTAGCATGCTTTACGCCAGAGTGATACTGTCTTTCCATGGTCAGTTCGTCGAATGCGCGCGAGGTCGACGAGAGCCTCTACCGCGTTGAAAACAGCGATCCCAACAGTGAACTAGTGGACCGCTCGAACCTTTCCGCTGACGACATCGCGCAGATCAACCGACTAATGGTGGCGATGGGGAGCCTTCGCGAGGCAGAAGACGAGCTCACCGACGCCTCGACGCGCTACATGAAACTGAATAAGACCGACATGCGGGCCCTTCATTTCTTGATCGTCTGCCAACACCGCGGAGTGTCAGCTACTCCCGGGGACATCGCAGCCCACCTCGGCATCACGACCGCCTCAACAACGAAGCTGCTCGATCGGCTCGCTCGAGCTGGCCACATCACACGCGAGCCACACCCCTCGGACCGTCGAGCGCTGTTGATACACATCACGCCAGACACCCATCGCGCCGCCATGAGTACGGTCGGGAAGCAACAGGCCAAACGTTTCGAAGTCGCGGCGCGCCGGACACCCGAAGAGCGCGAGGTGATCATTTCCTTCTTGGAAGAGACCGCCCGCGAGCTATCCGTCACCGAACAAACCTGGGCCGCGGACTGAAGTGGTCTTCCGCTCCGAGTCAGCCAGATAGTCGTCACTTCACGACGATGCGGCGTTCTCGATTGCAGAATCCACACACCGCGCGCTCTTCAACTGCTCGTCCACCGCTGAACGACATTACCTTTTGGACTAAGTTCATATTGGACAAAAGCCATACCCCCTGGGGTATACTTACGACCGTGGGATGGCCGAGCGATGGCGGCACACTGCCGAAGTCGCCAACGGTCGTCTTGGTCAACTACTGCTGGAAACAACCACGATGCATCGCGGTCACGTCCATCGGTAGCAAGCACCACAGCACACAAGCTTCACCCAGTAAGTCCTAGCCAATGGAGGAAGAGCTGTGTCGGACGTCGTCGTACTGGGCGCAGGGATCGCGGGGCACACTGCTGCGCTCCACCTGAGCCGCAAATTGGGGCAAGAACACACCGTCACGGTGGTATCGCCCAATTCCTATTGGAACTGGATACCGTCCAATATCTGGGTCGGGGTCGGGAAGATGAAACGCAAACAAGTTGTCTTTCCCCTCGGCCCGATCTACCGCAAGAAGGGGATCTCGTTCGAGCAGGCCGAGGCCGTCGCGATCAGACCATACGGGGACGCTGAAGACCCTCGAGGAGCAGTCGATATCGTCCGCACAGATCCCGCGCAGGCCGGCGAAACCGATCGGATCCGTTTTGACTACCTCATCAACGCAACCGGACCGAAGTTGAAGTTCTCAGCCACTGAGGGGCTGGGGCCCGATGGCTTCACGGTCTCGGTGTGCACCGCCGATCACGCGGTGGAGGCCGCCGCCCAATTCCGCGAGGTGATCGCCAAACTCAAGCGGGGCCAACGCCAAACGATCGTTGTGGGTGTGGGCCACGGCACCTGCACGTGCGAGGGCGCCGCCTTCGAGTATGTCTTCAACGTCGACACCGAGCTGCGCGACGCCGGCGTCCGAGATCTTGCTCGGGTCATCTACCTGACTAATGAGGCCGAACTCGGTGACTTCGGCGTCGGCGGAATGGTCTTCGACGAGCACGGATACCAGACGACATCCAAGATATGGACCGAGTCTCTCTTCCGTGAGCGAGGCGTCGAAGCCATAGCTGGCGCCCACGTCGAGCGGATCGAGCCCAATATCGTCCATTTCGAGACGTTGGACGGGGAGCATCACAGCCTCGAGTTCGACTATGCGATGTTGCTACCACCGTTCGGCGGAGTAGACCTGGCCGCCTACGACCGTGACGGCAATGACATCACATCCGAACTCTTCGCACCGAACGGATTCATGAAGGTGGATGCGGACTACACCGCCAAACCATATGAGCAGTGGCGCGCCGAGGACTGGCCAAAGACGTACGAGTGCCCCGGCTTCGACAACATCTTCGCTGTCGGGATCGCATTCGCGCCGCCACATCAAATCTCCAGGCCACGAAAATCGCCGAATGGCACACTCATCGCGCCCGCCCCGCCGCGCACCGGTATGCCCTCGGGTGTGATGGCGAAAACTGCAGCGCTGACGATCGTGGACCGTATCCAAAAGGGAAAGGCCACCCCGGCACGCGACGCATCGATGACCGAAATGGGCGCGGCCTGTGTCGCCTCGGCAGGCACCGGCTTGCGCTCCGGTTCCGCCGCAGCCATGACGATGATGCCGGTCGTACCGGACTATTCGAAGTACCCGACCGGTCGAGACACCAAGGACACCCGCGGAGAGCTCGGTTTGCACGGTCATTGGGTCAAGCTCATGCTCCACTACCTCTTCATCTACAAAGCCAAGGGTCTACCTGGCTGGTTCCTCATCCCGGAGTGATCGATATGGACGACAAGACAACGCTTCCCACAGTGGATCTCACCAACGCCCCGCTGCCGACGGAAAAGACGCTGCGCCACCGCAAGAGCCTGATCGGCCAGGCCGGCAGCTTCGTCATCTTCAACCTGCGAATGCTACGGCTGATTACCAAGGGCAAACACTGACCTCGACCGGCGCTGCTCAGCCCGTCGGTTCGATCAGTCGGGCCAAGAGCAGTGCCAGCCGAGTACGGTCGCGCTGATCGAGCTTGCGCAGCAGCGCCGAAACGTAATTCTTCACCGTTCCTTCAGCCAGGCAGAGCGCGGTCGCGATCTCGGCGTTACTCGCCCCGGTCGCGACCAGTTCGGCCACCTGGAGTTCGCTCGGCGACAGACTGTCCAACGGTCCGGGCCCGCTGGAGGAGACGATGAATGCGCTTCGTGCGACTCTCGGATCGATCACCATGCCGCCGGCGACCGCCTGTCTAATGGCTTCGCCGACGTTCTCCACCGAGCTGTCCTTCAGCAGGAATCCCGATGCCCCGCCGTGAACAGCCGCCTGTACGAGATCCTGATCGTCGAAGGTCGTCAACAGCACGACCGGAAGCCCGGGATGCTTCTCACGACAAGCAGCAAGCAGCTGCAGGCCGTCCATCCCGGGCATACGGGCATCGGTCAAGACGACATCCGATTCGATGGCCGCGATCAGCTTCAAGGCTTCCTGCCCATCGCCTGCCTGCCCGACGACCTCGACTCCGTCAACTGTGCCGAGCAACATGGTGAGTCCGCGACGCAGCAGCTGCTGGTCGTCCACCACGATCACCCTCACGGGATCGTTCACGAGCTCACCTCCGGCAATTCGGCAATCAGATCCAGCCCTCCCAGGCTCCCGGGATGCTGCAACCGCAGTCTGCCACCAAGCGCTTCTGCCCGCTCGATCAGGCCGCGTAAGCCGTAGCCGGGGCGTATCTCTGAGTTGCCGGAGCCATTATCGGCCACGACCAGCCGGAGCCGGCCCGCATCGTCTTGGGCGATGGTGACCACGACCTGACTCGCCCGAGCATGACGCAGCGCGTTGGTCAGGCCTTCTTGAATCATCCGGTAGGCGAAGAGGGTTTGCCGTGCGTCGAACTGCTCGTCGGTGGACACCTCGACCGTGACGTTGAGTCCGGTGCCGCGGAAGACATCGGCCACGGCCTCGAACGAGCTCGGCTCGGTGAGTTGATCAAGACGAGCCGGATGCAACGCGCGCACCCACAACCGCATGTCGGCGAGGGCTTGGCGGGCCGTCGCCGAGGCATTGGCGACTTCGTCCCAGGCGAGCTCGGCGTCCTTTTCACGCATCCGATCGGCGTACTCCAGCGACATCGAGATCAAAGTGAGCTGATGCCCCAGCCCGTCATGCAGGTCAGCTGCGGCTCGGGCGCGCTCGGTGGCCAACACCAAATCGCGCGAGGCATCCATGGCCTCGGTCAGCTGCGCGTTCACCGTCACAAGCTCGGCGTGCTGGGCGTTGTAGGCGCGCAGCAAGGCAGCCACGATCAGAACCAGGATGAACTGGATGGTGTTCGTCACCGCCTGCCCGACGATTATCGAAGCTCCACCAGGCTGATCGCCGTAGATCTGATAGAGCAGGACCACCATCAACCCACTGATCAGCAGCGAGACCATGATCCCGAGCCAGATCCCCCAATCGAGCACCAGCAGGATCAGTGCTGTGAAGACCATCGGGAAGCCCAGCGCGTCCACCATCGCCAACAACCCGATACTGCATAGGGCAAGCACGAGGGAGGCAGCCTTCTGTAGCCGCTCATAAGTCCACGCCCGCCAAGCGACGCCCACGACTGCCACCAATACGAACCCGGCGACGGCTTGACCTGTCATCCCCTCGACGAGGTGGATGACCGACCCGCCCGCGGCGGCCACAATGCTCACACCGATGAGCACATGAATGGGCCAGCGGGATCGGGTGATCGCTGATGCTGGACGAGGCATGAGTTCACCCTAGGACGCGCAGCCTCCTGATGCGCGTGACCGCGGTCACGACAAGAGGTGCCGTGCGTCCTGACACCGGTGACGCCAGCGGCTTATGCCGCGCATCGCTCAACCCGTAGCGTCGAAATATGACAGAAGCCATCTCACCTCAGCCCACTTCCGGCGCCACGGACCACCAGGTCGGCCCGATCCAGACCACTGCCGTCGGACGATGGGGCGTGGTACTACGCCTGGTCTTGGCGTTCGTCAGCGGACTGGTTGTTTATGGCCCAGCACTTCTGCTGCTCAAGTTGCCGGGGATGGACGGCGAAGCCGACGCGCTGGCCGGCAATTGGACGCTCGTGCTGCTCAAACTAGGGCTGCCGATAGCAACGATTCCCCTGGCCGCGGTGGGGGTGATCTGGTTGCTCAATCGTTTCGTCGATCACCGCCGATTCGCGGTCAGCGGTATCCGTTTCGATCGACGTAGCTTCCCGGCACTGCTGGTCGGCACCGCTATCAGCCTGATCGTGATCGTCCCGGCCGCGGTCGTGCTGGGTCGGCTCGGGGTCGGCGAGGTTGCCGAGATCACCTCTCACGAGCCGTTGTGGGCCGCGACGATCTACACGCTGATCCTCGG
>JALHFX010000009.1 GCA_022837595.1 Propionibacterium sp.
CACAATATATCGTCGGCGGTCATTTCCTCGGCAATCAATATCGGGTTCTCTAACAATTGGTCGGTTACGTTCTTAACCTCGGCTAATGTGTCCTCTATTGCTGTAAACCGTGCGTTCAAATCCAACGTAACCTTTTCGATTTTGTTGTTGGCATACGATTTAGACGTTGCGACCGCCATTTGTGTTGCTCCCAATGGAACCTTAACGGTTTCGTTGACGTGTTCGGAACTATCCCCCGGTATTTCCGTACCTACATTTTGGTCGTCGTCATTAAAGAACACAACGCCCGCCATACCGGACGCACCGACACGAATAGTAAGACGGTAATAATCGCCGGGAACCACATTAACAATTTGCGTTGCATAGGTCGAACTTGCAACCAACGTTTTTGTTGCCGCATTGGGGTTATAATACCCGGCAACGGATAAATCCAACGGGATAACCGTACCGATACCGCCGGAATAAACATTGCTCATTAATTCGTCCAATAAATCGGCTTGCGCAATGTTGGTTTTTACTTTCTGCCAACCCGTCGAAATGTTTTGCAAAATCGAAATTTCCCCGGATACAATCAACCCCGAAAAGTTGATATATTGCCCCTCGCTTATCGCAAGGTAGAAAACATTTGCGTCCGGCGTTCCGGGATTGGTCGCCGGGGTCGCAACTCCCATAAAGATACGCCCGGTTGCCATGCTGTTTATAATGCTTAACAACGTGTTTTGCATTATTTGCCCGGTAATCTCTTTGTTGCCGTTCGCCTTAATTACGGCGGTTACGGCGGCTTTTAATTGTTCATAATTTGCCATACTCGTAAATATAAAAAGGTTGTTTAATTCCTGTAATCGTCGTTGAAATCGTTATTGAAATCTCCGGTTAATGGTTCTAACAATCGCCCTATCTTTTTAACGACCGTATCGGTTGTAAATTCAGCCTCAACCGACGCTAAATTGCCCTGCGTTTGCCATTTCGGGGTAATCAAAAACGTATCGCAATTATATTCGTTTCCCATACTCGTAATAATTACGTGGTCGGATAATCGAACCAATCGCAATGCGTCGCACATAAATTCGGACGCCAAAAAGACGAACCGAAATGTTTTTGCGCTCAACTGTTTTTCCGGGAAAAAAAAGCCGTCCCGGTTTTCCCCTTCTTCGTCAAATGTATATTCCGGCTTTCCCAACTGCGAACATAGGTAAACGAAATTACGGTACAAATCCCCGTAATCAATGTGTCCGCCCTCGTAATATAAATTTTCTTCGTCGTACCAAACTATTTTCAGATACCCGGAAACGTCATTTACGACTGTGAAATTATCGGAATACCAACGTTGTACGCCGTCGTACATTTCGGCGTAATATATACCCTCCGGGACTTGCAAACCCATTGGCAACAATGCGGGATAAATCAAAAGGTCGTAACCGCTTGATTGGAACCGCTTAATATGCAACCCGGTATCCTGTATCGGGTTTGTTATGTCTGCAAACAATGTTCCGTCCTGTTTACGCAAATAGACGCTACGTATTGTATTGCTTCGTGTCGCCCGGCGCAATTGAAACGGCGGCAACGTACCCGCCAAAGCAAAAAGCGGGTAAACGTCGCCATACGCATACGATTTGCGGGCGTTTTGCTGTGATATATCCGTGTACCACGGCAAAGGGGTTAAATTATTATTCGGTGTCATACTTTAATGTTACTTTATTGGAACGACTGCACAAATTTACTGAAATCTTATCAATTTGACCGTTACCGATATACGTTTTAATTAAGTGCATCGGGTTAATGTCTTGGTTGGTCGGGAAAACAACCGTTTGTTTTTTCTTACGTTCAATGCCGTATGCGTATGTACTTTGTTGGTTAATACGTACATTACGGGCGGGTAAATCATAGACGTAATAATTGGGTTGCAAATATACCATTGACAAATAACCGTTTTGCAAAACGTATTCTTCGTTGTCAATCGTGCGTTCAATGAACGGCAACGAATATTTCGGCAATATATTGACCGCTAACGGTCGGTTTCTCATACCTTGAATTGCAACCCGTCGGGTTCCGGCGGGAAAACTAATTGGTTGGTCTGTAAAATCCTTAACGGTTCCGGTTCCTACAAAATCATCGCTTTGCCCTAAATATTTTCCGTTGGCATCCCAAAATGTCGCCAATACGGACGTAACGCCCCGGATTGTTCCGGTTGCATATATCGCCCCAATATCGGCGGACACATTGGCGACCAATGCGACAAATTCCGAAAAATCATACTTTTTACCCTGCCAATACAATGTACTTTCTTGCGTGGTTTGGTTATAACTCTGAAAACTCGGCAACGCCGCAAACAACGCAAAACCGTCGTCGGACACATTGGACGGGTTCAACAACATATAATCAATATCGGCGTTGAAATTAGAAACGTTCACATCTTCGATTTTCCCGGCTGTAACGTACTTACTTAAAACCTCTATCGGGAACCCCTCAAACGCCCGTGTACAATCGTCCATCCATGCGAATTGATAACGTTCCGGCATATCCACTTTATCAAACGACCATGCCGACGACGCAAACCCCCACGTTTTCCGGTTCCGGGGATTTAACAACGTTGTCAAATCGTAATCGACAATTTGATTATAACCATATTGCCCGCCGTTACGGAACCATTGTATATGCTCAATCTTAAATTTGCCGTCCTCAATATACCAAAAGCAACGGAAACAATCCCGCAACATATTCGTAACCTGTTGCAAGGTTATCGGGGCTTTTTGTGCGGGTTGGTCGTAATAACTGTATTTGATATTAGTTTTTTGCGTCAAAAGCAAACGAAACGCCGTGTACGTAATCGGGTTATTGGCTCCGTACAAAAATTGCGAATATTCCGGCGTACCGTCGTGCGTAATGCCGGGGGCAAACTGTTTCAACAATACCGAAATAACAGAATACAACGGGTATGTATCCCGCAATGTATATTCTTTTCGCCCCTCAACCTCTATAATGCTATCCATTATTGCGAACCCGAACCAAATAGAGGCATAACGCCACGTTGACCGGGCAATTGGGTAATACTTTTGGTTCCAAATCGAATACGGGGGCGTAAAATACCCGCCATTATCCGCCAATCCGTATTCCGTCGGGGTATTGGTTGTTTGGTTGGATATATACGCAACGTCAATGGCGTATCCAATCGAATAACGATAATTACGGTTATTATCTACTATATCATCGGCGGGGATTGGGTACGTATTAAGCCCTAATATTTGCTCAACATCTAACAGATAACGAACATACACGTTGTACGTTGCCATTTCAACGGTTAACGTCCCGGTTGCCCCGGAACCGCTTACGGCTGTCATTGTAAATTCGGCATTATCCCAAACCTCATTGCCCGAAAACTGTTTTACGTAACGATATAAAACAACCCCGTCGGAACGGCGGACAAAATCAATTTGCGCATACGAAAAGAACGGACGTATATAAACCTGTGTAACCCGGATATAATACCCGTTATTACTATCCGGGGACAATGTACCCGTAAAATTATCATCTTCCAATGTCATACGCCCGGCGTATAATCCTTTCATTGTTGCGTCGCCCGTACTGTTTGGCGTAACATTCATTTCCTTTAACATATTGCATAATGCGAAATGATATGTATTAACAAGGGCGTTGCGGTCGGATACGGCGTTGGCGTCTTGTTCCCAATACAAGCCCCCCAAAAAACAGGAAACAACGCTATCGCCGGGTAAATATACCTGTATCAACGGGCGTTTCTTCATCGACAACCGGGTAATTGCCGGGGCTAACGGGATTAAATTATATTCCTTTTCCAATCCCGCCAATACGTCGTTATATTCGTCCAACGTATCCGGTTGAACGGTACATTTTCTATCGTCGTCGCTCCACTCGCAATCGGTTTTCATAAATTTACCCGTGTAGTATTCCGACCATGTAACGCCGCCGTCGTCGCTTTTGTATATTGTTAATATAAACTCGGTTTCAAAAGCCATTTGCGCCAAATAGTCATAATCAACGCCGACAAAGGATATTTTGCCGGACAATTTCGGACGATAAAAACGTTGGTTTGTTTCTAATGCGTATTCTTTCGCCAAATCGTCCTTATAATTCGGGTTGACCTCTTTTTGCAAATACACATACAACCCCGACCAATAGGCAACCGGGACGGATATACGAACAAACGCCGTGTTTTCCGGGGTTGTAATTAGTTGGGTTGACGGGTCGAAATATTGTATTAACGTGGCGGGTTGGGACGGCAACCACGCAAAACCCATTTCGGTTGCTCCTTGTGGTACGGTAACGTCTAAATTCGTGTATGTGGCGTTTGGGCTTTGTCCTTGACCTTTATAGCCAACGACGTTTCCCAAACTATCCCAAAAGGTAAACAATGCCATAGAAGCCCCGCCAATCGTCCCGGAACCCCGGAACCGTTGCCCGGATTGGACTTGAAAAAACATATACGAATAAGAGGACGAACCCCGCCCCGTATTTTTGTTTGAATTGATATTGTAGAAACAATTTTTATCGTCCTGTCTTAATGTTACAGTTTCTTGCGTCGGCGGCACATACGTGCCAATTCGTACTTTGAGGCTGTTATAATAGCAAATGCGGGTTATCGGGAATATCTCGTATAACGTCCGGGGACTTACTGATATATAACCACTCGTATTGTATGAACTGTTGGCAACGGTTGTTCCGTCGGACACAAGCAACGCCCCGGTTTCCGTTCCGCTTAAATACGGATTAAACAAATTGTCGTTTGTTGCAATGTTAAATCTATAAATTGGGTTCATATCAATTGTTTTTTATTTTACGTCGTAAATTCTTGTATAACTCAATCGTTCCGTCGGACGTTGGGATAAATCGGCGGCGGTTCATTTCCTTAATTTCTCGGACGTCGTTTTGCAATTCCTTAATATCCGGGGATTGCCCGTTTACATTCAAAACGATACCGTCGCCCCCGGCGTATGCGTTGCCGTAACGCTTGGCGAACGTACCATTGTTTAACGACTTGATAACGTCCGGGATTAACTTACGGTAACGGCGGGAATTGCGTTTATTGATAACGGCGAAAAATTCCCCGCCCTCGGCACGTCGCCGGGTTCCGTCCGGCTTGGTTCCTAAATCAACATCGTTGCCGGATTGGTGCGACCCACCGCCCAACAATTCAACCGTACCGTCGCCGTAACTTTCCGACCCGCCCCCCTCGGCGGCTTTCGACATTTGGGCGGCTTTGATTTTGGCGGCGGCGAATGAAGCCCACATAACAGCAATTGCCGGGATTGCAAACGGGAACCCCAATTGCGACCAAATCAAAGCGGACGCCGTTACAAGGTTTCCGATTTGTTGGATTGTCTGTATTGCCGCCTGTGCTTTCTGCGCTTTCTGTTGTTCCTTTAACGCCTTTTCTTGGTTCCGTTTCGCTAAATCCAACTCTTTTTGCGCATATACTACGTTTGAGGCATAACCGTTCGCCCTTGCTTCCAATTCCGCATCCAACGCCCGTTGTGCGCTGTCAACCTCTTTGTCGGCGGCGGTTACGGCGGCTTCCGCCGCTTGTATCTTGGCATCTAAAAAGGTGTTCAATTGTTCCATTGCGAACGACACGGACGTACTTATTGCCTCCTTTTGGTCGTCGTCTAAATTCAGCCCGAAAAGCCCGTATATATCGTTACCCCGTTCGTCGCCTTTGCTTTTCTCAATTTCTTGGTTGATTTTGGCAATCGTGTTTTCGATTGTCTTAACCTCTTGGTCTGTCATTTTAACCCCGGCGGTTTTGTTCAACTCCAAAATCTTTTGCAAACGCTTCTTTTCTTGTTCCAAACGGAACCGGGTTTTGCGTTCCTCGGAATTACGCAACAAATCAAATTCCGACGCATCCAACGCCTGTTGTTGGTCGAATAACAGCAACGCCCGTTGTTGGTTTAACTCGGTCGTTTGTTTCAGTATCTCCGCATCGTATTTGGCGTTTATATCCGCTTCGTTTTGTCGGACGTCCTCGGCTAACTGTTTATTTTGCGCCAATTCGATTGCCCGTTGTTGCTGTAACAATTGGATACGCAAATTTATTTCTTCCTCCGAACCCTCACGGGCGGCGTCTAACCGTAATTGCACCCGGTCGGCTTCTTTCTGCATTTGGTCGATTGTAATTTGGTCGTTCAATTCGCCCAACTGTTTTGCGTACTGCTGTTGCAAAAGGATTTGTTGGTTATACAATTCCTCAACTTGCGTTTCAGTCAATCCCCGTTCGGTTTGCAACCGGGTTGTAATATCCTGTATTTGCCTATCGTATTCGACCCGCAATTGTTCCCGTTGCTTTTCTGCCCCCTCTGCCATAAGTGCAATTTGGGCGTCCTGCGTGGTACGTTGCGCCGCCAATTCCGCCGCCCGTTGTTGGTTGGCAATATCAACCATATCGTTTGCCAACTGTTGACGTAATGCCGTAATTTGGTCGTTCAACGCTTTGCGGGCTTTAACGGATAAATTCGTTTCCGTGCGCAACTGCAATTGTATATCGGCTATTGCACGGGCGTTGGCGGCTTGACGTTGCGCCCTCTGTTGGTCGAACGAATTTTTAATTAACGCAATCCGGGCGTCCTCGGCTTTCCGTAAAATATCGGTTTCGGCTTTGGCGGCGTTCCGGTTTTCCTGTTGACGTTGTGCGTCTTGGATTTTACGTTGTGCATCCAAATCCGCCCCCTCGGTTTTCAGATTAACGGCAATATCAACCGCCCGCCCGGTATTATCTATTTGCCCCTGTATGGCGTCTATGGCATCATCAACCTTTACTTTATCAATCTTTCCGTCCAAATCGACGTCAATGTATATTTTTTTATCGCCCCTCGCTTTGGCTTGATTGACACGCAACAACATTTCGTTCAACTGTTGCAATTTCGCCCGGTTCGCCTCTAAATCGTTCAATTCTTGTGCATAAAATCCGACCGATTTATTGTGCGCCTTTGTGCGTTCCGCCAATATTTCGTCCTCAATTTTCCGGGTTTCTCCCAAACTTGCGTTACGGGCTTTTGCAATGTTCAATTCCCGTTCCAATTGCGCAACACGTTCGTTGCTTACTCGGTTCATTTCGGTTGCCTCGGTTGCAAGGTAATCCAACCACGCCTTTTGCGCCTCGTTAAGTTTTTGTTGGTTCTTTGCCGATTTGTCAGTATTAGAGGCAAACAGGACTAACGCCCCGACAACGGTAATTAATGCCAATGCCAACAGGACGTAAGGGTTTGCCGCCGCAATAAGATTAAACGCCTTTTGCGCCACGGTCGCCGCCAACGTCGCCTTTGTCCCCTGCATGGTTACAAGTCGGTTGTAAACTTGCGCTTTCGACAACGCCGCCATTTGGATACGGGAAATACCCAACATAACCGCCGATTGTTTTTGTACGGCGTTTTGTATGGCTTGCACCCCGGTTGTAATGGCTATTGCCGCCTGTAATTTCTTTTGCGCTTCTTGCACGTCCTCACTTTCCGCCCCGAACAACTCCATTGCCCCGGTAAATGCGGCGAACCCGCCGGACGCCGCCGCCGCCGCACCCAATACCGCATCCAAATTGGACGTATCGGACGCCATACGGGTAATTTCTGCGGTCGCATCCTTGACCGCATCCCGCAAAACGGCGGTTTCCTTGCTTAACTGTTGGTATTCCGCCGTTCCTTGCTTGCCCTCCAAACGCAACAACGCCAATTGCTTTGTTTGGTTCTCTATCTGTGTGGTTAAACCTTTTGCGGCGTCGGAATAGTTACCCACGTTTAACGACGTTTTCCCGGTTTCCTCCTGTAACCGTTTCATTTCCTCGTAAATCGCTTTTGTTTCCGCTACCAACTTGCGCCCCTCCTCGGTTGCTTCCCGTTCCTCAACTGTCATATTGTTAAGGTAGATTTTATTAAGGGAATATTGCGCCGACAACCTGTTATATGAACCCTCGGCGGATTGGTTCAATTTAATAACAAGTTTGTTTATATCGTTCGCCTCCTTTTGGGCTTGTTTCAATTCTGCCAACCGCTTTGCGTTTTCACTTTCCGCAAATGCCAAATCCCGTGCGGCACGGGTCAAACGGTCGGTATCGGACGTTGCGCCCTTAATGGTTTTGCGCCCGTCCTCGGTTGCACCGGATACGCCCGCCAATGCCGCCCGAACGCTAATTGCCTCACTCTTTATATTTTTTAGAGTGTTCATATAGGCGTCCGAAAGTTGGTCTAATTGATTGATAAGGTCGGTAATCGAATTATCCGGCTTTACCAAATCACTATATTTAATCGGGTTGTTATTGTCTGCCATAACGCCAATAATTACTTTGTTATTTTCGGGAAATTTCCCCGTATTTTAATTTTCTTTTCTCCGTAATACAATTTACCCACCGGAACAAAACAAAGCCGGAAACGGGCTAATTTTTGCCCGTTTTGGCTTTCGCTTGTTTGGTCGCCTGTTTTATATACTCGAAAGCGTTGTAATATTCCAATACGGTAAACCGTTTCGGGTTTACGTGTAAATGTTGGGACAACATCAAACACATACTTTCAAACTGTTTGTCGTATGCTATTTCCATACTATCCGCACCGCTAAACGTTTGGGGCTTGGTATAAGTCAACAACAACGTCGTTATTTGCTCAATTTCCGCCCGTTTGTCGCTTTCGTTGCCCTGTATAATCGCATCCAACATTAACAACGTGCGTTGCTTCAATTGGTCGTAATACTCTTTAACCGTGGCATCGTCGAATAGTTTAGGAAAATACAACTGCAATTCTTCATCTATTTTTTTTTTGACCGCTTCCAATTGGGCGGTCAACTCTCCGTTCGGCGCATCATTGAACAATGCCAATACCTTTGCCAATCCGTCCGGGGACAAATCGTTGTATTCTTTTCCGTCAACGCTTCGTACCAATGCGCAAAATGCCATGTACCGGGGCGATATATCCGTTTGAATGAAATAAACGTTTTGTCGCAAATTATCCAATTCCTTTTCCGCTAAATCCGGCTTTTTGCTACGGATAAACCGAATTGTCTTTTCAATATGTGCGTCCCAATCGTTCAAATCTGAACCAATCCCGGCATCAATTAATAACGCTTTGTTGTATGCGTGAAAACGGGCAATCGGCAATTCGTCTATTGCGTCGTACAATTCGACCGTTAAATTTCCAATCTTTGTTGTTTTCATAGCAATATGCGGGTTATAACTGTTGAACAAAAAGGAACCAACAACAACGCCGGGTTCCCGGTACATATCGCAAACAGGACGGACAACAGGACACCAACCCACCACGACAAACAGAAATCGCAACGGAACATCTTATTGAAAAAGTCGTTGCCGTGAACTTGGACGTACTCAACGACGCCCCATTTTTTCGCAAGGGTCAAAAGGAACGCCGCCACGGTTGCCACGACCAAAACCCAAATTATAAATATCTGCATAACTCTAAAATTTACAAGGTTGAGAAATTGACAAAACCCCCTCAAAGCGAAAACCGCCGAACGGGTGCATTAAAAATTGATTATCTATTTCGTCCAACGTAAACCCACGGTACACGTTTTCGGCTAACTCATAAATCCGGTTTATCTCTATCGTTCCGGCTTTCAACCAAAACCCGCCATTTAAGACGGTCAATATTTCGTCTTTCAATGCCTCGGTATTCCGGTTGTTCAATTGCCCCGGATATACTTTTCGCAAATCAAACCAAACGATAAGGGCAAACGGGGCTTTTATGCTACTTTGTTCTTTCGGAACCCAACCCACACTTTGCGGGTCGTCAACCCAAAAGAACGAAAAATTGCCAATATTGGCATCGGGGGAAACGTCGATATAATCGTTATTGCCCCGCCATTGCGTCCCGCCCGCATATACGTTCGGGGTATAATACCGTTTGCCGTTTATGATTTTCGCCACACGTTGCGCCCTGCCAAACGCCACGTCTAACCAATCCACATTGTCAGACAATCCGGTTTGCATTTCCCCAATAACCCGGTCGATTAATACCGGGTTGGGGATAATTGGTATTGCTTTATTCTTTGCCATATAAAACCGCTTTTGCTTTTGTAAGTAAGTCGGGGTAAATATACTGCCAAATCAACGCCGCAATATTTTCGTCCGTCAATCCTAATATTTGCCGCCCGTACTTTTTTATTAAATCTTCCGTCTTAAAATCGGACGCCTTAATTTCAAACTGTTTGTCGCCAACGTCCAAAAAAAACGACGCTTCAAAATCCCCGGTATCCCGCAACGTTACCCGGTTCGTCGGTTGTCCCTTTTCCTCTTTAATGGCTATCGTCAACGGGGAATACGGGGCGTAATCCATAATATCCACGCCCAAACGGTTAATACCTTGTTCAAATAATTGTTCCTCGGCGTTCATATCAACAATATAGGCGTCATTGTCCCAAATGATTTGTTGAATGTACACGCCCGACGTTATCCCCTTATTGAACATATCCGCCCGGTTGCGTAAATCTAATATTGACTTTAACCCCGCCATTGCCTTACGTTGTACGGTATTTTACGCCGTGGTTATTGCATGATAAACAAATACGGTCGATACCCTGTGTATCCAACCGCAACGCCTCGTATGCTTTTTTAAGGTCATAACCCAAACCGCCGGGGCGACCCTCAACGTTGCCGTCCAACTCGTACAATATTTCCAACCGGGTTGCGTTTACTTGGTTTCTGTTTACCTTAACGTCCGGGTTCATTGCCAACGTGCGCAAAGCGATTGCGGCGACTTGCCGTTGCAATACCGTTTGGAAAATTTGCCGTTCCTTAATGATAAAATCCGTTAGGTCGCAACCGACGGTAATTTCGCAATTCAACCCGTAATTTTGGGTATTAGTGTACATCGTCAACGCTATATCCCACAACTCCGGGTATTCGTCGAATGTTTCCGGGGCGTTCATCATAAACGGGGATACCTGTAAATACTTGGTTATTTCCCGCCATTGCTCAATATTGACGTATCCGGTACACGTTCCGCACGGCTCTTTACTCCAATCCTTAACCATGTTAATTGCTTGCATCCCGGCGGGCAAATCGTTTTGATTGTAGCAAAGGAACCACGACCCCCCGGCGTTATTTGCGTCGCTGATATACGGCAAATAACAATCTTTCAACGGGAACCATTGAAAACCGCCGTTTGTCTGTGTAAAATTCAAATCAAACGTTTTGATTGGGTCTATTTGGGACGAATGAAACAAATACATACGAACAACCCCGGTTGCGCCTGTCATTTGCAAACCGATTTGTTCGATTTTCATTGTTACCCCCATTGAACGAACCGGGACAATTTCAAACCCTACTAACTTATGATTATTCGGCAACGTCGCCCGGATACGTCCCGCACCGTCGAAAAATGTACGGCGTTCCAATAGGTTCTTTGTTTCCTTATCCAATCCCTTTATTTGCGTGAACGTTTGTACCATTTGGGAAATGCCGTTGCGGGTCAATCGTTCCAAATAATCGGATAGGAAATTGTAAGGTTGCCAATACGGGTTGCCGTAATCGTCGTTGAAATCTTCGTTAAAATCGCTTTCCGTTGGTTCCTCGTTTGTGTTTTCCCGTGTGGCAATCCATACTTTGCCATTGTGCCGAACCTTTGCCCCAACCTTATACGGCAATATCATATTCCAATCGGGATATTGGAAAACAAAATCATCCGGGATTATTGACCGGATATTATCCAACGTAACAAGCGGGTGCGCACCTTGAAAATACAACCCGCTTTCCGTCTGCGTTAAATCGTCGTTAATTGCTTTTGCCGGGTCAAACGATTGTTCCCACCCGACGACGTGCAATAATGCGTCCTGTATGTCTTTTAATCGGTACATCTGCGTTCTAAATTAAAAAAGGGGGCGGGGATAACTCACCCCGTCCCCTCGGCATTTGTTAATGATAAGCGCAAAAAAGGTTACGCACCCCCGGCGGGGAACTGTGCGGCGTTCGTTACATAAACGGGCATACCTAACGGCTCGTTCGGGTTACGTGCGGCAATCTCGGCTTTGATAATCGGGTTTGCCACGGTGTCCGGGTTGCTGTTGTAAGCGACCATATACGCCACGTCAACGGAAAATCCGAAATACTCCTTAACGGCGCACGTCAAATCGGCGGTTGCGTCGCCCATGATTGCGGATTGGTCGCCAACGGCGGTATAATAGTGAGAACCAACGGGCAAATCAATGTACGGCAAACGTACAACGTCCCATTCATGGAAATTCGCACGGGTGCGGCGCAATGCCTCACGGTCAACACGTGTTAAGATACCAACGTTTCCGTCGGCAACGGCAAACATGGTTCCCATTTTGCCCGCTTCGTCGGTTACGTTGTTCGTGTAATGCAAAACTTTGTTGTCGTACTCCATACGCTTATTAACGTCGTTGTAAACTCCGTGTTGCGCTAACTTACGGATAAGGCTATCAACCCCGGCGTTTGCGATTAAATGGATATATTCCGGGTAACAATTCGCCCTCATAATCGGGTTAATGTCGCCCAAAATCTCGGTCGCCATTTGGGTCGGAACTTGTACCACGTTTCCGGCTTGCGTGTAGTTAAGCAAGGTTTTGAAAACCTGTGTTTTGTTCGCCTCCAATGCGGCAACGGCTCCGACGTCCAATTTGTCAGCCAACGCACGGCACGTCTTTTCCATTTTACGCAAAAAGTCGTGTTCATACGAAATTTCGTTGTTCATGTATGCGGCGGGAACCATAGTAAACCCAATTGCATACGTTGCCCAAACGACCGTTACCAATGCGGACGTATTTTCGTCGTCAGCGATAACGCACGAACGCACGTTGCTAACTTGTACATCCCCGTCGTAATTGATAACAGGAACTTGTACGGTGTTACCGATTGACGCAAACGCACGGTCGCGCAAATTCGGATTAATGATTGAGGACGGGGCGTTGGTTTGCTCAATAAAGAAATCCAATGCGCCATACTCACACGGGCGGGTCATATTACGGTCTAATTCCGGGTTTTCAATCCGCCAATTCTGCAATCTTGTTGCTACTAATGACATAATCTAAAATTTTAATTGTTTATAAATGCGGGTTTACCCTTTACCCGTGATTGTTTACTTTTCCGGCAATGCGGCAACGTTGTTGTCCTGCCATGCCTGTTTCATTGCGGCGTCGAATTTTTCCGACCCCGCCGTTAGCCCTTGCGCCATAAGGTTTGCGGCGATTGCGTCGTAAGCCTCTACACGGGTTTTTGCTCCCGCAACGTCAACGGTTGTTACGCCGCCGCCCGCACCGGAACCGCCCGCCGGGGGTGTCGTTCCGCCGCCCGCCGCTTGGCGTCCCTTATCCAAAATACCCATTGTATCCAATTCCTTTGCCAACAGGTCGCCGGGTGTGTACGGGTTCAACTGATTGTTCGGGTTACGCATGATTGCCCCGGTTTCGTCCTTAAACGCAATGATTTTGCCGCCTTTGCCGTCGTCGATAAACTCCGGATTCATACCCTTAATTTTGTCGATTGCTTGACCCAACAAAACCTTTGTTGCGCTTTCCGGTAATCCCGCCTTAAACTTTAATCCGGCGGTTGCGGTCTGCAATGCCGTTTCAACACGTATGCCGAACAATTCCGTTGTATGGTTTTGTTCGGCTTGGTCGTATTTCGTTTTTAACTCGTTGAACTGCGTTGTAACCGCCGTTAGGTCGGCTTTCGCTTGTTTCAACGCTTTGGCGGTTTCCGCATCGCTCGCACCCTCTGCAATGGCTTTTTCCAATCGTGCCTTTTCTTTCGTCAGACTGTCGATTTGGGTTTGCAATGTACCCACGTTTTCCGCTTTGGTTTTGAACTCGGCAACCACACGTTTTGCGTAATCAAACGTTTTTTCGGTTCCATTCTTTGCGATACCGGACGCCGCCAAAATATCGGCATCCAATCCGCCGTAAATTTCGCCCGTCTTTTTCGCTATAACGCTATTTTCGTCGTTAGCGGACAATGTAGTAATTGCCGCAATTTGTTCGTCGGTCAATCCGGCTAACGCCGCATTTGCCCTTAATATTTCGCTTGTTAATGCCATAATCTTACCCTTTGATTATTTGGTTTATAATTAGTTACTTTTTCGCTCCGGTTTTGCCCTCGGCGTCCGCCTCTGCCTTTGCTTTGGCATCGGCTTTGGTTTCCTTTACAGGTTCCGCCGGGATAACTCCCGCCGCTTTCAATTCCGCCATAATTTCCGCTTTTAAGGCGGCTTTCTCGGCGGCTTTTGCTTTGGCGTCCGCCTCTTCCTTTGCTTTGGCATCGGCGGCGGCTTTCTCGGCGGCGGCTTGCTGTTGTTCGGCGGTACGCTTTGCGGCTTCCTCGGCTTGCTGTTTTACATACTCGTTGGGGTCGTGCAAAATGGTAATCGTGTACCCCTGTTTTCTCATTGCGTCGGCAATGCCATTTTCAAAGCCTTTTTTGCCGAACTTTTGGATACGGGGGATTGATAACCTTTTGCCCGTTTCGCTGTCGAACTTGCGCACCTCAATAATGCAATGATACAAATGTTGTTCATTGCTCGGTACAATGTAGTTTTCCGGGTTGACGTCGGTAATTGCGACGTCCTTTGTCTTACCCTCGGTTGCTGTTTTCACTCGCATACTCATTAAATTTACTTGTTATTACTCTGATTTTATCGGCGAACGGTATTTGTGTGCCGAACTCCAATAGGTTTGTATTTTCCCGTTCAAATCTGCGTACAAAGTTAGCGAAATTCAATTTTATACGCAATTCGTTTTCCGGTATAAGGTTACGCCCGTATAAATCCAAAACCTCGTTACGTGTCAAATGTCGGTACGGCTCCAATTCTGCCAATATTAACATACGTTGCAATTGGGTTTGGTTGTTCCGGTATTCCGTTTCGATTATCTGATTTTGTAGGGCGTCTAATTCCGCCTCGCTTGCGCCGCTATCCTTTGCGGCTTTGTAACGGTTCCGCAACTCGGTTGCGTCGTACAAATAAAACTCGGTTCCGTAATTAACTTTTGCAGAAACAAACATATTTCCATAACGTAAACGGCAAACCGTTTCATCGACGAATTGTTGTGCCGCTTCAAACCCTTTCTTTACCCTGTTTAATACCGTGCTTTGACTTTCAAACGCCGCCGCAACTTGTTGTTCGTTGAACGCTTCCCGTTGGGTTATTTCCTCGTTTTGACCGACAACGGCGGTAATAATGTTTTCCCGCAATCGGGTTTCTTCCTCAACATTATATTCCAAACTTGAACGGTCGATTGTAAGGATTTGAACCGGGTTGCGTAAATCCGGTTGTTTGTCCCCGTCCGGTATCGGTATTTCCACGAATGAACCCGCCCCGGTAATACGCTTTTCCCCGCATTTGGGGCAACGCATCAATAACCCGGCTTGGTCTAACCTGTAATACCCTTGTTTGTCCTTTATAAACCCGCCGTCGCAATAGTCGCCATTCTCGGCGTTGCTGAAATCGCACGATTGTTCGTAACCGGAATAAATCGGATACGCTCCGTACAAATCCAAATGACGTTTCGATATATGAAAGAACAAAAACCAATCCAACGCCTCCAATTCCTTTGTCAACGGGGATTGCTTAACGTCCGGTTCTTTGAGGTTCAACGGTTCGTTCCAAAAGAACCGGGCGGGACAATAACCCAAATCGTGCGGATTGTCAACCAACAATTCGCCGATATTACCGCCGCCGTCCTCGGCAAACACTCGGTAACGTTCATCGTCAATAACGGCAATGCGTTTCCCCGGCTGTCTGAAAATAATCCAATCCATAACCCCGGTTGTCCTGTTAGCCTCAAAGGTTATGACGCTTTCAATTGTCAACCAATAAAAATACGGGGTCGGGTAACGGTCGGCGTTCGGTTCGGTCGGCATATCCACAATTAAGACGCTGTTTATTTCCGTCTTGAAATACTCCCAACCTTTCGTACTCCATATTTCCGGCTCTTTTAATACGTCCTGTCGGTAATACTCCCAATCGTCCCGTTGCTCGGTGTTTTGGAATTGATAGTTGAACGCCGGGTTGCGTCCGTCAAAAATGCGGCTCAACTTATCAAAACAAATTCCCGTTACCTCATTCGTGCGAACGGGGTAACGGAAAAGGGTTTTGAAAATTTTGAATTTATCCGCCGGGATAAGATTTTGAACCCATGCCAAAAAATCGGTCGTGGGTAAACACATTAAGGGCGTAACCTCGGTTTGAGCGTGAAATTTAATACGGTTTTGGTGTGTAACCGCTTTATTTATCGTCGCTTTTTTCCTCGGCTCCGTTATTTCCTTTCTTATGCGTTTTATATCTAATCCCATATTCGTTGCTAAATTCAAAAGGTGTTTTTTCGGGCAATCGCCAACCGCCGTTGTTCGGCATACGCAATAAGCGTTCGGCGTGGTTAATCTCGTATTCCTCGGTCGTGTTGAGCGGCGGACACTCTAACACAACCGTTGTTCGTTTGGCTCCCATTATGCGCCCGCCGCTTTAAGGTCGGTTAACGGGTTGAACGACGGGGCAACAATCGCCAAATCGTCCGACCAATTCGGTAAGAACGACCATTGTATTGCGTTGCTGTCGGGGGCTTCCAATCCGCCTAATGTTTTGTCCCCTACAAACAACGAACGTATCGGAATAGGGTAATACGTTGTTGCCGTTGTTTCGTCCTGTATGGCTCCAATGGCTCCGTTTTCGTCAAACAGATAGACGCCCAAATTGTCGCCCAAACTTTCGCATTGCATTTCTTTCAATGCCTTAATGACGGCTTGCGGGGCTTTGCGGATAACTCCGGTAAACGGGGTCGGCTCACGCCCTATAATTTCCTCAATGCCTCCCAACGTTTCGTTACCACCTCCAAAGGTGCGGGCGGCTCCCGCCTCGGCTGTTGGGGCTTGAATGTACGGCGAAACAACTACTTTCGTGCTATCCGCCGCCGATAATAGGGGCGTCCAAGACGCTAACGCCGTAATCGCTTTATCGGTCGTAAAACTGTTTTTGCTTCCGTCGTCTTTCGTAAGACGTTGGAAAGCCACTTTTTGAATTTGTCCGAAACTCTCGGCGCAAACAATGGCGGGTACATCGGGCAAAGCCGCCGCCGCTGGACACTTACAAATCATACTCTTTTAATTTTTAACGTTAAAAACTTATTGTTACTTATCGGGGCTTTCCCTTTGCCTCCGTTTTCATTTGCAAAGTTATAAACTTTTTCCGGGTAATTCTTGCATATCTCAAAAAATATGCTAATTGCGTCTTTTTACGCCTCGGCGTTCGTGCGTGTATGGCATCAAATTACCGTCGGCAATCTCTTTTTCGTATATCCCGGTCAATCCGTCCTCCGGGTCGTCGTGGGTGTTGGCGTCGAACTTACGTAAGAACCCCGTAACATGGTCGTACACGGCTTTGTATCTCGTTTCCCAACCGAACGGCATAACGATATGTTGGTTTACCATTGCCGACGACGTAATAATACGGCTTTCTTTATTCCCGGATTGGTAAAACGGTTCCGTCATTGCCCGGATTTTCTTTTTTATAACCTTTTCATAACCCGCCCCGCCGTTGTTGCTCTCAATCCACGCTTTTTGCGTGCCGTTGCGGTTTATCATTGCCGGGACGGTTACGGTTGTTACGTCCGTGTTTTCGTCTGTCATTTCCATATCGGTAATAAGGGCAAACAATAACGGCTCCATACGCTTTGTTTTCTCGTTATATACCGTATTGTTGGATTTGTACACGTCATACGTTGCGGCAAACAATAGGTCGTCCCCGTCGTCGGCAACATCAACGTAACAGCCGGAACGAATATACGTGCCGTAATCGGCTTTTTCAACCCACGTTTTGAAAGGCTGATACAATCGACCCTCGGCGGAACCGGGGTTGCCTTGATATAGGCATTGGAATTGTACCGGGTCTAATGCCTTTTGCCCCTCCAATTTCTGTTTACTGTGTCGGCTTTCCCATAACGCCGCCCCAACGGGTCGGGGGTCTATCTCGGTCGGTTCGTCTGTTTTGATTGCCTCAAAGTTTATGCGAACCCACGCCCCCGGCGGTACGTTCTGCAAGTCCGCCCAACACGTAACATCAATAATCGTTTCCCCGCTCTTTTCAATTCGTCCTATCAAATCGTCGTCGTGCCAACGGGTAAATACAATCAATTCTTGACTATCATTGTGTAAACGGGTGCGTACAACGGTCGTGTACCATTTCCATGCCGCCGCCCGTACTATCGGGCTGTTACCCTCGGCGTAATCCTTATACACGTCGTCCAATATCGACACGTCAACCGTTTTTGAGGTCAACGAACCACCACGACCGACGACACGCAACGAACCCTTATGCCCGACCATTTCGATAACATCGGAATTGCGCAAATAGGTATTCGCCATTGTTACGACGTTCGACCCGTTCAAATAGGTATTCGGGAATAATTCACGATACCGGGGCGTGTCAATGATACGTTGAACGTCCCGGTTGAAATCTCGTGCGATTGTTGCCGCATACGACCCAATGACAATTTTTAAGTCCGGGTTTAACCCCTCCATGAAAGCGGGCAATTTACGGCTCGACCCCTCGGATTTTCCATGTTGCGGGGGTTGCTGAACAATCATTTTGCGTATTTGCCCGTGTGCGAACATATCCAACAATGTATAATAAACGACGTGGAACGGCTCCAATATCATATCCGGTTGCATATACCGGGCAAAGTTGATAAGACGTTTACGGGCGGCGGCTTTGACCAATTCGCCGGGGTTCTCGCTTATGGCTTGGTACATTGCCAACATTTCGGTATTTGTCATTGTTCGCCCTCCTTTCCCTTTGGTTCAAACTTTGCGCACGCTTGACGCCCCCGGATAATGTGCCATTGCTCAAACGGACACGTTAGGCAAATCGGTTTCCCCTGCCAATCCTTATTGCTGTGGGTATCAACCCAACGGGCGTGCGTACATTCGTCGCAAACGTGTTTGGTATATTCCGGCTTTGTTTGCCCCGGACGTGTCGGGGCGGTTGTTCTCTTTGCCATTATTGCGCCCCTCCCTTTTCCGCCATAACCTTTGCAAACTCGGCGGACTGCAATTTGTCGGCGACGGCAAACAACAGGTCGTCGGGTATTGCCTTAACGTCGTATTTGGGTTTATCGTTGTCCGTTGACGCATTAACGCCCGGTATCTCAATTTTAACCGGGGCGTCGAACCCTAACATTTTCGCCCGGCGTTGCTGAATGTTCAACAGTAAATCCAAAAACCGGGGGTTCCCGGCGGACGTTTCAACCGTGGTTTCATCGTACCCGTAATATTCCGGGTCGCCCTCGGTCGCATCCGTTTTAATCGGACGCCCCCGGTTGGTTTTCTCTTTGGTGCGTTGCTTTCCGGTTTTGGATACCTCCCACGCCTCCCACGCTTGTTGCTCCATTGCGTCCAACTTGCGCAATTCCTGTGTTACATAATCGTCGATATTATCCAACCGTTCCCGTTTCCATTCGATAAGCGTTTGTTGCAAATCGTAATAAACCATTGCCAACGAAATTGTATAACCCGCCCCACGTTTAAGCAAATCGGCGTTTAACTCGGCGACAATTTCCCGGTATGTATAACCACGCAAGAAAAGATTGGAACAAAATGCAATATCGTAATCCCGTTGTTCCTCGGTTCTTTTGTTGTATCCGGCGGGTTTCCGGTTCTTATTACCCGTGTTCAATTTTTCCATTGTTCAACCTCTTTTAATGTTCAAACGGGGTAAAAATTAACCCTTTACGCCTTTTATCATTCCGTCCCTTTGGTTCTTTCGTCCCTTTGTCCGCTTCCCCTCGGTTCGTTCTTGCTTCCGGCTCTCTGTGTTATCTTATCCCGTCCCTCCTTAAAACGTGTTTACCCTTTACAAGTTATTTGCGGGGAATTTCCATTTTAAGAGGCTTTTGTTACTTAACCAATACTTTGTATATCTCGGCGGCTATCTCTTAACCACGGGGCAAATTTACGGCTTTTCCGTGGGTTATCCAATTGGTTGTCCTCTCATGTATATAAACAGCAAAACCCCGGCGTTGTTTTCCGGGGCTATTGCTCTATTGTCCTATTCCGTTTTCGTACTTTCCGTTTGAGCAACGAAAATGCGATTGCGTACCACGGGGGTTTATGTATTCCGTTCCCCCTTTCATAATCTTACCGACCAAACAAACCGGGGCGGGTTTTCCATTTACCGGAAATTCCGGGTTGAAATGGCGACACGTTCCGCATATCCTTTCGGGACGTTTACCCGGTGCGCATCCGGTCGGCGTATCCGGGATTTTGTCGGAACAACTGTTTTTACTCATTGCGTCGCCCTCCCTTGCGTTTGTTCTTTCCCCGGCGTTTATCCCGTGGTTTGCGCCGTGGCATTTCGACCCGGTGTATTTCTACTTTGGAACCGGGGAACATTTCGCCGAAAAATTCCGCCATTGCTTGAACCTCTTTTGGAACGGCGAACGCCTCCGGTTTCTTGTATTCCTTTTTGCCGGGTTTCGGGCGGGCGGCTTCTTTTGCCTCCAATGCTCGGCGCATTTGACACACCGGACAATCGCACGTATCTAATTCGGGATTTTCCCGTATTTCCTGTTTCCTTTTGGTTTCGCCGTATGCGTTCAACGCATCAATCGCCAAATCTGCCAAAAGATAATCCGCCGTATTAAATTTGGCGTCGATACTGTGGCGGTTAATCAATTCCGCCAATTCCTTTGCAAAACTCTTTTCTTTGTTCATCGCTCTTTAATTTTTAGGTTTATATTCTTGGCAACGAAATGCGCCGCATGATTGTTCGGATTTGAACGCCTCGCAATATCCGTTCCCGTTTACGTCCTCATTGGTGAAATTGGCACAATCGCCGCAACCCTTATCGTCGTGCCGGGTTGGTTCGCTTATGCCTTTGGGTTCAAATTCCCGCTTAAAATCCCGTTCCGGTTTGGCATACATTCGCCCGCCGGGTTCCCGGATAATAAACCAACTTTCCGGCGCATCAATGAAAATACCGTTGCCGTCGGCAAAGGAATAAACCGCCCGTCCGTCCGGGGTTCTTGGTGTTGTCATTGTTCCGCCTCCGGTAAACCGTAAAAGGTCGTCTAAATTATCCCGGCGAACTTGGATTGCGTCAACCTCTAACAAGGTGCGGCAATACCGGGTTCCCGCCGTGGCGTCCGGGTCAACTAACCGGGTGCGGATTTGTTCCGGGTATTCCGTCGGGTCGTATTCTACATTGAACACAACGGCACGTTCTAACGTGTGCGTTACCTGTAAGCGGTTCCCCAATCGTCCGGCGACCGCCTGTTTTAATGCTTCAACGGCGGTTCCGGGTATCTCGGTTATTGCAACCGTAATTTCGTAACCGTCGGTTTTTTCTTCGACGTCGGGTTGGCTTTTGGCAATGTCGCCAATCATAACCAACAATTCCGCATCGAACGGGTTTAATTTGCTTTTTTCCATGCTCTCGGATTTTTAATAAACGGCTAATACTATAACGATAAGCCCGCCGCCGTTTGTGGCGTACCAATCTTTGAAATCAAATTTACCGCCGTGGCGTTTGTTATACCATTCCCGGCAACCCCCGGCGATTATTACCGCTATTAACGTAACCAATCGGGCAAACCAACCGGATACGGGCGTTATTGACAAAATGCGCATCGTTACCAATGCAATAACCATTCCCGCCCAAATATGCAATAATTTGTCTTGCGGTATGGAAACAATAAAATCAAATATTCGTTTCATTTTTCCGTTGCTTTTTAATATTCCCTTGCGGGTATGCCGACCGCCAAAATATCGTCTTTTTGTCGGTTCTGTTGTACTTATCACAATGTAAGTGCGCCCCGGTGCAAACGTCCCGTCCAATCTTACAACGGACGCACCGTTGACAAAACAGGGTTCCGGGGCTATCCGCTAAACGTTGGGCGGCTTTCGTCCAAATCTCGGCAATTATAACCATGCCATTGTAAACGGCACGTTCTCCGGGCTTGTACTCCTTTTCCGGGTCGAATTGTTCGGGTTGTTTTATTCTCATTTTCCTATAAAAGCCGGGGGCGAACCCCCCGGCGGTTAATAACTCAAATTTCCGTTACACTAACGACGTATTGGGTTTTTGTTGCAATCTCCAAAAACTTATCAACGTCTTTTTCGGGAACCTTTGCCGTAATCGTCGTTTTGAAATCAAAACTAAATTCGGCATCGGGGAACCTTGCGTTAAATTGGTCGGTGTAATTAATCCCAATTTGCAAACTTTCGGGTATGTCCTCTAACTCAATTACAAAGGTTCTCAAAACAACCTCAATTGGCGGGTCAACCTTACGTTCGTTGTCGTCGTCTTTACTGCAAGACGTCCCGATTAACAACATTGCCACAAAGGGCAATAAAAACTTAAATACTTTCATATAAAAATGAATTTAGATACCGGGAAAACGCCCGGTCGTTTGGGGAATTGTTCCCCATTATGAACGCAAAGGTATAAATAAACCCTTAACAACCAAAAGAAAATCTTTTTATTTTTTACGTTTTATCCAAATAAAACGAATACCGAACCCAAAACAGAATATTTTAACCTCCAAATCAACAAAGCGGTCGTAACCGTTTACGGCATCAACGGACAATCCAAATTGCCAACTTTTATATTTCCAATACTCACGGGCATACAGGTAAACGCCAACCCGTCCAATGTGTCCGCCTATTTGGGCGGTATGTTTGTCCTTACTCATTTGTTACCTCCTTTAATCCTAACTCGTAAATCTTTCTATCTATAACCATTGCCACGGGGTACGGCAATATGCAATCTTTGGTATAAACCAAATTGTAAATCCCTAATTGCCCCTTAACCGGAAATTCGATAACCCGGCGGGGGTTCCGCATCAACCAACCGTACCCCTTTGTTATTGCTTTGCGTTTCTCCGGGGGTATCCGTGTTTGCTCCCAATCCCACGGGGTAAACTCGGAAACGGGTTTAATGTCGTATAACTCAACCAACCCTAACGATACCCCGTTTTCATATCCGGGCAAATCCGGGTTCTTTGAGGAACAAATTAACAGGTCGCCCCGATAATTCGTGTACTTACTCCGTACCTCTATGGATTTTTCGGCATAAACAAACCCGCCGTCCTCAAACGCCGCCGTAACCAACTGCGTTGCATACGGGTTTTTAACTGTCAAAGCCCGCCAACGGTCGTGTTGGTCGGGGTTGTAATCTTTGTTATTAAATTGCATTTTCGTTATTGTTTTCGTTAAACAAATCGTAATTCGCCGGGACACACCATTTAGGCAATATTTCCCGTACCATTTCGGCGGCTTTCAATATGCCGTCTTTCCAATATATCCGGGCGGTTGGGCTTTTCTCCATGAAAAACGTATGAACCGACGTAATGAACAAAAAGACGTCCCGTTGCTTGAATTTTTCGCCGCTTAACAACCCAATCTTAAACAGGTCAACAAAGGGGAACGCCAATTTGATAATCGCAAATGCTTTGTCGAAATCAACGACGGGTTCAATACTTGCAAAGGTCGGGAACCCGTGGCGTTTAGCCCGTGCCAACACGCTAACCCGTGCGGCGTTGGGACTTGCGTTTGGCTCCAATTCGTCGCAACCTGTCAACGTGGAACCAATCGCAATGCGGGATAAATCCCAACCCTCGGACGCCTCGGCAAAATCAATAAACCCGTTTATTCCCTCGGCGCATTTGCTCAATATCTTAACCGGGACGCCGTGGCGTTGGCATACGCCGACCGCTTGACGTGTCAACCGTTCCGTTTCCGGCAACAACGGGTCGGTCGTGAACGAAAAGAATAACCCGGTTTTCTGCAATTCCTCCTTATGTTTCAATAACTCGTTTTTGAAAATGTCTATTGCAAACGGATATTCCCGCAATGTCTTTTTCAACTCCGGGCGATTGCCTCCCAATACTTTTGCGCCACGACCTTTGCGCAAATAACAGTACGTACAACCATTTGAACAACCGACAAAGAAATTGGCGGCGTTTTCGGCATATTCCCCCGCCTTACCTTTTGGGCTATAAATAACCCGTCCGTTTATCGCTCCCATACTCATACAGATTAAAACGGTAAATCGTCGGTTTCGCTTGGTGCGGGTGCATCCGGGGCGGGCGGCGGGGCTTGCGTTCCGGCTCCGGTCGCTTTCGGGGTCAACATTTCCATATCGGTTGCGACAATATCGGTTATATACCGTTTTACGCCGTTGGCATCGTCGTAACTCCGGGTTCTTAATTCCCCCTCAATATACAATTTGTCGCCCTTGTGGACGTACTGTTGGGCGACTTTTGCCAACCCGTTTTGCAATACTATATTATGCCATTCGGTACGCTCCGGGATTTGTCGCCCATCTTTCGTTGTAAACGCCCGTTTAGTTGTCGCCAACGTAAATTGCGCCACGCATCCGCCATTATCGAACGTCTTAAAATCCGGGTCTTTCCCCGTATTTCCCAATAATGTTACTTTGTTTACACTCATAATCTTTAATTTTTGAATTTAATACCGTCGAAAAGATATTGCCGTTTGTTGTCCGACCAACCCGCCGCCATATTTAACGCCTTTCGGTCGTCGTCGTGTACAAACTCACAATACCACGAATTGCCGCCCAAATTCGCCTTTTCTTTGAGGCGTACCAATTTTCCGACAATAAACCGGGCAAACTTGGCGTACCCGCTTGTTTCTGATATATGGATAATACGCCGTTCGGCATTTATTTTCGGCAATTCTTCGATTTGCGGGCTTTTTTGTTCCGTCGGGTATGTTTGTACCCTTTGGAAATCTCGTTTAATAGAACGCTTGGAAATAGCCCCAAAATCGGGCGTCCTCTTTTTTGTTCTCATTTACCGGATTTGTAATTGTTGATACTCTGATTTTATTAACTCAATCAACCGGACGTTCGCCGGATAAATCCGCATTGCTTTTCGGTCGCCATTTTCCCAACGGTTATGCGCCTCAAAACAAAGGATATTGATATTACGGGGGTCGTGTGCTATTTCCGGGTGCGCTCCCCTCGTTAGGATATGCGAACAATAAACGGCGGAATAACTCGGCAACGGTCGTAATGTTTCCTCGCATTGGTGCGGTTTGTGTTCCCAAACCCACCTAAAAAAACGCTCGTTTGCCGCCTGTATATTTTCGCCCCGACCAAAAACGCAATGTCCGAACAATTCCCGTTGTATCTCAACTCTCAATCGTATATCCATGCGGAAATTACGAATATCCAACAGGGGATTGAACCCCCGTTGGATACAATAATTGTATTCGTCCCGGTCTGTCAACAAATACGGCTCCATGTTTTACATATTTGCCGTTTCGTCGTCGGTTCCGTCGTTATCGTCGCCCTCGGCGGGGTCTTCAACGTCCGGGAACAATCCGTTGTCCTTTTCTGCATTTAACCCCGGTGCGGCTTCGCCGTCAGCCCCGAATAATTCCAATTGCGCCTTTTTGCCCTTGAAAAGAAATGCGTAAACCTCGTTTTCAATGTCGGCGGCAATATCTTCTAATTCTTCCTCAAAACCGAACGTTTCGGTATTGAATTTCAAACGGGGCGAATTTATCGCCGTCTTTTGGTTGTTGGATACCGTGAACAACCCCGTAAGAACAACGCCAACGTTATCATCTTGACCGGAAAAGGACACGCCCCGAACCTCTATGTTTTTCAACATTTCGTCGGCAAAATTGCGGGCGACCTCCTGTTGTTTCTTGTTTGCTTTGAAATCGTCGGTTTCAACCATTGACAAAAAAGACGTAATGTTAAAAATACGTCCCATGATAGGGCGCAACCTATCAAAACAATTTCGCAAATCGGGGTGTATGTCCTTTGCGCTCTCAACGTGGTATTTGTTCGTGTAACTCTCATTACCGACGGTTTCCGTAACCTCGTAATGAACATCTAACCCGCCGTCCTTTAATGTCTTTACTTTCGACAACGCAAACGCCTTTTCGGACGGTATCAACATTACGTTTGCTTCTTTTTTTTCACTCATATAATTGCAATTATATTATTGCCGGGGAACCCGCCCCGGCTCGGTTTTTATAAATCTTCCTCAACGTATCGTTTTAACTCGGTTTGGAATTGTTCCCGTTCGTCGTTTTCCTGCGTAATCAATTCGTCGTACAAATCATTATCGAATATTTCGCCCAACGCATCGTCCAACATGGAAATCAATTTTTCGGGCTTAACGGCGTCTAATTCGACCTGTCCCAATCCGTCCCAATTTGCCGTCCGGCTATCTGTTTCTTTCGCCGGGGCGGGCGGTAAACCCCATTCGACAACCTGTTGTTCCATTAAGGCAATACGGCGTATTTCAACGCCATAAACCCCGAATTTATCCAAATTTTCACCGATTGACCGGGGTATGTCCTCGCCGGACGGGTCGTAATCTCCGAAATACAGGATAATAGGTTGTTTCCCGTTTAATTTCGCCTCTCGCATACGCTCGGACAATTCAAACAAAAAAGTCAACGACGGATAACCTTTGCAAGCCCCAACCGCAACGTCCCATTTGCGGCACGGTTTCGCAAAAACGCCCTCCAACGCTTTCTTTTCAATAAGTATTTCGGGGTAATAGGGTTGATTTTCCCAACGATTTTTACTATATGAACGCATCCACGCCCGAACCTGTTGTTTTGCTTCGTCCTGTTTATCGTCCAAATTGGTTATATCGGCTTTTGTTTCGCCACACATTGCCCTATCTCGGTCGCTGAACGCCTCGAAATCAACCCGACCGTCCCACCGTGCAACCTCCATTGCGGCAACAACACGTTTGTAATGCTGCAACGTGTTTGTCATACCCCGGCTAACAAGTTGATAATGTAACGCACGGATTGTCAATATACCGTTTTCGTATTGGCTTAATACGTCAATGGATTGTTCAATAATCCAATCCCTTGTAAATTCGTCCTTAATACGCTTTGCCATTGTATCGCTCTTTTAAGATAAACCGGGAACCCGCCCGGACGGTTGCACAAATGTACGTATATTCTTTTAATTACCAAAAACCAATCCTTTTATTAAAAATCGTTTTCGTCCAACATTTGCCGGGTACGTTTCAACGCTTCGTTATCGGCTTTCGGTTGCGACGGCTCCGGGGCGGGTTGGGGTTGCGTTTTGGGGTCGGTTCCGATTGGCTTTGTTACCGGGTTCGGGTCGTTAAACTCAATACCCCCGGTTTGCCCCTTTTCCGGCTCAAATTTCGCCTTTAATTGTTCCGCCGGGTATTCCTTTTGTTTCAACTCAATAATCCCTAATTTGACCAATTCCGGGACGCAACGACGTAACGCCCGTATGTCCTCTAATGCGTCATGCGCCGGGAATGTTTCGCCGGGGAATAACTTGTTATATAATTCCTCCAACGTCGGGAATTTACCGGGGCGACCATTTGCGAACAATGCGCCGACGAACTTAATACATTTCATCATCGTATCAATTCGTTTACCTTTGTGTAATGCGTCCTCGGCTTTGGCGTCGTAATATTCCCGACCGCACCAACGTAATATATTCGCTTTCAACATGGACGTATCAAAGTAAATATTGTGCGCACAAACTAACGGGGCGTCGGCGGCATCCGCCAAAAATTCGTCCACGACCACGGCAAACGGTACGCCCTCGGCAATCGCCCGTTCGGTTGTTATCCCGTGTATTTCCGTTGTTTCCTCCGGTATCTCGTACCCGTCCGGTTTGATTATATAACTTTTTTCTTTGTCGCTAACAGACCACGCCAATTGTACAACTTGCGGGAATTGCATAAAATCCGCATCCCATTTTAACCCTTTTGCGGGAACCCCTGTTGTTTCACAATCAAAGAAACAAATATCTTTCAATTCAAATTTCATAATTCATTTACTATTAAATTGTTATTACTCGTTATCGTTGCGGTATTTATCCCGCTTTTTCTCAATCTCTAAAACGTCCCGGTTTTCGTCGATATACTTTTGGACGTCCCGGTTACAAAATGGCTTACCGTCCAACCAAAGCAAATGCCAATAGGGTACGTTTTCCATTGCTTGACCCTTAAATTTGCCTTGCGGCATCGGGGATTTATCCGTTAATTCTGCCATACTAAAAAAGTCTTTTTTGCCCGTCGTCGTTGGGCGTTTGTTCAACATATTTTGCCCGTGTAATCCAAACGCACCCGCACCGTAAACACTTTATACGGCTGTAATGCTTTGGCGTATATTCGTGGCGGATTATTCGCCAACCCGCCAACGGGTATTGTTTCCGTTTTCCGTTACACTTGCAAAACATAACTATAACGTTCGGGGGTCGTCAATAAACGTATTGTATTCCTCGGCGGCTAACTGTTTGAGTGTTTCGATATGTTCGATTAACTCGGCGTTGCTTAATTCCGCCACGGTGCGCAATTCGTGGGTATATTCCCCCGTTTCCACGTTGACCCGTTCGACGTACATAATTGGGGAAAATTCCCGCAAACGCCGTTCGGTTTGTTCCTCTGTCAATCGTTCGCCCGCCTCCCAAATTGCGTGCTTAAACGTTGGCACAACGTAATTAAAATAATACCCTTTCAAAGCCTCGGACGAACCGGGCGACGCTACAATGAACCGGGCGATAATCCGGGAACCTTTCCAACCTTTGAAAAACTCGTTTATTTCGCCCATGTACATTGCCAACCCGCCATTATTGTTTATCGTCCCCGTCGCTGTTATTTCTCGCTTTTTCATCGGCTAATAACTTTTTCATTGTTTCGTTAAACGCTCCCATTCCGACGGTACGGATAAACGCCCGTTCGCTCGACGAATACCCGGTTGCGACCTTATCCAACACGGACGCAAACAATACGGTAAATTTGCCCGGTTCCCAATCCCCGGCGTTGTGCATCCGGTCGATAACGTGCGCCCGCAATCGCTCGTTCACTTTTGCGGCTTTTCTCCGGGCGGTTTCCCGGTCGTTCCAAAGGTTTGTTAATTGGGTTTGCAGATTAGCGAAAAACAATGGCATTTTCAGAACGTCCGCAATACTCAAATCCGCCACGGGAACCGGGACGGCGGCGATTGCTTCGTTGGCTTTCTTTTGGGCTTTCCCGCCCTTTTCCATTGCCTCGGCTAATCCCTTTGTTGCCTCTGCAATCTCATTAATCCCGGCGGCGGTTCCTTTGTTAATGCCATAACCGAATAACGCAAAATCCCCTTTTGCGGGGTCGTTGGGGAATATCTCGGCGAAACGGTCGGTTATCTCAATAGCGGTGCACAAATCCGGTGTCCGGCGTTTCGTCAGCCCCAACCGGATTGCCTGTTTATGTACGTGCGTGTCTAACGGAATTATCAAATTACGGGGGTCGCATACGTCCCACAATCCAAAGTCAACCGGGGAACCATTGCGGCACATCCAACGTAAAAACAGACACAACCGTTTGCAAGCGGATTGCGTTTCAAAATCCGGTATCCCATTAACGGAACCGAACAACGATTGCAACGTTGCCAATGCCGTTTCCCCGTTATTTTCGTGCGCTTTCTTTATTGCCGCCTCCATACTATCCGCCGACGTGTAAACGTCATACAGGCGGGCGCAAAGGTCGGCAAAATCTCCATACGTAAACGTTCGGTAAAAACTTTCTTTACTGCCTTTGTATTGCTCCCATTCCGGGGCGGCTCCGGGCGCAACATTGTTGCCGACAATGTAATGATACGGTTCGCCCTTGAAAATTTCCCGGTCGATATAATCCGCCTTTTTGATAATCTGTTTACGTGCGCCCCACGCAATCCACGCCGTAACAAATGCGCTTATCTCAATGTTTACCCGGCTATCGTAACGGTGCGGGATTTGCACCGGGTCGGATTGGATAAACTCGGCGGTTTCGTATTGTTCCGCCCAACGCTTCAAATTTTCGTTCAATGTAAATGCCATTGTTTTTGCTATTAAGGGGAACGGGAACCCGTCCCCCAGTTAATTATTCGTTTTCGCTATATTCCTCAATTACTAAATCGTCCTGTCCTCGCTTGACCTCCTCAATAAAGCCTTGATAACCCTCTTTACGGGCTAATTCGATAAGCGATTGCAAACGTTTTGCGCCCAAACTTTCGCCCCTCGCAATGCGGAATACCTTAACGGTCGGATTGCTTGCAATGATTAGTTTTGCGGCGACCTCCATAATTTGACTATCGGATACTTTCCCGGCAACAAATGGTACGCCGTTTAATTCTAACCCGTCGTCGGTAAATGTCAATCCGTCGATTGGTAATTTGGATTTTGCAATTAGGTTTTCCCGTTCTTTCAGCAAATCGGACAACTTTTTGTCGTGGGTTTGTGCCGTCTTTTCGGCGGCATCCTTTTGCTTTTTCTTTGCCAAATAATCCACAACCAACGTATTAATCCGGTTGTGTTCCTCGGCTTGTTTGAGGCGTTCCGCCGTATCCAAATTTTCCGGGTTGTTTTCCTCATATTTTGCCAACCAATCGGCGGCGTTCTTTTTACGGGTTTCGTAATCCGCTTTTTCTTCCGCTATCTTTTCCAATGCTGTTTGCAATTCGGCGTCGATTAACGATTTGGATTTTTTCGCCTCCTTTTTGGCTTCCTCCAAACGTTTTTTTGCCTCGGCAATAATGCGGGCAACCTCTTTTTCCTCACTTTCCAAATTGTCCGCAATACGTTTGGCGGCGTTGTCGTGGTCGTCGTTGGCTTGTTTGATACGCACCGGGATTGCCTCCAATTGTTCCGTCCGTGTTTGCAATGCAGTACGAACCGTTTTTGCCTTTTCAATCAACCGGGCGTTCTCGTTTTGTTCCTCCATTAAATCGGCAATGTCGATTTTGTCGGCATACGTTTTGACGTCCCCCGGTTTCAATTGCTTTTCAGCATTGGCGCAAATCGTCGTAAACGTCTTTACCTCGGCGTTTGCTTCTTTTCGCTTATCCTTAACGGTCGTAACCTCCGTATCTATTTCGTCGATACGTTTTTGTACATCAACAGGCAACAACGCCCGGACGTATTGAACTTGTTTGCGGCGACCCTCGGCGGTTTCCGACCAACGGGAAAATTCCACGGCGTCAAAATCTGTATATCCGAAAACCTTTTGCAACATACTAACATTATCGGAACGCATCCCGGTTGTTTTCTGTTTGATTGACAACGTACCCCGTGGGTTCGCTTTGGTAAATCGCAATTCAACGTCGTATTCCTCGCCGTCGTCGCCGACAACCATTTTGGCAAATCCTTTGTCCTCGCCATTACGCAACACGGCGTCCCGGTTCCCGGTCAATAACGCCCCGATTGCCTTTAATAGCGTGGATTTTCCCAACTCATTGTCCCCGGTAATGAAATATACATTACCCTCAAAATCTGCGTTGAACTCCTTAATTACTTGGAAATTCGACAACTCTAACTTTTTAATAATCATTTTTTCGCTCTTTTATGCCGGGGTTGCCCCCGGCGGTTACTACTATTTTGTTGTTAATCTCATTCTTTGGTGTATCATGGTTTGCACCCTGTTAAGCGCATCCCGGTTGGCGTCAACCTCCGACCGGGTACAATCGGCAATAAAGTTTTCCAATTTCTTATACAGGTCGTTTAACTCTTTTGCCGTTAATGTATGCCGAACGGCTCCCAATTCGTCCTTATCCATTTTTACAAATCCATTTAAGGGCGTCCAAATCTTTACGTTTAGGTTCGTCGGCGTTTTTTGTCGCATCTATCAACGGCATATCCGTTGTTTGCGTTGTCCATTTCTTACCCGTTACCGGAGACGTATATGTTACCTTATAACGTCCGTAACTAACAAATCTAAAATCAAAATCGTAAATTGTTGTTTTCGCTCTCATTGTTTTACTATTTATATTGCCGGGAAAACGCCCGGTCGTTGTTGTTTCATGCCGCAAATATACGTATATTCTTTTAACTACCAAAAATATTTCTTTTATTTTTTGAGTTTTCGCAATAATCGCCCCAAAACAACAACTTTACCAACTCCGGGAAATTCGACTAACATATTACCGTTACGCCCCCGGATACATTTACCATTAAAACGACGAACCGCCCGGCACGGCATACGTCGCAATTCCGGGCGGGTCAATCGGTCGCCTAAATAGATATAATCCATTTCGTCCATATCAAAACAATTTCATTTGGGTATCTGTCAACACGGCAATAACGCCGTCAACCTCTTGTTCCCACGCCGTCCGGGTTGCAACCTTTTCGGGCGTTGGGTTCCGTTCGCACCTCCGTTGGTTGTGGCGCATCTGTTTAACCATTTGCGCCAATTCTTCCAACGTTATTTTCCCCGGATTTTCGATTTGCGGGCTTTTATTTTCGTTTGCCATACTTTGACCCATTATAATAAAACAAAGCAAATACGGGGCTTAAAATAAACGATTGTGCATTTGGGCGGGTAAATTTTCCAAAACCCAACGGGGGTTGTTATGCAAAATGTACCGTCCAAAGTGTAAAATCATAAGGGCGTCGGCGTTCCACAATGTCGCCTTAACGTCCGGGTAATAATCGGCGGCGGCTCGTTGGTATCGCTTTTTGCGTTCGGGCTTTTCCTCCCCCTTAACACGCAATTTCAATTCGTTTTGCCATTTTTTGGGGTGTACCAAAACAAACGGTACGTCGCACATGGCAATAATTGTTTTCAGTTTCTCAAATTCGGATAATAGTTTTTGAACCCTAAACGCTTTGCCGGGGTTGTCGTTTACATCGTCCGGGCGCAATTGTACCTTTTCGACGAAAACAAGCGGTTTACAAATGCTTTTCATATACTCAAACCATTGCCGTAACTCCATAAGGTCGGCGGGCATCTTTATAACCTCGGTTTTATGATTAGGACGCCAAACAGCAATCCCCCCGGTTTTTCCGGGGTCAATGCCAATAATACAATCAATTGTTATTTTGTTCATTTCCAATAAGTCAAATAATTATCAACTTGCAATTCGTCCGCAATCATACGGTCGAATGTGCGTTTAATCTCTTTATCCCTTGCAATCTCATACGCCGTAAAATCCAATTCGGGGGCGTCGGTTCCTTTGCGCTTAACGTGGAACGCTTCGTATTGATTTACAAAGCCACGGGCGACACGTTGCATATATCGGGCTAATGCTTGTTTACGGTCGTCGTCGGTTCCGGCTACATCGTCAGCCAATCCCACCTTTTGCAACCAATTATACAAAAACATTCCGTCCACAATCCCCAATTTGAAAACCCCGGTATATTTATATCGCAAATATATTTCCCTTTGGCGGGCGACGCTTTCGTTATGGTATGCCCGTTTTTGCTCCGGGGATAATTCCCGTTTCGGCTCCGGTAACGCTTTGTACGCTTTGTTTATGACGTTATTTTGTTTGCGCTTGTATGCGTTCAAAATTTTGGCGAAATAATCGGCGTTAAATTGTTGGTAATGCTTTTTATCCGGGTTGCCTTGACTGTCTTTTGCCAAATAATCGTTCAATTCCCCGGTTGTTGCCAACTCAAATGCCAACTTTATATCCGCCAACGTCAATTGCGAATAATACCGTTTGATTATATCCAACAACCGGGTACAAATATACGCCCAATCGTCGGCGTTTTGCGGGATATTATACCCCACGTCCATTGCAATAAACCGGAACATTTGCCCGGTTTTAGCAACCAACGTGGCGTCGTCAATCTCGGCAATCTGCGTTTTGGTTGAGGCGGCAAATACATACTTTTCCACGGGGGACAATGATTTGGCAACCTCCGGTATTTGTACCATTTGGCGACGTATATCTATTGCCTTTGTTCCGGGCGGCGGATTATATACCGACAACGCCACGGATTGCGTATTTACTTTTTCCGGTAATTGTTCCATAACTTAATAATCCCCTTTTAGAAATTCCATTGCGCCCGCAACATTTAATCGGGTTTGCGGGGCTTGGTGTTCCGGCTTCAAATGCAATTTCTTTTTCTCTATATCGCCACGAATGAAATTGCGTACCGTGGCAATCCAACCCGTCCGGGTGCGTTTAACTCCCTGTTTGGTTTCCGACCAATCGGCGACCGTGTGGAAATAATAGATTAAATCTACCTTTTCAAATTCCGGGGTTGCAAACAATTTTTCAAACTCGGAATAATCGTTTACGCCGTCCGCCCCAAACTTAACCAATTTGTAAACCTCTGAATTGCGAAATATGGACGTTCTTTTTTTATCCTTATCGTCAACCTTTTGTTCATCCGGGAACAAATCCCCGACAACAGGGTTGGCGGGTTTACTCTGATTAGTATTTGGTTTGTTTAAGTCTTTTGTATTATTAGTATTTACTTGTGTCGGGTTTCCCGTATCGGGTTTATCCGGTTCGGGATTAACCGCAACCGGATTTTCCGTTTGTGGTGCATCCAAAAACGGGTTTTCCGTTCCCGGTTGTTCCGGTTCAAATTCCTTTATATCGCTAACCTCATAATCGCAACCAACAAACGTTCCGCCGTCGCCACGTAATTTGCAACGTTGACAATATCCGTTGGTTATCAATTCACGCAATCCGGCGGCGGTTGCGTCCCGCCCGTCCTTTGACCGCTTTTTAAGGTCGGATAAATTCAATTGCCAATCCGGGGGTAAACTCATAATATACGTTATCAATCCCTTTGCTTTCCAACTCAAATTCACATCCTGTAAATACTCGTTGCGGACAACCGTAAAATTGTCTGTCCTTTTGGTTCTTCTGATTGTATCCGCCATTATTTGCCCCCCTCCAATTGTTTAACAGGTTCCCACGCTTTCCGTACTTTCAAAACATTGTCCGGGCTTTCGTTCGGAACCAATGAAACGACGGGGAACCGGGATTTATCGCCCGGTTTTTGGGTCGTCGCAAATTGTACATTCAAATCAAATATTACGCCCTTACAAAATCCCCGTTCCTCCAACATACCGTCGAACGTTTCCCGGATTTGGGGAATAGTGGACGCCGTACCCTTTGTTGAGAACTGCCATACCCCGGCAACGCCACGTACCAACGGTATAATAAAATTCAAAGTCAACGTAATTTCCCAACCGTCGGCGTCCGGTTGTTTGCTTTTCCGGTTCGGGTATCGTTTGGCGATTGACGCCATAAGGTTAGGATATTGCGTAACTGTCAATTCCTCGTATTTCTTTCCGTCCCATACTTGGAAAGTTTCGCCGTCGCCCGCCGCAATCAATCGTCCGTCATCGTCCCGGTATTCGTAACGCTCGTTACATACTTTCGCCGGGTCGTCGTCCGGGAATACAATTTGTATTGTTTGGGGCTTTTCGCCGTATGCCTGTGTAAATAACCCGGCATACTTTCCCACGGGGATAAAATAATCAACGCTTTGCGGGTATCCGTTAGCGTTGCGCATCCCTATTTTGATTTGACCGACACGGGGTAAAATTAGGCGGTTGCGTTCCGCCTCCGGTCGTTTAATTCGTCCTGTTTTCATTTCTCTAATTTTAAATCGTTTACGTATGCGGCTTTTGTTCGCCACGTCATACCACATACAGGGCAAAAGATTTGCGAAAAATCGCTATTAGTGCGCCTGTAACCATTAAATGCCGAATAATGGCATTTGTATTGGGTAATAACCCACGCCCGTTGCGCTATCGGTTTTTTGCTTTCCGGGCATTTACATACAATTCCGTGCATTATATTTCGGGGTTATCGTTCAATAACTTTTTCTTATTCTCATTTTTGGGCTTTTTAGGCTCTTTTGCGGGCTTTTGTTCCTTTTTCGGTGCAACCGTCCGTTTTGCTGTCTTTCGTGTCGTGGCGGGCTTATTTTCCGCCTCCTTTGCCGTTTTCCCGGTACGTTTAATAATCTTTGTTTTCTTAACCTCCGGTTCCGTGGTCGCCTCCGGTGCGTCCGCATCCGCTTTGACCTTATCGGCGGCGTCCGTGGTTTCGTCCGGGGTCGCATCTTTGGGGGCTTTCGTCTTTATCAATTCGGACAACGACAACGATATAACGTTGTTGGTTAAGTCCGGGGCATCATCCAACACAACCAAACCATTAACCGCCGTAAATGTATTGTCCCGCTTTTCGTCCTCAATGGCGGCAATCTCTAACAAATACGGGATTTTCTTAATATTCGGGCTATTGGTTTGTTCTTTCAGATTATACGACGGTTTTTTGCGCCAATCTTTCGGGCTGAAATTGAAAATACGGGTAACGGGGAATTGCTCAAAATTAACGTTCCACATATCCCGGTACATTCCCAATTGTATTTCGCTTTCCTCGTAAAATCCTTTACGTCCGCTTTTGAAATCGACGATTGCGTTAATACGTTCGTCGCTGCCAATCTTTGCCAACATCGTACACGGGCAATCAATCATTCCGGCATACTTGTAATACGGGTGTACTAACGCAATTTCCACGGCTAACGGTCTAACATCGTAATCCAACACGAATTGCGCAAACGCCAATACGTCCTTTTTCAAGTCGTCAGCGTAATAAATAAAATCGTCGGGCAACCTGTAAACCTCAATATATTCTTTTAGTTTACCTTTTAGCCCGTCCAAATCATAAGCCCGGTTAATTAATAATTCCTCAAATGCGGCGTGCATAAATGTACCATACGCCGCCCGTTCGCCCTTGTATCGTTCCGCTTCCTCAATACCTTTTGCCGCAATCCATTGTATCAAATGCGGGGCTTTGGGTAATGTTTGGGACAATATGGTTGTTACCGACGGGAAAAACTCCGGTTCCCCGTTATCGTCATACCTGTAATAATATCGGTGTCCCTTGCTGTTTAACTGCCAAACCTTATACGGCGGTTCAATCAATGTTTTTTCGTCGAAAAACATTGCCGTCATTTCCTCAACAGTCATGCCCGGCACAATCTCAAATACTCCGGTCGGTTGTTCCGGCTTTGTTTCCACAAATGGCGGAATAATATGTTGTTGTTCCTCGTTTACCTCCGGGAACATTTCCGGGGCAACATTGCCAACGGTTCCCGCAACCTCTTTTACCGGGTCGCCCGGTTTATCGCTCTTTTTACTCATTGCCTTTTTACTTTTTTATATTCTGAAATTCCACATAAAACCATTATCGCACAAATTCCGGTCGTTCCAAAGTGCGCCGGGTTCCAAAATGCGCCAATAAATGCAACAACGCCCAATATGCCAAATACGGCAATTAGGGCTTTTGCTTGCCATAACTCCGAAAACATTGTATCGGCGACGGCTTCCAACCATTCAACAAATTTACTTTTCATTGCCGCCCTCCAATCCAAACAGGTAATCCGCCGTACAATCCAACATTTCGCAAAGGATAACGACCCATTCCGGTACAATACGTTTGGTCGTTCCGTTACATAAGTTCGTCATATTAACCTGTTGTGCGCTTTCGCTTGCGCCCTCAAAAAGACGGGCGGCAATGTCTTTTTTCAATACCTTTTTCCCGTTTGCCTCCGAACGTGCAATTGCTTCGTTTACTCTTAATCTCAATGCCATAATCTTAATTTTTATTGTTGATACTCTTTTATTCTTTGTGTCCGCAATGCGTACACGTTTTTTCCTCCCAAATCGGGATATATTCCGGCGGTGTTAAATATCCGTCGCCTCCGGTCTGTTTATATTCCCCGTCCGTAACCTCCATTTCCCCGCCGCACTCCGGGCAATCGTCGTTGCCAATCAACATACATTCCAACAGACAATCCAAATAACGGCTACTAACCGGGCAAATACCAATATCCCGGATAATTGACGCTATTTCCGAAACGGTAATATCCCGTTCGTAACATTCAGAAATTGGAAAACCCCAATTATCGGGGGTATCCTTAATAATGCCTTTGTTGATTAAATCCGTAACGATTGTTTCGGCTACTTTGGCGGGTTTTTGACCGCAAGCGGTCGCCAACATCTTTAATTGCTCATTTTCTTTTATTCTCATATCATTGCCCGGTATCCCTCCGGGTAGGCTGTTATACTTTCGTTCTGCAAATGTAGAAAGAATATTTTAATTACCAAAAATAAAACCTTTGTTTTCTAAATCAATATATCCGGGTTCGTTGTATAATCCGATTTTTAACGTACATTTGCAATACCGCATTACCTAAATATCGCTCTCGGTTACTGCGTACCGCCCCCGGTTGTTCCTTTTGGGATTGCCGGGGGTATCTTTTCCAACGCCATTTGTTCCGCACAATAACAAAATCGGTATATTTCCCCATAATACCCGGTTTGTCCGGTTATCGTTTCAATAATGCCCGCCGGATATTCCCCGAATACAACATATTCATACCCCGTAAATCCGTCGTCTTTTAACGCCATTTCAAAGGTAATATCAACGTATTTGTCGCCGACCCGGTTAAACGCATGGTCTATCGGTATTATCGCAAGCGTTTTGCCCTCGCAATATCGTACCCGGTCGGGAAATAATAACGTCAGCAAATGCGCATTTCTGTAACACGCTTGTTTTTCCGGTCGGATAATCCGGCGTATCAATTCAATTTCCCGTTCGTCGAATACCTCCGATACCGGGACAACCTCAACACGTTTTGCAACGTCGATTGTATCCGTAAAATATTTATGTTGGCGGGGGTTCAAATCTAAACGTAAGAACGCCCGCATTTCCTCAATAATAATGCTTTCCATATCTCAACACTTTGTAAAACCCTTAAACGCCAATCGGTAAACGTCGTATTGTTTTCCGATAACATAAAATTCAATCATACGGCTATCGTTACCAACGTCGTTTACTGCAATGGTCGGGTACGGCTCCCCCGGCAATTGGTTAAAATCGTCCTCAATATCTCGTAACCCCTCCGGGAACTCCGAACGGTCGGCGGCGAAATACCGGGTTAAACTCTCTTTTATACGGGTCAACGTTTCGTCCCCGTTCGGCTCAAATGCCGCCTTTATTTTATCCTGTCGTCTTAATGCAAACCGCATGGTTTCTAAATACTTTTTTGAAACGTCCACGACCTTTGCGCACGTTTCCGGGTTAAACATTCCAATATGCGTGTATTCCGGGGGCAATCCTAATTGTTCCGATAACCATTTGTACGCCTCCGTTCGTTTCATTATGCCACGTTTATACAATTCGTCAAAATAGCGGTGTGCCTCAATTTTACATCGGCGTAATTCGGCGTTCGCCAATCGCCCCTTTGCCCGGTCGGTTCCCTTATGAACTCCAACATACGCCCGGCATTTGGGACAATAATAAATCATTCCATAATCGACGCCGTAAACCTCAACACTATTTTTATACTCGGTTGGAACGTGGCAATACGGGCAAATACGACCTTTCAATATTTCCCGTTGTTCCTCTGTCAACTGTATATCCATAACAGGCAAAGCCGGGGTTATTTCCCCGGCTGTAAATATGCTATTGCGCTTAACCTTTTCTTTTCCTCCTTTGCGTCCTCAACGTTCCGGGCAATCCATTGTTCAACGGGATTTTCTGCAATCCATTGTTTGCGATAACTTGGAACCCAATACGCAATCATCTTTTTATATTCCCGTTCCGGGTTTGCCAACATTGCCTCCGCTCGGTTTAAGTATTTGCCGTGGTCGCCTTTGCCGATTAAATCCAACCGACCGAAATAATACGAACCGTCAGCAGTACACGCCACATAATCACGGGCGGACGTTCTCGTTGAAACGACGTTGCCGTTTTCGTCCTTAACTGTGTATAAATACTTTTTGCCTTTTACCTGTTTACTTAAAATGTACTTTGCCATAATATTTGTTGTTGTGCCGGGGGACGAACCCCCGGCGGGTTATTACTTTATTTCGTATAAACTCAATGAATTTTCGCACAATACCCACGTCGGGAACTCCTTTTTTTGCAGATAACAAAGGCTATCCAACGCCGCCCGACTTGTATAAAACCACAACCCAAATTTTTTGCCGATAAAATACATATCATTAACGCCCGTTTCCCGGTATTTCTCGGACAACATTTGTTGGCTGTAAATGATTGACGAAAATTTAACCTTACCGTCTAATTTGCTTGCAATTTCGGCAATGTCGGTTGCCTGTGTTCTTTTTGTTTCCATAACTGAAATTTATTTGGTTCCGGGAACCCGCCCGGTCGGATTGATTAATGATAATAAAAGGATATTTTCAAACCTCGGCGCAACTTACAATGTTCGGCATCCTTAACACAACGGAAAGCACGGCGCAATAATTTGTTTGCCATTTCAACGCCTACTAACTTAATCAAACCGGAAACGCCAACCAACGTGTTAATCTTTTTACCGTTGAACATTCCGTTTACCTTGATTTTGAAAGTACGGTTAATTTCTTTCGTTGTATATTCCAAACCTTTGTAAATGTCTGCGGGGTTCATTGTATCGCTCTTTACTGTTTCCGGGAAAACGCCCGGTCGTTGTATTAACATGGTGCAAATATAGGGCTTTTATTTTAACGACCAAAGAATTTTTCTTTTATTTTCGTGTTTTCGCATAAAAAATTATTCTTTTGGTATCCCGCAAAGTTATTTTTGGCTAATTTTCGATTTAAGACACTTTATTTGCTTGGACGCACAATTTACCCGCCGGAACAAAATAATTGAAATACGGGGCTAAAAAGGGGTAAAATTAAAAACGGGGTTGCAACACTTGGTTACAATCCCCGTTTAACGTGATTATGAACAAAAAAAACCGTTATTCCTCTATTTCGATATACTCAATACCTAATATGTGGGTTGCCGGGTTCTTGCTAACGGCGTCAATCTTCCGGTTCTTTACTTTCCGGGTTTTCCATAAGAACCCTAAAAACCGTTTATACTTGACCGTCGCCGCAATCAATATACTATCCCGGTTTATATGCGTTCCGGTAAACGTGCCGTCCGGTTTTGCGCATCCGTGCAACTCAAACCACGGTTCCACTATATCAACGCATCGTAAAACAGTCGTCGTATCGCCGGGCAAATATACGATACTATCCCGGACGGTTCCCCGTAATTCGTTTATCGTTTCCAATTGGGCGGTCGTAACCGCTTGCAAATCCCGGTTCTTTGTCTGCAACGATTTTATTAACGCCGCATCATCCGCCCGGTATTTCTCAAACTCGGATAATCTCAATTTGAGGACGCCAACGGTTACGGCGTTCAAACTGTCTTTCGTTTGGTATCTTTCGACGTCCTGCAACAACGTTTCGGTATTGCTCCGGTATTTATCCCGTTCGGTCGTTAATCTCTTAATCTTGGCGTTCTGTATCCAAAAGACGGCGGCAACCGCCAATATGATTGCCGCCCAAATCAAATACTTTTTCATGTGTTTGCCGTATAAACGATTAACGAACTATCCGGCGTTTTGCTCAACGTCAAAACGTAATGCCCGCCGACGAACTCAACCGTACTGTTAATTTCGTCCTCGTTAATTTCCAATTGAGAAAAGGAAATAACAACGCCCGAAATATATACTTTCGGTATGTTGTGCAACGGGTCGGCGTTCACGGCGTCAATAAATGCGTCTATTTCCGCCTGTGGGTTCGTTACGTTTTTCGTATCTTCTTGGTTGTCCTCAACCGTAACCGTAAAAACGTCCTCGCAATCGGCAATAATGGCATCCAATAGCGGGGAAATGCTTATACCCGATTGGTTGCCCTGACTTGCAACCAATTGTTCTAAATACTTTTTCTTTTCTGCCTTTGTCATAATCTTAAATTTTACAGGTTAATAACTCTTTTGATTGCGGCAACGTGCATTTCTGCGATTTGTTGCCGTCCGGTTTCACTCATAATAAAACGACAATCTTTTTCGGTATCCATGAAAAAATTTTCCGTTAGGATTGCCGGGCAATTCGTGTGCATAAGGATATAAAACGCCGCTTCCTTATCCGGGTCGCCGTCCGAATAATCGAAACGCATACGCCAACCGTCCGGGACGAATACCCGTTGCGCTTCCTCGGCGAACACGGTTGCGATTGCATCCGCTTTGGTTTCTCCGGGCGACGTGTAAACCTCCCAACCCGTACCGCCCCCGGCGTTGGCATGGACGGATACCAAAAACGCCATACCGTTATAATTCCGGTAAATCTCATTTGCACGGCGGCAACGTTCGCCCAATGTAACGTCCGTTGTTTCCGGGGTTAATATTTCGTACCCAATCCCTAAATCGTCCAATTGGGCGGCAATCCGGCGTACAATATCCCGGTTAAACTCCCATTCAAACAATTGCGCCCCGTCGCTCCATACGGGGGAACGTTTCCCGGCTGTTTCTTCGCCGTGTCCGTTGTCTAAAATAACAATAGGTTTCATTCTTGACCTCCTTTGTTTTCGTCGTTAATAATTTCTTTGTCATTCTCTTTTTGGAACCGTTCGATTATTGGTTGCCAATAAGACGGCAACGCCCGTGTAAATTCTAAACGGATAACGTGGTATATTATCCGCAATGCTATTTTTTTCGGGTATGCTTTTATAAGGTTCCGAAAAGCATTTTGCAAATATACGTACATAAACACATACGTAAGCGATTTAATTACAATCATTGCCGCCCCGTTGTCCCCACATTGCAACATAACCGAATAAATTACGTGTATAATCGTAACGTACAACAGCAATTCCGCCAATGCGTTCTTAAACTTGTTAAACGAAAAGCGTTTGCAATTCTTTATCGCCACGCCGTCCGCCCTCATTCCCGCCCAAATGTTGAACGAAAACATAATTATCAAAGCGTACATAAAACCAGCCGTCGGGGTCAAATATGCTAATAACGGACTTGCGGTTGTGGCGAAAATCATGCGCCATTGTTCCCAACTAAAAAGTTTATCCATATCGTCCATAAATATAAAGTTAGGGGCGGGCGGAAAACCCGCCCCGTTTTTGGTTACTGTTTGACAATCTCGCACAACATAAATTCCGTGCGGTTATCAACCGCCGTAATTTGTATTTGGTTCGGCACGGAAATAGGCGCATCAAATACTAATTCGTCCTCTATTTCGACCCATTGCAACGGGGCGTAATATGTACGGGTATAATATGAATTATTACCCGTTAGAACAAATCGCACGTCGATACGGGCGAAATCAAAGGTTTGCGACGTCCTAACATCGGCGGGCAAACTGTTAATATCCAACGCCTCGGTCGGGTAATAACGGGCTGTCAATTTCAACTTATACCGTTGTACCTCATAACTTGCGCCTTGCATGGTCGGCAACGCCTGTTGTATAACGTCGCCCGCATCCAACCGCAATATTTGTGTTACGCCCTTTTGACTTGCGTAATACGTTGGTATGTGGTTCCCGGTCTGTTGTACTCCGTTGGCATCCGTGTATGTAACTTTACCGTCCCAAACAACGCCCTTACCAACAGGCAACGCCCAATCGGTTTGCGGGTTCTCAAATGTGGTTTTCGTTAATACTTGCGTCCCGTCGCCCTCAACCAAACCTAACATTTTGGCGGTATCGTATCGCTTAACGTCTTTCAACTGCGTTGCTTCATATTCCGCCGATACGTTTTTGAGGACAAACGCACCTCCGCCGGATTTTTTAACCAACAAATCGCAACGGTCGTAATCTAAATAATTCGTCATACCCTGCAATTCGTATTCCCCATTGTTCCCGGATAAGGCTTCCCATTTACCCAATTTATTTAATGCGTTGGCGAAATAGGTTGCGCCCGGTGCGGTTCTCAACGTGTTATACTCCAATGTAGCGGAACCCGTACCGGATACCCTCGTTAATGTTCCCGTTGTATTGCCCGGCGCATCAAATGCCGCATCCGGGTTGGCTATCAATGTGGCATCGCCCGTAAATTGTTCAACTGTAAAATTAACGCCGGGGTTATTGCTATCCGTGTACACGTCGCCAACTACAATATTGGGGTTGGCTGTTGTAATTCCAAACGCCCCCGACGCATCCGACAAACCGATTTGCAACGTTGAGTCAACATATTTTCGTATATATACCTCTAATGTGTCGTCGCTTTCGATTTTGAATTTTACGTTTTTCAAATACTTACCAATCGCCGGGAATGTAAATTGCAACAATCCGGTATCGTCCATTGATATTGTACCGCCTTTGCGGGCAACATTGTATTCGCTTTGTACGCCCTCAACCGCCCCGATATTAACAGTATTGCCGCCTGTGTCAGTATATACGGTTAAATCCAAACGGTCAACGTATTTTTCAAAGCCGGATTTTAACGGTACATGATGCAACGTTAATTCCCGCCAATAACGCATCTTTTCAAAATTATTGTCAAACAATAATTCGCCAATTTGCGTGTACGGGTTACGGTTACGGAATATCTTTAACGCTGTTTGCGGTCGTTCAATGTCTGCCAACAGTTTCATAAACGAATACCATTGTTGCCCGTTGGTTCGGGTTGCGTAATGCGCATTGTACCACCACGGGCGATATAATGGCGCATAGAACCGGGAACCGTACCCGTTAATGTCGTAATACATATATCCGTATTCCCGTGCAACCTCACGAACAACCAACGCCCACGGTCGCCCCATATCGCCGTAATAACTTGCCAAAATTGGGCGATAACCTAACGATTTTAACCCGGAACAACAACGAATAATATTTGCCTTGAAATACTTTCCGTCAACGCCATTTGTGTAATAATTGGCTTCATTGCCTCCTAACACAACCAAAGCGACGCCGCCCGCCATATCGCCGGGATACACGTTTGAAATATTTTGCCCTATCATCAAACTGTTGAAATGTTCGATATAATCGGAACCCGAACGGCTGTAATTCTCAACCGACCAATCCAACAGGGCGGACAAATAGGAAATAAACGCTTTATCCTTAACGCTTCCGTACCCCTCGCCATGCGACGCACCGAACAATAAGAATGTCGGCGTATTCCCCAACGATATTGTACCAACGGTATTGCCTCCGCCGCCTATATCGTCCGGCAACGCTGATTTTTTAACCTTGTATTCCTCCGCAAATGGTTGATAAGGGGACGGCACAAACGACGGGTTGTAAGTATCGCCAACCTCCTGTAACATCAATTTCGCATAATCCGGGTTTCCTTGATAGTTAAATTTTAGGTTCATTTGCAGATATGCCGCTGTTGGCGACGTAAGGATTTGCCCGTTATCGGTTGAACCTGTCCCGGCGGCGTTCGGTGTGTACCAACTTGAAATTTCTGCCCCGGTTGCCGCCGCACGTACTTTCGTCGGGTTGGTTTTGTTTTCGTCCAAACAACGAATATTCGTTGTACCTCCCGTCCCGTTTACGTTTCGATTTGAAATGTAATAGTACGTATTAGGCTTAACCGGGATTAAATCGGTTGCGGCGTACAAATCTTGCGTTGCGACGGCGCTAAAACCTCCGGTTGAATTTACATAACCGCCGATAACATCGCCGGGGAAAACGTTTTTACTCGTTATTTCGGTTATGTCTGTTATAATATCGTTGTTCTTTGCAACGGTTGGTTCTATTTCCGTCAACCGTGCGTTCAAATCCGATATTTCGCCCCCGAAATCAAACATTACTTTGTAAAGGTTGTGCGGTTGAGACGGCAACCACGCAACGCCCATTTGCGTTGTACCCGCCGGAACCGTTGTACGTAAATCGGTGTATGTCGGTTGTTCTGTTGAACCAATCCCGGTATATCCGGTTACATTCCCGGCGGCATCCCAAAACGTAAACAAAGCCATTGAAGCCCCGCCAATCTTTCCCGACGCTTGATATATTTCGCCCGGCGTTACATCTTTGAATGTGTAGGTATAAGAGGACGCCCCCCGTGCCTCATTCTTATTTTTTCTAATATCATAGAAACACAATATATCGTCGGCGGTCATTTCCTCGGCAATCAATATCGGGTTCTCTAACAATTGGTCGGTTACGTTCTTAACCTCGGCTAATGTGTCCTCTATT